>DASRLI010000495.1:0-14109 GCA_035648535.1 Occallatibacter sp. | reverse complement strand
CCAGCTTTGCCTGGTACATAGCCTGGTCGGCCTGCCGCAGCAGCAGATCCGGGTCCGCCTCTTCCGCCTGAGGATAGAACGTGACCCCGATACTTGCCGAAACACAAAGGCTTAGATCGCCAACCTGCACCTGTTCAGACGCGGCCTCCAGTAGTAGGGCCAGCACGGATACGCTGGATTCGGCATTACCCAGATCCAACATCACGGCGACGAACTCGTCCCCGCCCAGCCGGGCCAATGTATCGCCTTCGCGCAGGGCGCACTTCATGTCGAAGGCCAGCGAGGTGAGCAACCGATCCCCGGCTTCCCGTCCGTGCCGGTCGTTTATTTCCTTGAAGCCGTCCAGATCGAGATACGCAACTGCAAGCACCTGTTTTCGCCGGTTCGCCTGGGCCATGGCCTGATGCAGGCGATCCGCAAGGAGAACCCGGTTGGGCAGGCTCGTCAATAAGTCGTAGTGAGTAAGATGCTCCAATTGCTGAGCGTGCTTCTTAAGCTGGGTGATGTCAGAAAACAGAGCGACATATTGCAGCAATTCTCCGCTGGCATCGTGCACAGCGGTAATCGTCAGCATTTCGGCAAATACGTCGCCGTTCTTGCCTCTATTCCAGATTTCTCCGGACCAATGGCCTTCCTTGGCGAGCGCGCGCCACATCTCGTCGTAGAATTCCTTGCTATGCAGGCCGGATTTCAGCAGGTTCGGATTCCGGCCCAGCACCTCGTCACGCTGATACCCGGTGATGCGCGTGAACATCTCGTTCACTTCAAGAATGGCGCCGTCGGGATCAGTGATTGTGATGCCTTCGCGAGCATTGGTAAAGACGCTGGCAGCCAGGCGCAACCTTTCCTCGGTTTCCATCTGCCGCGTGATGTCCTCGGCAAAGAGAATGATGCCACCGACAGAGCCATCGTCCTCCCGCCAGGGAATGACCTCCCACCGGATCCACTGCACGGTTCCATCGGCTCTCTCGAACCGGTCCTGTTCGGCGCGAAGCGATTCGCCGGCCAGGCCGCGGCGATGCGCGTCTTTCCAGCGCCCCGGAATGTCGGGGACGATCTCATAGTGAGAGTGTCCGATGATATTTCGGCCCAAAAGAGAATAGTCTTCCAGCCATCGGCGGCTGGCGACCAGGTAGCGCATCTCGCGGTCGAACATTGCCAGTGCGGCCGGCGCGTGCGCGATGAATAGTTGCAGCAGTTCCTTGCTCTCGCGCAGCGCAGCCTCGGCCTGTTTGCGCTCGGTGATGTCTTCATAGAACATAATGATGCCGCCGATGGCGCCATTGGCGGCCATCCAGGGAATGATCTCCCAGCGGATCCATTGCATGGTGCCATCGGCACGATCGTATCGGTCCTCTTCGGACCGCTGGCGCTCGCCCGCCAGTCCACGGCGGTGTGTCTCTTTCCACCGCTCCGGAACTTCGGGGTTGATCTCGTAATGAGAATGTCCAACGATCTCCTGATCGGTGATTGAGTGATCCTTCGCCCATCGGTGGCTTACTGTCAGGTAGCGCATCTCGCGGTCAAACATGGCAAGCGCAACGGGCGCGTCGGCGATGAACAACTGCAGCAACTCCTGGCTTTCCCGCAACGCTGCTTCGGCCTGCTTCTGCCAGTTGATGTCCACCGAGACAATGATGATGCCGCCGACGGCGCCATCGGCGGCCCGCCAGGGAATGATCTCCCGCCTGACCCATTGCGCCGACCCATCCGCTCGTTCAAGGAACCTCTCGTCGGCGGGTAGCGCCTCTCCCGCCAGCGCCCTGCGGTGCTCCTCTCTCCAGCTTTCCGGAAGCTCGGGAAAGATCTCATATTCGGAGTGTCCCATCACTTCCCGGCCCAGAAGGGAATGCATCTCAAGCCAGCGGCGGCTTGCGGCCAGGTAGCGCATCTCGCGGTCGAACATGGCCAGCCCCGCTGGCGCGTGGTCGATGAACAGTTGCAGCAGTTCCTTACTGTGGCGCAGCTCTGTTTCGGCCTGCCTCCGTTCGGTAATGTCTTGAACCGCGCCACGAAAGGTCTTGGGCTTTCCAAGCGCATCGAACTCCAGGCTGACTCGAGACTGGATCCAGCGGACCACTCCGTCTGAGGGGCGAACGATGCGGAATTCCTGGGTGAATGGACCGCTTTTGCCTGTTGCCTGACTCGCCAGCTGGTCCGCGATCCTCGCACGGTCATCGGGATGAATCAGTGCCATCCAACCTGCCATGCTTGGTTCATAGTCTCTGTCGATTCCGAATAACTCGATCAGAACCTCCGACCGTGTGGCAATCCCAGTACTGAAATCCGCCACAAAGCTGCCGATCCCGGCAATCCTCTGCGCCTCCTGTAGTGATTCCTCGCTCTCACACAGCGCGATCTCGGACTGCTTGCGTTCGGTAATGTCGCGGATGATGCCGAACATCTTTACCGGCCTGCTCTGTACGTCGAACTCCAAACGTCCCAGTCCATGTACCCAGCGCACCGCCCGGTCTGAATGGCGAACGATGCGATATTGCTTGTTGAACGGCTCGCCCTTCCCAAGTACTTCGTTCGCGAAATAGTCGACCATCGTGGCGCGATCGTCGGGATGTAGGAGGGCGGCCCATCCCTCAACGGAGCGCACATACTCTTTGTCGATTCCAAACAATTGGTCGAGAACATCCGAACTTGTCCACAATCCAGTCCCGACATTCACGACATAGCTGCCCAGACCAGCGATGCTCTGCGCCTCGCGCAACGACTCCTCGCTCTCGCGAAGTGCCGTCTCAGTTGCCATTTGCCTGGTGATATCCCGCACCACACCGAACAGGCCAATCACCTTTCCATCGAGGTCTCTGACCGGATATTTCCGGTTGTCTACCCACCCCCCCTTCCGGTTCCCCTGCGGCGGGGCCTGGGTGTCGCGCATCACCTTGTTTCCGGCAAAGACCTCCCTTTCAAGCTGGTAATAGATGTCCGCAAATTCTTCGGGGAACAGGTCGTAATCGGTCAGGCCAAGTAAGCCAGCACCGTCCTCACCGGCATGGGACCAGTCAAGCAGGGCCCTGCGGTTTGCCGCGGTAATCACATGATTGCGGTTCTTGAAATAAAGCGCCTCGTCGACGATATCCATCACCGGATCGATGGTGGTCAGGCTGGCCGGCTCATTCAAATTCCCATAGAGACTCTTCGCTTCGTGCAGCAACAGATTGAGTGCGGCTTTCCCTCCGACTTTTGCCGGTTCCCTGGTGTACTGCCCCCGGACGCAGCGTATCTTTCCGTCGGCATGACGGAGGCGGATGTTGAATGTACCGGATTCGTTCTCTGCTGTTGGGGAAAACAACATGCCGGCGATGTCGGCGTCGTCGGTGTGAATGCGGTCCTTCAGGTTCACCCTGGAGGCAAGAAAGTCCTCAGCGCTGATGCCAAGAAGAGCGTCAATGCCAGTGCTTACGGAAAGTACCTTCAGCCGTTCGTCGAGCGCGAGCCGGAACTCCGCTTGAATCAGGGGCCCTGTCATCCAGTTCCAACTTCTATATACGGATCTCGCACACGCCGATACTAATGTACCGACCGAAAAGCAGGGAAGGCAATTCTCCAGACCCAGGAAAGACGCAGGATTTACCGAATGACTCCCAAAATGGGCTCCTTGCCCAATGTCGGAGCCACCCGCATTACCCCAATGCGAACCAAGACAAGCACCTATTATCCACGGGTTTTTTCTTGTCACCCTAGATCCGGTCTGCTTATCCACGGCAACTCTTGGCATAATCGCAGCACGGGTGGTTTCTCCGTAACTGTTCCAGGGGCTACGTCGGGGACCTGAGCCGAGAAGTCCAGTTCAGAGAACGAGTTCAGAACCGGGAATTCACGACCCACGGCAGTGCGTACTACCTGCGGGAGTACTCAAGAGTGACCAGCTATAGCCGTCAGGACGTTCTGCGTATCTTGCAAATAAGTTCTCACCAGTTGCAAGGGTGGGAAAGAGCCGGACTCATTCCCCAGCAGCCGACCTACACATTCCAGGATCTGGGGCAATTGAGAACTCTGCGCATCCTGCGCGAGGACGACGTGCCGGCAGCCTGCATCCGGGATTCGATCCTGGCCATGAAGGCCGTGGCCGGTATGGCCAATCCGCTCCTGGAGGCTTGCGTGGTTCGAACCGGCGCGCGCCTTGCCTTCCGCCATCACGGCGCCATGGTGGATCCCATCCGTCGGCAGTTGCTGTTCGACTTCGAACGTCTTGACAAGCTTGATCAGGTTGATCGTCCGTCCGCCCACTCTGAACCCTCCCGGCTCCACAGTGCTGTCGCCCCCGAGCCCCGCGGCATCCAGGACCGCTTTCTTGCCGCGGTGCAGGCAGAGGAGGCCGGCGAAAAGCCCCGAGCCATCGCTCTCTACGAAGAGATTCTCGAACTCGATCCGGACTATGCGCCGGCCAGCATAAACCTTGGCACACTGCACTTTCATCTCCGCCAATTCGGCCGCGCCGAAGAGTTCTACCGCCGCGCTACCGTTGCCGATCCAGGTTACGTGCTCGCCTACTTCGATCTGGGAAATGTGCTGGACGAACTCGAGCGCCCGGATGAGTCGATCGCAGCCTACTGCAAGGCCGTTGCCCTCGCGCCTCGCTACGCAGACGCTCACTACAACCTCGCCCTGGCCTATGAACGCAAAGACAAACATCGCCCCGCCCTGCGCCACTGGCAGGCCTATGTGCGGCTGGACAACCGCGGCCCCTGGGCCGAGCACGCCCGCGGCCAGATTCGCAAGCTCCTCAGCCGCGAAAAGCTTTTCATCACTTCGCGCGCCGACCGGTATGTTCCACCCCGCAAGGGAACGGCGGCACTCGCGCTGGTTAGCTAGGAACTTCGACCCTACACAAAGACCGAGTGCCCCGGCTTCATTCCCTCGTCAACCTGAACCTGTGCATGACAGCTGTGTGGCCGCTCGCACAACCTCACGAATATGAGCGGGACGAGTCCGGCAGCAACCACCAACCATCTGTGGCCCCGCAGCAAACCACCCCGCCGCCATTTCGCCAAAGTCGGCAGGGTCGGTTGTACCCGTCCAGCACCTGGCCTCCGCATCCCATCCTTCTCCCGAGTTGGGATAGACCAAAACTGGCTTGCTTGAGGCTGTGCGCAACTCGGCGATGAGGGATGGAAGCCAGCGGGGCGGAACGCAGTTCACTCCAATCGCCACCGTCTGCGGCAGTGCGGCAACGAGTGAGGCGCAATCTCGAACCCACTCTCCGTGGGAGACGTGCTTGTCGTCGCGACAGGAGAAGCTGAACCACGCTGACAACATCGGCCAGGGAGCGAGCGCTTCGCCGACGGCGCGGACCTCATCAAGCGAAGGAAAGGTTTCAAAAGCAAGTAAGTCGGGGGCGAGCAGATCAGGAGCCTGCGGATCGGTTGCGCCGGCAAGCACTTCAATGCGCTCGCGATGGAAGCGGACCAGGTCGGCATAGGAGCAGTTGTAGTTGCCGTGGTACTCGGCGCCATTGTGCAACGCCGCACCGTATGGGCCGAGCGAGCCGGCAACAAGGACGCGGCGTCCAGGAAATTCGGCGACTACCGAGCGGGCCAGCGCGACTGACCGCAGCAGGGCGCCATCTGCGCGTTCCGGGGGGAGGCCGATCTCGGCATAGCCCATGCGCGAAACCTGGTAGCTGCAAGTTGCGATGCACTGGGAACCCGCCTGAATGTATGCGCGATGTACGGCTGCGACTCTTTCGGGCTCGTCTTCGAGAACATGGGCGGACCAGAGCGGCCCGTCGATGCGTGCGCCCAGGTATTCCAGTTCCGAGGCCAGACCGCCGTCGATGACGTGGATACCGCGCAGAAGTTCTTTTCGGTCGTCAGCTCTTACTGCCATGAGGAAATGTTACCGCCGCCGCTACGAATCCGAGTCCGCTTACCTGGTCAGCGACCTTCAACTATCGGCAGAGCGAGCCCGACGCACCTGCTTATTAGAACAACACTCCCTGAGTTGCGGAGGCGAAGACAGGCAGATTGAACCACCGTGTCCAATATCGTTAATTGGCGGAATCTCTCTGACGTGTTGCCTTGACTCCCGACAGTATCCCCATTCCAACCATCACAACAGCGCCCACAATAATCCAATGTGTTGGCACATGAACCAAGCGGGCAGCGTAAGCCAGTCCGGCAATCATGATTGCGAACCCGACAGCATACAGTCCAAACGACATGAGATCTCCTTTGCGAGGTATTGTGCAGGTTTCAAGTCCGGCTTGGCTGATCAGATCCGGGAATCAGAAACTCACAAAAGCCTGGCTCTTTTGGCGGCTAGAGCCCGGCTGAGCGGCGGGTCCAGGAGTGCGGGCCTGGACGCGTTCTCTCCGGGTAGTGAATCTTGCAGTACCATGTCGAGCAGCGAAGTGTGAACCCGAATGCGGCCATCGTATTCGATGTAGCCGAGCTTTCTGAAGCGATTCATGAAGAAGCTCACCCGGGAGCGGGTAGTCCCGATCATCTCCGCTAGCGTCTCCTGAGTCACAGGGGGAATCAGCGGTTCCGGCTCACCCTCTTTTCCAAAATCCGCCATCAACAGCAGTGTTCGCGCCAGGCGCCTCTCACTGGAGTTGAAGAGCTGATCAACGAGGTCCGCCTGGGTCCGGATGCCCCTGGTCAGGATGAACTGCATGAAGAAGTCGGAGAACGCATGTTCTTCATGCAAGGCGTGGAGCATCCTTTCCCTCTCGATTTTGAGCACCATGCAAACGGAAACTGCCGAGGCTGTTGCAGTTCGCAGCGCTTCCACTCCTGCCATCGACTCCTCGCCAAAAAAGTCTCCTGGGGCAAGCAGAGTCACTGTGGCTTCTTTCCCTCGTTTGGAAATGACGGTGAGCTTTGCCCGGCCATTCTGAAGGTAGAACACCGCATCTGCCGGTCCGCCCTGGCGAAAAATATCCTGCCTTGCAGCTTCACGATGGATGCATCTTCCCGGCCCTTCGGTGGCGAGAAAGGTTCGGGGATCAAAATGTCTATTGGTTATGCGATTCATAACGACTGCCTCCTGCACGCGTTCCGGCTGCCAATGAGCCTCATCCGCACTACCTAAAGCGGAGGCGGGCTTTGATTCCGCTTCTCATCGCAGAATCTCGCACACAATGACAGGCTTGCACGGCTAGGGGCAAGAGTCTGAGCAGTTCAGACCTATGGTTGCGTTGATTTGATGGAGTCTCCGGCGGAAGCGCCCTTACAGCTTTTGCGTCCGCTGTACGGCCCGGACGCCGGCGACGCGGCGAAGACCCAGAACCATGCGGTTCAGGTGCCGGACATCTTCGGCTTCAACCACAAACTCGATGATGGCTTCGCCGTCCTCGTCGTGGCGCATCTCCACACCGCGGATATTGGTGTTGTCATCGGAGATTGTAGCGGTCAGTTCCTTCAACATGCCTGTGCGGTCGTCGCAGAATACGGTGATCTTGACCGGGTAGCGCTGCGGCTTGCCCGCGGTCTGGTCGCCTACGCGCGACCATTCCACGGCAATGCGGCGGTCGCTCTCATAGAGCAGGTTCTGCACATTAGGGCAACTGCGCGCATGAACGGCAACGCCCTTGCCGCGCGTAACATATCCCACGATCTCCTCGCCGCGAATGGGGTTACAACATCGTGCGCGATAGACGAGCAGATCGTTCTGGCCTTCCACTTGAAGCGAGTCAGAGCCCGAAAGGTGCAGTTTGCGCACCGCGTCGGACATGCCTGCCTCGCCGCCCATCCCCGGCTTGGTTTCCGGAGCGGGCTCGGCATCGCCCAGGTTTGCGTACCCAGGCGCCAACTTGTTGAGTATCTGGTGCGCCGAGTGCTTGCCTGAGCCCAGCATGGCCAGCATGTCGGCGGCGGTCGCCACGCCGTACTCGTTGGCAATGCGGCCGAGGTCCTGATCAGAGATCTGGTTCATTGGAACCTTGAACTTACGCGCCTCGCGCTCTAGCAGCTTGCGACCAATCTCCACCGCCCTGCGCCGCTGGTCCTCGTTCAGCCAGTGCTTGATCTTATTGCGCGCGCGCGGACTCTTGACGAACGTAAGCCAGTCGCGGCTCGGTTTGTGATCCTTCTGCGTGACGATCTCGACAATGTCGCCGGTCCGCAGCTTGGTGCGCAGCGGCACCATGCGGCTGTTTACCTTGGCGCCCACGCAGGTGTGGCCCACCTCGGTATGAATCGTGTAGGCAAAGTCGATGGGCGTGCCGTCGGCCGGGACCACCACCACCTTTCCCTTCGGCGTGAAGGTGTAGACCTCGTCCGGATAGAGGTCCATCTTCAGGCTGGAAAGGAACTCGTTGGGGTCGGTCATCTCCTTCTGCCAGTCGACCAACTGCCGAATCCAATTGAGCCGTTCTTCGTCGCGGGCCGTTACGGCGCCATCACCGGCCTTGTACTTCCAGTGCGCCGCAATTCCTTCCTCGGCGATGCGGTGCATCTCTTCGGTGCGGATCTGCACTTCAAACTGGTGGCCGCTGGCGCCCATCACCGTGGTGTGCAGAGATTGGTAGCGGTTGGCACGCGGAATAGCAATGAAGTCCTTGATGCGTCCCGGCACCGGCCGCCAAAGCGTGTGAATAAGACCGAAGACCGCATAACACGCGGCCACGTCCTGTGTGATCACGCGGACGGCCAGCAAGTCGTATACCTGATCGAAGGACACCTTGGAGCGTTCGATCTTCTGGAAGATGGAATAGAGCCTCTTGATGCGCCACTCCACGCGAGCCTCGATGCCGTTTTCGCGCAGCTGCTCCACCAGCGTCTCTTCAACGCCGCGCAGAAACTGCTCGCCCTCGATGCGCCTGGCCTCTACGGCTGCGGAAACCTTCTCGTAGCTCACCGGGTCGGTATAACGGAAGGCTAAGTCTTCGAGTTCGCCGCGTACCTTGCCCATGCCGAGCCGGTGTGCCAGCGGGGCATAGATGTCCTGCGTCTCGCGGGCAATCGCCTCTTGCCGGTCCGGCTGCAGATGTTCAAGGGTACGCATGTTGTGCAGCCGGTCGGCTAGCTTGATCAGGACCACGCGCACATCCGACACCATGGCCAGCAGCATCTTGCGCACGTTCTCAGCCTGACGGTCCTCGCGATTGGCAAATTGAATTTTGTCGATCTTGGTGACGCCTTCGACGATGTGGGCTACCTGGTCGCCAAATTTCTCTGCAATCTCTTCATTGGTTGCCGGCGTGTCCTCAACCGAGTCGTGCAGGAGTCCCGCGGCAATGGATGTCGCGTCCATCTTCAGCTCCGCCAGCACTTCCGCCACCTCAAGCGGATGAATGATGTATGGCTCGCCCGAGGCCCGCATTTGCCCTTCGTGATGCTTGACGCAAAAATCCCATGCCTTGCGTATCAGGGAGACGTCTTCACTGGGGCGGTTGGCTTGTACCTGGCGGAGAAGGGCTTCGAAGCGCTGATTGATCGAGAGCGGGTTGATCGGGTGTGCCTCAGAGGCGCGCACCACAACCGACGCGTCCTCCGAAGGAGTCGAAGACGCGCTGGGAACTTCTTCCGGTACGGTCTGCCGGACAGTCGCCATGCTTCATTATAGGCCGCTTCCGTTCAGCGCGCGTGAACGCGGTGCCGGAAGACCGCGGTTCGGCACTGACTAGATAGAGCCTGTTCCGGGGGAATTTCTCCCTTTTATGTTTATCTTCCGGCTACGCCTCTGTCGGTGCTGAATGACCCTATCCAACGTGCTCCAGATCACATTCTGTCGATCGCAGCGAGGGAGTAACCTGTCGGCCTGGAGTAGCGGTCCAGAATTGAGGAACCTATGCTGAAAAACCTCTTACTTGGCGTTATGGGCGCGGCAGTCGCGACCAGTGTATTGGCAGCCGCCGCAGGCGTCGCACGCGACGATCAATCCGGTACGAAAACAATAACCATTCAGACCCAGAAGGTTGGGCCTGTGAACGGCAAGCAGATGTACGAGAGCTATTGCGCGCAGTGTCACGGCCTGCAGGGAAAAGGCAATGGGCCCTTTGCCGCCGCGCTGAAGGCCCAGCCCGCCGACCTGACCCTGTTGAGCAAGAACAACGGAGGCAAGTTTCCGGCAGCTCACGTTGTGAGCGTTCTTCAATATGGAGTGAAGATTCCTGCGCACGGTACAGCGGATATGCCGATATGGGGAACGTTCCTTGGTAATATAAACGAGGTCACCCCCTTGGAAAGGCCGCTCAGAATCAGTAATTTGAGCCGCTACCTGGAGACGATGCAGGCCAAGTAAAGGCCTGCAGTCCATCTGGCTCCCAGTTTGAGGGTTCAGGACCCCGAGGGAGCATATGGTGAAGCCGCAAAAGCCACGGCCAGATAGGAACCGCAGGACACTCAGGGCTGGCAGACCTGCGACGCCAACCAGACAGAGGGTTCATCCTGAAGGCATGGGCGCCCGGCCCAGCGCTCCCAAGGCTCTGGGCAATCCCGGAGCCCTGGTGAACCGCCGTGCTGCCGATCGGCTGCGCAGCGGGCACCTCTGGGTCTATGCCTCCGATATCGAGACTATTTCGCTGCCTGAGGCTGCCACGGACGTCCCTCCTGCACTCTTACCCGTGGCCGACCATCGCGGCCTGCTACTGGGCACGGCGCTCTACAGCCCCTCTTCACAGATCGCGCTACGGCTGGTCTCCCGCGAGGCGGTCGACGAGGCAGAGTGGCTTCAACTGCTGGCAACAAGGCTGCGGCAATCCATTGCTCGGCGCAAGCCGCTGCTCGACGACCAGAATGACGCCTGCCGGCTCTGCTTCAGCGAAGCTGACGAGCTTCCCGGCGTGATCGTTGACAAGTACGGCAGCCTCATAATCCTCCAACTCCTGGCCAGAGGGCTTGATTCAGCCGCCGTGCGCGAGACCTGCGTCCGTGTGCTGCGGGAAGAGCTCGCGCCGGCCGCAATCCTCGAACGCCCCGACCCGCGCATGCGAGAGTTGGAAGGGTTGGCAGCTCCGCCGTCAGAGGCGCTCTACCTCAAGAAAGCTTCAAGCAAAGCCGTAGCCACGGAGTTTCACCTGAATGGCCTCGTTTTCCAATACGACGCCAACGCCGGCCAGAAAACAGGCGCTTTTCTTGACCAGCGGACCAACTACGCCGCCACGCGGGAGTGGGTGCGGAGACTCGGCGCGATCGACCGCGCTCTTGACGTTTGCTGCTACCAGGGCGGGTTTGCGCTCCACCTCGCCCAGGTCTGCCGCCAGGTCATGGGCATTGACGCCTCCCGCGCCTCGCTCGAAGTGGCGGAGCGGAATCTTGAGGCCAATCTCTCATCGCTCAAAGCACAGGTGGAATGGGTGGAGGCCGATGCCTTTCAAATCCTGCGCGACTGGTCAGATGCCGGCGAGACTTTTGATGCCGTCGTGCTTGATCCGCCGGCGTTCGCCAAAACAAAGCGAGCCGTAGAAGGCGCCCTGCGGGGCTACAAGGAACTGAACCTGCGCGCCCTCAAGATGCTGCGCCCCGGCGGTCTGCTCGTCACCTGCTCCTGTTCCCACCACGTAAGCTGGGCGGAGCTTGAGGCCGCAGTCGCCTCTGCCGCCGCCGATACAGGCCGGCGCGTACGCCTGCTCGAACGCCGCGGTGCCGCTCCCGACCATCCGGTGGTTCTGAACCTCCCGGAGACCGAATATCTGAAATGCCTGGTGCTCGAAGTGGAATAATCAGACCCGTGCGACATGCTGGCCCGGGTGCCATTGAGGCATGAGCCGCCACAACCACTCGAACCATGATCGGCGCATCGCGGTTTTTGCGCTCTGCTTTTCCGTGGTGGAGGTCTTCCGCAACTCTGCCAGGACTTCCTTTACCTGAGCCCGCAGAGCCTCGGCTTCAAATGTGCAGGAGCGCAGGTAGGCTGACACCGTGAGCCCCGCCTCAGCCGCGCGTCTCCGCAGTTGCTCGCCCTCTGCTTTGCTGAGCCGGATGGTGATGCTGGCACACTTGCGATTCTGATCAAATATCGTTGAAATGCCCTGTGCGGATTGCGGTTCAGCGTCCTCGTTCCATCCAGGCTCCGCCGGCAGATTCGCTGCCTGAGTAACAGAACCCGCATGGGACGGAGACGCTCCGCAGTTGCGGCAAGATCTGGAATCGGCGGCTTGCGCGGACGCCCGATCACCGGTATCAGCTGGCTTGTATCGACTGTGGTTGCGCAGGGCACGCTCATAGCTCAGCGTCGCCACGTCATCGGCAAGATCGTCATCGTTCCAGGCGGGGGTCCCTTTGGACGCGGGCGCGGTAAGTGCGGCCAGCAACCCCGCAAAGCTGGAAGAGGTGGGAGAGGGTGAAGCTATGGCTGCTTGCTGCATGGGATGGAGCATACTCGTCCCCGGTGCGTTGAGCGCGAGGGAATTCGCATGCAAAATGCTGAGCGATTCCCGGATTCGGAAACACGACCTACCATTCCCGAAATGAAGCCGGCAATTCGCATGTCCCTGGCACCGGCGTCGGGTCAATCTGAGGGCTCTTTGCAGACCGCAGGATCGGGAAGTACGCGCCCAGGCAAGCGCAATAGCCGGGTGACTGCCTCGACAGGCAAGGGGCGGGCGAATAGAAATCCCTGCCCAAAGCGGCAGCCCATCTCGCGCAGCAGCCGGTACTGCTCAGGGGTCTCGATGCCCTCGGCCACCACATCCAAGCCAAGCACCCTCGCCAATTCGATGATGGTGCGTACGATCTGGAGCGGCTGCTCGCCCTCGGACATCCGTCCTACAAACGAACGGTCGATCTTGAGCACGTCGATGGGAAACGAATGCAGGTAGCTGAGTGAGCTGTATCCGGTACCGAAGTCATCCATCAGGAGGGTAACCCCAAGCCGGCGCAGACTGCCGAGCACCTCGAGGGCCGTGCGCATATCGGGAATCAGGCTTGACTCTGTCATCTCTAGTCCGAGTTGCCGGCTGGAGACACCTGATTGGCGTAGCAACGCCTCGACATGGTCGGCCAGCCCCTCACGGGAGAATTGGCGCGCAGACAGGTTGACGCAAACACGCAGAGAGTGATGCGCAGGATCGTCGAGGCACCACTTCTGGATCTGGCTGCAGACTTCACCGAGTCCCCAATCTCCGATCGGCAGAATCAACCCGCTCTCCTCTGCATGCGGAATAAAATCCATGGGCGGCACCAGTCCGCGCTCTGGATGAACCCACCGGATCAACGCTTCAAGTCCAACAATTCTGCGCGTCGCGAGTTCGACTTCCGGCTGGTAGTAAAGCACAAACTCGCGCTGCTCAAGGGCGTGGCGAAGATCCGGTTTGTCAGGCCATTTCCCGGGGATGCTCATTGCCGCGCGGGGCTCTCGCAATCCATGTCCCCCGAAGCTCTTGCGCAGCCTGCGAAGTTCCAACTGGCTGGCAACCATATCGGCGAGGCTTTCCAGCATTCGGAGCTCGTCCAGGGCCATGCTGCGCCGCGGCTGGCAGCTGAAAACTGTCAACATTCCCAGAATCCTGCCTTCGGACGACCGCACCGGCGCGCTGGCGAAAGAGACCACGTCCAACCGCCGCAAAGTCATCCGGCCGCCTTCGAAATGCGGATGTTTTGAGATGTCAGGAACAACCACCGGCCCATTCTCGGCGAGCACCATTTCAAAGATCGACTGGTTCCGCGGCAGTTCGCGAACAGCCTCGCCCCAGTAAGACTTGATCCAGATGCGGCTCGCGTCAGCAAAGCCAAGCAGCACCGTGTCAGCCCGAAAATATTCGGCACTGAGCCGCGTAATAGCGTCGAAGCTGGACTCCGGATCAGTGTCCAGAATCTCTGTGGCAGCCAGCGCAGACAGCCGCGCATCCTCCTGCGGCCAGTCGATCGTGCCGGTTTGCAGTTCTGTTTGTGCCATCTTCTCCAGGCTCCGCCGTGTCCCTCTGCCTGAGTCCAAAGGGCTCAGAACGAAAGTGCCGGCCTTCCCGCAACGAGTGATCGCGGCTTTGGCAGACGAAGGAACACCCATCGAACCTTATGCACAGGTTCCGTACCTCCTTTATCGGAAGGGATTCGACTGGGCATGAGGTTACTCCGGAGCACGACCGCTGAGTACCCGTCTGGCGGCAATCGGATTCCTACTTTTGAGCGCGTGGCTGTCCCGATTCAGTCCAGAGAAAAGTCAGCTGGTCAGCGTCATCCTGGATCTGCTGATCCACACTCACTCCAGCCG
>DASRLI010000494.1:0-5779 GCA_035648535.1 Occallatibacter sp. | reverse complement strand
TGATACGCATCTGGTCCGCATCTTCAATACTTATGGTCCGCGCCTGCACGAGAGCGATGGGCGCGTCATTTCCAACTTCATCATGCAGGCCCTCAAAGGCGAGCCGCTTACGGTCTATGGAGATGGCAGCCAGACCAGAAGCTTTTGCTACGTGTCCGACGAAATTGAAGGCATTCTCGGCCTCTCCCGCAGCGACGAGCACACTCCCGTCAACGTCGGCAACCCCATCGAGTGGACGGTTCTTGAATGTGCTCAGGCGGTTCTCCGCATCACCGGATCGAGCAGCCAGATCGTGTACAGCCCTCTGCCGCAGGACGATCCATTGCAGCGTAAGCCGGACATCTCGAAGGCTAAGCGGCTATTCGGATGGGAACCAAAAATCGATCTCGAAACGGGCCTGCGCCTGAGCCTGGATTACTTCCGCGAGCGCGCCAGCGTTTCCGCATAAGCTCGGCGCATCTGCAGGCAACTTTTGTTTTTCGGAGGGAGCGTGAGGCTTCAGCCTCACGAATGGCACTCCCAAGTCGAGTGGGCTTTAGCCCCGGCCCAAAATAATAGGGGCGCGGAATTAAATTCCGCGCCCTTTTTATGTCCGGCCCGTTTCGATTCGCCCGGCAACCGAACATTGAATCGACCCTAAGATTTTTTCTTGGCAGGCACTTTCTTGCCCGCCTTCCGAGCCTCTGACAGGCCAATGGCGATGGCCTGCTTCTTGCTCTTAACTTTTTTGCCGCTGCGCCCGGACTTCAACGTGCCCTTCTTGCGCGCCTTCATTTCCCGTTCAACGCTCTTGCCGGCGGCGGGAGAATACTTCCGCGTAGAGGATTTCTTCGCAGCAGACTTCTTCTTTGCACCGCTGGATTTCTTCGCGCTGCTTTTCTTTGCCGCTTTCTTTGTGGCCATCTTAGTAGCCCTCCTCGCAAGTCAGATGACTTTTATCGGGCGTGCAGTTGTCCAGCGGCGGGCAATCGAACCCACATCAACAACATCGCACGGCCACGCAGCATCAGTACTTCTCAATCGCTGCAAACGAATCCGGCTTCAAGCTTGCTCCGCCCACCAACGCGCCATCAATCTCTTCTTCGCCAATCAGGGCGCTCGCATTGTCCGGCTTCACGCTGCCGCCATATAAAATCCGCATCTGCGCGGCGACATCGTTGCCCAGCAGTTTCGCAACTTCAGCGCGAATGATTTTATGCGCATCCACAGCGATCTCCGGCGTCGCCGTTTTACCTGTGCCAATGGCCCACACCGGCTCGTACGCAATCACAATCGGCGCGGCAGTAGCGGCCGTAATGCCCACGAACGCTCCGGCAATCTGCGTCTTCAGCACGTGAGCAGTCTTGCCCGCCTCGCGCTCTTCAAGCACTTCGCCCACGCACACCACTGGGACCACGCCATGCTTCAGCGCCGTGTGCAGCTTCTTGTTCACAATCTCGTCGGTCTCGGCAAAATACTGCCGCCGCTCAGAGTGGCCAATCAGCGTATGCGTTCCGCCCACGGCCATCAGCTGTCCCACAGAGGTCTCGCCGGTGTAAGCGCCCTCTTCGGCAAAGTGAATATTCTGTGCCCCCACCGCCACATTCGAGCCCTTGGCGGCTGCAATCACCGTAGGCAGCAGCACCGGCGAGGGAAACAGGGCAATCTCGTCGCGCGTGTGTCCGGCAACGAGCGGTAAAAACGCATCCACAAACGCCTTGGCTTCAGCAGGCGTCTTGAACATCTTCCAATTAGCGGCGATCAGTGCTTTACGTGGCATTTTTCTTCAATTCCTCAAGTCAATTTTAGTTGATGAAATTACTGCGCCGGGGTGACGGCGGGCACAGAGTCGAAATCAGGAGTCCGTGCGGCAAGAAGAGTGTGCGCAAACGGACTCTCTACCGACCCGCTCCCAGCACCGCCGTCAAATCGCCCGGCACCGCACCCTTCATAAACGCAGCCCGATGATCGGGATCGCCCAGGTCCATCGTGAAATGGTGCCAGACGCCGTCCTGCAGCACGCCCATATTCCACGGCCCTGAAACCGAGTCGGAAAACTGCCACACAATGTGGTAGCCGTCCTCGTTGGTAAACCCTTCTCCGTCAGCCTGAATGATCGCATCGCCGCGCTCCCAGAGTGCCGATCGCAGCGCATGCAGGGCATTGCCGCCTTCCACCGTCTCCGCGCCCTGCAGATGCTGGAACGCGTAAACCGTCGTCACCGCAGCCAGGTAATTCTCAAGCCACTGAACGCCGCTCTTCGGCCTGCAATCCCGCAGATCCTCAATGAAATCCGCAATCTCATCCTGGCCAACAGAACCGTCCAACACAGGATTGCGTTCAATCAGCGCGACCTCGACCTCGTCAACCCCAACCAGCAGCAGAGTCTCCCATCCCTCTTCCGTTCCTTCTTCGATCAGGAGTTTGTAATCAGGGTGCTGTCCATGAATCAAATCCGCGAGCTCTTCATAGGGAGGGAACTCCTCATCTTTCGACAGGACACGTGTGTAATATCCCATTGTTTTTCTCCTCCCCGACGGCAAGCACACTTCATAATAAGAAGCCCCGCATCCAGCAGGCAATCTTCGCCGGATGCGGGGCCTTTCTGGTTCGTCTGGCAGTGTTACTTATCCGTCAGCGCCTCAACTCCCGGCAACTTCTTGCCTTCCAGAAACTCCAGCGAAGCCCCGCCGCCCGTCGAGATGTGCGTGATCTGGTCAGCCACGCCAGCCTGGTTGATCGCCGAGACCGAGTCGCCGCCGCCAATGATCGAGATCGCCGCCTTGTTCGCCGCCACAGCCTTGGCAATTGCGTTCGTCCCCACCGCGAATCGTGGAAACTCAAACACACCCGCCGGCCCGTTCCACACAATCGTGCGCGCCGTCGAAACAACGTCTTCAATCGCTGCAATCGACTTGGGGCCGATGTCCAGCCCCTGCCAGTCGGCCGGAAAGTTGACTGACGTATCCCACGGCTGCGTCTTGGCATCCGCCGCAAAACTGTCCGCCAGAATATTATCGACCGGCAGCAGCAACTTCACGCCCTTCGCCTTGGCCTTGTCGAGAGCGGCCTTGGCCATGTCGATCTTGTCTTCTTCTACAAGGCTCTTGCCGGTGCTAACACCCAGCGCCCGCTGGAACGTATAAGCCATGCCGCCGACGATCACCAGCCTATCCACCTTATCCAGCAGGTTGTCGATCACGTCGATCTTGCCCGAGATCTTTGACCCGCCAATGATGGCCACAAACGGTTTCTCCGGCGCTTCCAGAGCCTTGCCCAGGTAGGTAATTTCCTTCTCCATCAGCAGCCCTGCAACGGATGGCTTCAGGAAATGCGTAATGCCCTCAGTGGATGCATGCGCGCGGTGCGCCGAGCCAAACGCGTCGTTCACATAAACGTCGGCCAGCGAAGCAAGCGCCTTTGAGAACGCCGGATCGTTGGCCTCTTCTTCCGCGTGGTAGCGCAGATTTTCCAGCAGCAGCACCTGTCCGGATTCGAGTTGGCGGGCCATTTCGGTGGCGATCTCGCCGATGCAGTCCGGCGAAAAAGCCACGTTCACACTCTCACCCAGTTTCTTGTCCAGCAGTTCGCGCAACCGGTCAACTACCGGCCGCAGCGAGTATTTAGGATTTGGTTTCCCTTTGGGCCGGCCCAGGTGCGAGGCCAAAATCACCTTGGCCCGGTGTTTGAGCGCGTAGACGATTGTGGGCAGCGTGGCCACAATGCGGGTGTCGTCGGTAATGGTCGAGCCGTCCTCGGTCAGAGGCACGTTGAAATCGACGCGGATGAACACCCGCTTGTTGGCTATATCGATGTCGCGAATGGAGAGTTTGGGCATGGGACTGTGCCTTCCTTGGTATCGTTCTTGCCGTTCGGTTATTTTAGGGTTTCGCCGCCGGATTCCGAGTCGGGAATCACGGCGTCCATCTCGATCTCAATGCGCCATGCAGGATTGAGCAGTTGAGCCACAACCACCATGGTAGCGGCAGGCCGCACCTCGGAGAAGAATTCGCCATGCACGCGGCCCACCGCTTCCCAATCTTCCATGCGGGTCAGGTACATGCGCGTGCGGACCACGTCGTCGAGCGACGCGCCGGCCCTTGCCAGCGCATCGGCAGCGATCACAAAGACGCGCCGCGTCTGTCCTGCGGCATCCTGGTCGTCCGCGCCCACCGGGCCCGTCCCAGACAAATGCACTGCGTTCCCCACGCGCACCGCGCGGGAAAAGCCGATGATGGGCTCGAAGGGAGAACCGCCGCTGATTTTCTGGCGCATGATGTCTTCAGTAGATAGTCAACAGTGAACAGTGGCCAGCGGTCGTTGCTCTGTCCACTGTTCACTGTCCACTGGCAACTGTCTTTACAGCCCCTTCTTAACCAGGAAGCCGATCAGATCGACCACGCGGCTGGAGTAGCCCCACTCGTTGTCGTACCAGCTCAGCACTTTGACGCTGTTTCCGACCACCTTGGTCAGCGGAGCGTCCACGATCGAGCTGAGCGGGTTCCCCTTGAAGTCCGAGCTGACCAGCAGGTTCTCGTCGTAGCCGAGAATGCCCTTCAGTTCGCCCTCGGAAGCAGCCTTCATTGCGGCATTCACGGCCTTCGCGTCGGTCGTCTTCTCGCTGATGAAGGTCAGATCGACGATCGAAACGTTCGGTGTGGGAACGCGAATCGCAAAGCCGTCCAGCTTGCCGGAAGTCTCCGGAATCACGAGCTTCAGTGCCTTGGCGGCCCCGGTCGAGCTCGGAATCATGCTCAATGCGGCAGCGCGAGCGCGGCGCAAGTCCTTGTGCGGCGTGTCAAGAATGACCTGGTCGTTCGTGTAGCTATGAATCGTAGTCATGATGCCCGAAACGATTCCGCAATGTGCAAGCAGTACTTTGACGACTGGTGCCAGACAATTGGTCGTGCAGCTGGCGTTCGAAATCACGTTATGCTTCGCTGCGTCGTACTTGTTCTCGTTGACGCCGAGCACGAGCGTGATGTCCTCGTTCGTGGCCGGTGCGGAGATGATGACCTTCTTCACGGTCGTGCCCAGGTGAGCCTTCGCCTTGGTCGCATCGGTAAAGAAACCCGTGGATTCAACCACGATCTGGGCGCCCACTTCCGCCCAGTTCAGCTTAGCGGGATCGCGTTCGGCGTAGACCTTGATCTTCTTGCCGTCCACGGCGATAAAGTCGTCGCCGGCGACAACTTCGTTCTTCAGGTTTCCCAGAATCGAGTCGTACTTGAGCAGGTGCGCCAGAGTGGCCGGGCTCGTCAAGTCGTTAACGGCAACAAATTCAATCTCGGGGTTGCCAAGCGCGGCGCGAAAGACATTACGGCCAATCCGGCCGAAGCCATTGATACCAACCTTTACTGCCATGTGTGATTTCTCCTTCGTGGTTGAGGCTGTGGTTTGAGCTGAACTAAAGTGGCGTCTGGAGTGTGCCGCAAGGCGAATCTACCAAACTCTTGATCGTATCATTCGAGCCAACGGTGCAGAAATGAAAACGCCCTCAATCCCGATTCCGCGCCCGTTTCGGTATATCGAACCGCTCATCGCTAGCATGCTTGTCATAATGGGAAACTGTATGTGACGGAGTGCACACCATTTGCAGCACGCCGCGCAAGTATGGTATTCCGGTATCACTACGAAGGTGTCCAAGTCGGCATGAGAAGACGTTCCAGACGCGCTCCTAATACTTCCGAATCCACAGGCAAGATTGGCCAGGAACTCCCGTCGAATCCGCTAGCTCCGCTGGTTCCGTTCTACCCGGACGACCCTCCCGCCAAGGCTCCTGCCCAGCAGCCCCGTGCCC
>DASRLI010000493.1:0-2637 GCA_035648535.1 Occallatibacter sp. | reverse complement strand
TAACACACCTGCTACAGCCTGAACTGCCACTGCGATGTTGCATCAAACGCTTCTTGACGTTATCTGCCTTGCTAACATACCAGACAGGCTCCGGAGCCCGTCGATCAACCAGTCCATAAATTGATGTTCGTCGCCGGATCAATTCGCATGCGCCAGACGTGATCCAGAATCATAGTGCGAGTCACTACACGCCCGGCATTTCGGCAAAGATATTCCAGAAGGGAAAACTCCTGTGGTGTTAATTGGAGGAGCTGATCGCCGCGTCGAGCCTCATGACGCACACGGTCAAGTTGCAAGTCCGTGATCTCCGTGTTTACTGCGTGGCCCGAGGATTTGATCTGCTCCGCGAATATGTTGATGTGGGTCAGTCGGGCGCAAAGGATTCACGCCCGGAACTTAATAAACTCATGGACGACGCTCGGAAGCGTCAGTTCGATGCGATTGTGGAGGTCGCCACTAAGTATCTCCGCCAGCGCGGATGCCGGCTGCTAGGAGCGTGTCCGAGAATTCGTCTTCGCTTCTGCTGAATTCGCTTGAAAAAGAGTGCGGGTGTGTGCGAATTATTTGGAACCATGGCGAAACCGTACCGACCCTACCTTCCCGAGCAAGATTTGCTGTTACCTCCAAGCCTGCGCGATTGGTTGCCAGGTGACCACTTGGCCTTTTTCGTGTCCGACGTGGTGGATCAGTTGAACCTTTCGGCGATCGAGTCGGTGTATGAAGAGGATGATCGGGGGCAACCGCCGTATCATCCGCGGATGATGACCAAGATCTTGCTCTACGGGTACTGCGTGGGGGTGTTTTCGTCGCGCAAGATTCAGAAGCGTTTGGTGGAAGACGTAGCCTTTCGCGTGTTGGCGGCCGGGAATCAACCAGATTTCCGGACCATCTCGGATTTTCGGAAGATGCACCTCAAAGCATTGGAACAGATGTTCCAGCAGATGTTACGGTTGACGCTGGAGACGGGGACGATGAAGCTGGGGCGGGTGGCGCTGGATGGGAGTAAGTTCAAGGCCAATGCGAGCAAGCACAAGGCCATGAGCTACGGAAGGATGGAGGAGACGGAGAAGCGGCTGCGGGAGGAAGTGCGAAAGTTGTTGGGCCAAGCAGAGAAAGCGGATGAAGAAGAGGACCAGCGTTACGGTCGGGATCGCCGAGGTGACGAGTTGCCGGAAGAGTTGCAGCGACGGGAAACGCGGATCGCCCGGATACGAGAAGCCAAGCAGGCGCTGGAAGAGCGGGCACGTGAACAAGCCCGGAGTGAGGGGAAAGACCCAGAGAAAGCGCAAGCCGCCCCAAAGGCGCAATACAGCTTTACGGATCCGGAATCACGCATTCTGAAAGGGGCGGACGGATTTGTGCAGGGCTATAACACGCAAATCGCCGTCGAACCGGCATTTCAATTGATCGTCGGGCAGCAGGTCACGCAAGCCGCGAATGATAAACGGCAGCTGGTGCCCTTGGTGGAGAAGATCGAAGAACAGTCGGGACAAAAACCACAAGAAGTTGTGGCCGACAGTGGGTATTGCTCGGAAGAGAATCTGAAGTACCTGAATCAGCGAAAGATAGAAGGATTCGTAGCGACGGGAAAGCAGAAACACGGTCAGCGCAGGGAGCCCTGCAAACCAGGGCCGTTACTGCAAGGGGCCAACCGCGTGGAGCAGATGGAACGGAAGCTACAGACGCAGGCTGGAGCAGCGGTGTATGCGACACGAAAATTCATCGTGGAACCGGTATTCGGACAGATCAAACAGGCGCGCGGATTCCGACAGTTTCTGTTACGCGGACTGGAGAAAGTACGCGGGGAGTGGGCGCTGATCTGCATGACTCACAACATTCTGAAGTTTCATAAGATCATTTACAGTGGATAGCATGACGGATTTGCGAGGAAAGAGCGCAAAAAGCGGTGACTGAAGGCGATTTTTAAATTCAAAGTCATTCACGAAACCAAAATCCAATCCCCATCGGGATTCTGCTAGCCACACGAATCAAAAACGCCCGGCGCGGCGCCAATAAATCTGAAATCTCGGACACGCTCCTAGAGGAACCTTTCCAAAGTGACCGCAGGCCCAAGGCAGGACAGGAGATCCGTTACTTCACGACGCCCTGGGGAATGGCAATGGAAATTCTGCGTCGACCCCCCAATATGCCGTACGAGAAAGACACGCAGTCGCGGCTCTTTGGACCTATTTCGGACTGAAGCAGAGGCGCAACAAGCGCCGGTCGTGTCGGGTGAAGGATCGATCGCCATTAGCCTTGTTCATCACGCCTTGGCGGAGCTTTAGAGTGAAAGCAGCTGGCGACGAGGCCCACAGGAAACGCCAGAAGCAGCAGACGGTCGGTTCAAACGGCTCGCGTGATAACAATCCCTGATATCAGCGTTCGATGGACGGGGGATTTATTTACAATCTCGAGCAGCTTAGATCGCGGTTCATCGGTCGGTGGTCCGGCAAAGTGAATGTCCCGCTGAATCCGATCCAGCATTCCTTCTCTGGTTTCACACTCGGCGCAATCGGCAGCGTGGATCTTCGAATGTCGCAGATTG
The DNA here is from genome assembly GCA_035648535.1 of Occallatibacter sp. Taxonomy (GTDB): domain Bacteria; phylum Acidobacteriota; class Terriglobia; order Terriglobales; family Acidobacteriaceae; genus Telmatobacter. The sequence goes on along the minus strand of DASRLI010000493.1, from coordinate 92 downwards.
ACAGTAACCTCCTCGACCGGCCATTCCTACCGACGAGTAGAAACGCGCTGCTGTACCCTAAATCGCCCAACCAAACTAAGGCGCGCCCTGAC
>DASRLI010000492.1:0-30950 GCA_035648535.1 Occallatibacter sp. | reverse complement strand
TTGGGCCGCCCGGGGGATGTGCGCTCGGGGCGGCGCGGCCAGTATGCGAGATTCAGTTCCAGCGCTTTTTGTCGTCGGGGTCTTCGTCGATCTGGCGGCCGTTGCCGTCGAAGCGGACGGTGCGGCCCTGGGACTTCATGTAGACCTCAAATTTGCGAGCGGCGCGGCGGCGCTTCCAGCGGTAGTAGCCATTGCGCAGGCCATACCATCTCTCGCTCAGCAAGAACGAAATCCCGCGCCGTGGCGCCATGCTGACGTAAAGCCAGCCGGCCAGCGCACCGCCGAGTTGGGCAAAGGCGTACATACGCTGCTGGCTGAAGAGCATCGCTATAGAGATGAGCGCGTAGATGATCACCATATAGCGGGCCTTGATGCCTATTGTGAAGAACAGCAGAAACTCCGTGTCGCCGTAGAGCGTGCCAATGGCCGCAAGCAGGCCAAAGATGCCGCCGAAGCAGCCAAAGAGCGCAACCAGCGGCAGTGCATAGCCGAGCGGGGCGCTGCAGACGTAGATTGCCGACGCGGCTGCGGCGGTTCCCAGCACGGATACGGCGTAAAGGCCGTTCACCCAGCTGGAGCTGTGCATCTGCTCAAGAAAGCCTACCAGAAACCATAGCGAAAGCAGCTCAAACAGGGTGCCGATGATGCCCACATGGATGAGGCTGTAGGTAAATGGCTGCCAAATGAAGCCGTGGAAGAGTGAGTAGGGATCGAGTCCGAAAAGCTTGAAAAGGCTAGCGGCCATATCCGCGGACATCAACTGGGCGAGAAGGAAGGCAAAGTAGGCACCCAGGTTGACGAACACCAGTGTGCGTGTTGCGCCTCTGAACTCGGGGAAGGAAAACGGGCTGGGGCCAATCCTGCGCATCGTTATCCTCAGGGTAAACGGTAAGGCAGGCTGGTGTCATGGGCGGCGTGGAAACCACCACCAGGCATCGGCGTTTTTTGAGCGTTGTCCCTCAGCATCAAGGGCCTGCAACCCAAAGATGCCCCTGAACGGGGGCGGATCCGGCGCCTTGCTGAAAAGTGTGATCCGCTAACCAAACCTTATGAGGGTCTTTACGTCTCTCCTACGCGCAGGTTGGATGGTGCAGAGTTTGCCGGCGATGGACGGTTCCGGTGCTGTCGCGGCCGCTGGTGTGCCGGAGCGGGCAAAGGTGCGTAAAACGAGGAAAGGAGATGGCTAGTCCCTTGCCACCGGGGGATTCGGCTGCAGGCTCTTGACCTGAGGCAGGGTTGTCCCTAAAACTAGCGATGTTGTACCGTAAAATGTCTTGATCCTAAAATACGAGAGGCTCCAGAGAGAGAGGAGGCTGCCATGCCCAGCTGCCCTGAATGCGAGAATGAATTAGATGTGGAATTGGATGAAGTGGAAGAAGGCGATGTTGTCGCCTGTGACGAATGCGGAACCGAGTACGAGGTAGTCGGTGTTGAGCCGCTCGAGTTGGCGCGGGTAGGTGGCGAACTCGATGAGGAAGATGAACCCTACACAGAGGAAGAGGAGGAAGAGTGAAGATTGACCGCACGATTTTGCTGGCAGCGGTGGCATTTGCCGCGCTGGCGGCAGGGGTGGTTTCCGTTGGGTCGCGGGACGCACTGGTTGCGCCAACAACCGCCCAGGCACAGAACCTTGGCGAACGCGTAGTGTCGGGCGCTGTGCTGGATGATGCCTCCCAACCAGTTGTAGGCGCAACCGTCTTTCTGAGGAACGAGAAGACCAAGGCGATTCGCAGCTATACCTCTACCGAAAAAGGCCATTTCTATTTTGCCCAGGTGAATATGTCTATAGACTTCGAACTCTGGGCGGAGAAGGCCGGCAACAAAAGTGCGACCAAGACTGTCAGCGCCTGGGACTCGCGCAAAGCGTTCGTCAGCGATCTGAAGCTGAAGTAGATTCTTTTAAAGCAGGTTTGCGGCAGGCGCCTTCTTCCCCCGGCTTTCTTCTGTTTGGAGACTCCGGGAGTTGCGCGCCGATAAGGCATGAACCGGCTGGCCGAGACCGGCCGCCTGCTTCAACCGTCGAGTTTCTTTGCCACCAGTTCATTCAGCAGTGCGGGGTTGGCCTGCCCTTTTGAGGCCCTCATTACCTGGCCCACAAAGAAGCCGGCCACGGTCTTCTTGCCGGCGCGGTACTGTTCCACCTGCTTGGGGTTCGCCGCGATGACCTCGTCAATCATCTTCTCAATCGCCGATGCGTCGGTAAGCTGTTCGGGCTTTTCACGCTCGTAGACTGCGGCGAAGTCCTCGCCATTCTCAAAGCACACATCGAAAAGCTGCTTCAATTGCTTGGAGCTGATCTTGCCCTCGTCGAGCAGATCGGCGGCCTGCACAATGCCGGCCATCGATACTGGCGACTGTTCCTGATCGATTCCCAGCGCATTCAGGCGTCCACCAACTTCGCTTATCAGCAGGTTGGCAACGCGGCGCGGATTCTTCGCACTCTTTGCCGCGGCTTCGAAGCGGTCGGCGAACTCGCGCGAGTTGGTGAGTGTGTGCGCGTCCTTCGGGCTCAGGTCGTATTCCGCGACCATGCGCGCGCGGCGTGCCTCGGGAAGTTCCGGCAGTTTTTTTCTCGTCTTGGACAAGAATTCTGCCGACACGATCAATGGCGGCAGATCGGGCTCGGGGAAGTAGCGGTAGTCGTGCGCCTGCTCCTTTGAGCGCATGGAGTAGGTGCGGCCTTCGTTCGCGTCCCAGAGGCGCGTTTCCTGACTGATGCGGCCGCCGGACTCGATGACTTCGATCTGGCGTTCGATCTCATACTCGAGAGCAGCGCGGACAAAGCGGAAGCTGTTTACGTTTTTGACTTCGACCTTGGCGCCGAAGCGCTCCGCGCCTTTAAGACGGACACTTACATTCGCGTCACATCTGAGCGAGCCTTCTTCCATGTTGCAGTCGGAGACCTCGGTGTAGAGCAGAATTTCTTTCAGGCGCGTGAGGTACTCGAAGGCTTCGTCGGGAGTGCGGATGTCGGGTTCGCTGACGATTTCGGCGAGCGGTGTGCCGCAGCGGTTCAGGTCGAGATAGGTGCGCGTCGCGGAGTCGGCGAAGCCGTCGTGGAGGCTCTTGCCGGCGTCTTCTTCCATGTGCAGGCGCGTGATGCCGATGCGCTTCATCGTACCGTCGGCTGTGGGCACGTCGATCCAGCCGTGCTCTGCGATGGGCTTGTCGAACTGCGAAATCTGGTAGCCCTTGGGCAGGTCGGGATAGAAGTAGTTTTTGCGCGCGAAGATGGAGCGCTCGCGCACCTCGCAGTTGAGTGCCAGGGAGGCCAGCGCGGCAAACTCGACGGCCTTGGCGTTGAGCACCGGCAATGCGCCGGGCAGGCCGAGACAGACCGGGCAGATGTTGGTGTTTGGCGCGGAGCCGAAATGATTGGCGCAGCCGCAAAAGGCCTTGGTGGCGGTGAGCAGTTGCACGTGGACTTCGAGTCCGATGACGGGCTCGTACTTGGCCAGGATTTCAGGGGACAAACCGGCAGCGGCAGGCATATTTGAATTTTAGCGCGGGGGGCGGCGCACGGGCTGCGAGGCCAGATTGGAGTCGATCCTCACAGCCCTGCCTGGTGATTATTCAAATCGGTACAGCGTGACCTTTTCTATGCGCGGCTGATGCGGGTCGAAGCGCCAGTGCACACCCTGATCGTCTTCGTCTCCGTTGAGGCGGCGGCCGGAAACCCATTTGCCGTCTACAAACGTGCCCTCGTCTACGGCGGCGATGCCTAGGCGCGGGCCGCTGTCGGAGCGGGGCGTGAACGTGACCCGGAATCCCTTTCCGGCTCCCAAAAATGCGTCTTTTCCATCCGCCATGACGAGGCCGAAGCCGCTCTCCGCCGGGCCGCCGAAGCTGTTGTCGAGACTCACGTGCAGCGTGTAGCCGTTGATGGTGAAGTCCACCGACTTGCGGTCGTGGTCGAGAACGAAGCCATGCACATCGCCAGCGGCCTGGTGCTCAAGCAAGAGCGGCGCGATGCTGGCCAGCACGCTGTAGCTCTCGGCCAGCGGGTCTTTGTCGTTGGCTTCCGACTCGATGGCGAAAGGTGAAAAGCCGAAGCCGGCTTCTTCGCCAAGCGCGTAAAACACGTTGGCGGCGCCTGCCGCGCCACCGCGCGTTTCAGGCATGTAGAGCGGATTGCCGTCGCGATGATAGCGGTGAGACCATAGCTCAAAGCGCGAGTCATAGAGATCGGGCGAGTAGAAATCGAGCGACGAGCCGGCGGCGCGCCAAACGTCAACGACCTCCGGCTCCGGACAGCCGCTGGGAAATTCTCCCGGAGGCGTGACATCGCCCGCCAGCCAGGTATTCACGTACATGGGGATGTCGTATTCCGCTTTGCCGGCCTTGGCGACTGCCTGAATGAAGCGCGCGTAGTGCCAGGCCATGAAGATTTCATCGGCACGCACGGTGTCGCCAAAAATTTCAGCCCAAGTGCCTGCTGTCTTGTTGCCGTTCGCGTTCCACAGGTCCTTCAAGTCTGGATAGAGCGAGTCGCGGTGCGTCTGCAAATATTGCGTCAACAGCGTGGGAACCGCGGCGGCGAAGGCTTTGTTCGCAGCGTCGGAGTGGTCGCGCGAGTCGCCGAGCACACCAACTTCATTTTCAACCTGCATCATCAGCACGGTGTGATCGCGGCCATCCACTTCTTTCAGGTGCTTCATCAGCGCCGCAAATGCGCGGGCGTCTGCTTCCTGCGTGGCCGTGCCCTGCGGGCTCAGAATCTCGACGGGGTTGCCGTTCTCGACGACGCGCGGAAAGCGGCGCGTATCCTGCTTGACCCAGACCGGCACGTAACTCGAGAGGCCGTTCTTCCACGAGGCAAGCCAGAGGAAAACGATGCGCTCGTTTTCATGGCGCGCCTGATCGATGAGCCCGTCGACGAGCGTGAAGTCGTAGGTCCCTTCTTTGGGCTCGATCAGCTCCCAACTGAGCGGCGTCACCACGGAGTTGAGGCCCATCGCCTTGAGCTTGGGCCAGATGGGCTTCATGTATTCCAGGTTCGACGAGGACGAGTTGTGCAGCTCGCCTGACAGCATCAGGAACGGCTTGCCATCCACGATCAACTGGGTAGCGGCGCCGCGTTTTTCCAGATGCGGCGCTGCGGTGGACTGCGCGGAGACCAAGGCAATTTCAAGACCAAGGAACAACAGAAGGATTGGCAACGTGCGGAATGGGTTTCTCATAACGACAGGGAGTTTAGCATAGGAGGTTTGTGCTGGTCTGGATTGGATGGCGGTTCCGTTTTGGTCCGCGGTTTCAATTCCGTCCAGATGCCGCGGGGGCTTCGAGCTTGGCAATTGTCCTCGGGCGCGACCGCGCCGTAGTGTTGAACAGTGGCTATCCTCTCAGTCGATCTCGCGTACCGCCGCTGGTCCGATCTGGGCATTGTTGTGCTGGATCGCGCTCGGCCATTGCCGGGCCCACCTGGTCAACGCGAGGCTGCGCAGCCGATCGCATGCCAGATCATCTCTTCAACCGCCGCGGATCAGGAGGCTGGTCCTGTCGACGCAAATGTACTGGCGGGACGGTTGAATCACCTATGCGCCGTGCGCGGGATCCGCGTAATGATGCTGGACGGTCCGCAGGCCTGGAAGTCACGGACAAACGGTTTTGAGCACGCACGGGTGAGCGAGCGACAACTGAACACCGCCGCCAAGACCGGTCTGCCAGGAATGGTGAAACCCATTACCTACAGGCCCTTCGCGGAGTTCTGCCTGGATGTGTACGATGCGCTCTGCCGACGCGGCTGGAGGCGCATGGACACCAGCGACCGCTCTGCCGCGACGCAAGATCGCGTTCTGGTCGAGAGTTATCCCCACGCGGCATGGAAGTCGCTGGGGCTCTTGCCGCTGCCATCGAAGCGCCGCGCGACGGTGAGCGATCTGGCAGAGGCTTACGGCGCTCTGCGCGCCCTGATTCCGTTCACGACCGATCGCCCGCCCAATCATGACCAGCTGCAGGCCATCGTCGGTGGACTGCCTGGGCTCGCGCTCGATGAGCGTGACGCCGCCGCTGTCCGCATCGTCGGCAATCCTCCGCGCCGCGAAGAGGGTCACTGGCGCGAAGGCTTCATTGTGTTGCCGCTGCCTCCGCACCAGCCGGTTGGGCTGCGTTGGCTCGATTGACCTGCGCGCTTTGCCCATTCGTTCTTGACGCTGTCTTCTTGACCGCCATTAATTCCACGGCCTTCTGTGCGATGTGCTCGGCGCTCACTTCGAGTTCCTTTACCAGGTCCCACGGTGCGCCGGAATCGCCAAAGCGGTCTTTGACTCCGATGGCGCCGGTGATGACAGGCATGCCGTAGAGATTTGGGCTCTCAGTAAGAAGGGAACTGACGCGCCAGGCGAGAGCGCCGATCTGGTGCTCTTCCGCGGTGACCACTACGCCCGTTTCCTGGGCGGCGCGAATAACGGCTTCAACGTCGATGGGCTTAAGGGTGTGCATGTTTACGATGCGCGTCTCGTAGCCGTAGTCGAGCTTGAGGATGCGTGCAGCGCGCATGGCCTCAGGAACCATGGGGCCGATAGCGATGATGGTTAAGTCTTCTGACTCGTTTGTGTATTCATGCGCTAACTGCGTTTCGAACGCGTCGACAAAGTTGGCGGCTTCAGCGCGCAGACGAATTACATTCGCCTGGCCGAAGACGAAGGGCGTGGTCTCGCTGGTGACTATTGGCGTAGCCTCGCGGGCGAAGCGGATATATTTTGGCCCGACATGCTTGAGCAGTAAATAGTCCGTGGCCTTGCGGGTTTCGATCGCGTCGCAGGGGACGACCACTGTCATGTTGGGCATGCCCTGCATGGCGAAGAGATCTTCCAGTGCCTGATGCGTTGCGCCGTCAGCGCCAACCGAGACTCCCGCATGCGCTCCGGCAACCAGAACGTTGAAGTTTCCGTAGCACACTGAGACGCGAAGTTGGTCGAGGTTGCGCGCGGCTGAAAATGTGGCATAGGAGCCGAGCACGGGCAGCTTGCCTTCCCGAGCCATGCCGGCTGCCGCCGCCGTGGCCGATTGCTCGGCGATGCCCATGCTGATCCAGCGCTTCGCACGCTCCGGCTTGCCTGCGTAGAAATCGGCAATAGTGATGGAGCCGGAGATATCGAGGCCCAGGCAAACCACGCGCTCGTCGTCCCCGTTCTCGGCGAGAGATTTGCCGAAGCCTTTGCGCGTGGGCTCCATTTTCACCTTCATGGTATTGCCTGCATTCCACCAGTAGTCGCGCGAAAATTTGGGCATCTTGGACGCAAGCTTGCGGTCAACCTCGGCCTGGTAGATGCTGGCCTTGGCCAACAGCGGATCGACGGGAATGCATTCGCTGAGGCCGAGATCCTCGAGTGCGGCGGCAAGCTCTTCGAAATTCGGCGCTTTGCCATGCCAGCCGGGCTGATTCTCCATGAAGCTGACGCCTTTGCCCTTGATGGTGTCGGCGAGGATGACAGTAGGTCTGCCGACGGTGGTGCGGGCCCTTGCGAGCGTGGCGACAAGTTGCTTCATGTCGTGGCCGCCAGTGTGCAGGACTTCCCAGCCGAAGCTCGCGTATTTCTGGGCGAGCGGCTCCACATTCATAACATCTTTCACCCAGCCGTCGATCTGCAGGCGATTGCAGTCGATGATGGCGATGATGTTGTCGAGGTGGTAGTTTCCGGCCTCCATGGCGGCTTCCCACACCTGGCCTTCCTGCTGCTCTCCGTCGCCCATGAGGCAGAAGATCTTGTGATGTTTGCCATCGATGCGTGCGGCGAGAGCCATGCCGACGCTGATACTCAGGCCTTGGCCGAGCGAGCCTGAGGAGACTTCGACGCCCGGCAGCCTGAGCCAGTGCGGATGTCCCTGGAAGGGCGAGTAGAGTTTGCGCAGCGTGACGACTTCTTCGATGGAACAAAAACCCGCAAAGCCCAACGCAACGTATAGTGCGGGCGCCTTGTGTCCGGCGGACCAGAGGATGCGGTCGCGATCCGGCCAGTTGGGATTCTTTGGATCGTGGTCGGCTGCATGCAGGTAGAGAGCGGCGGCGACATCCATAATGGAGAGCGTGCTGCCGGAGTGGCCCGAGCCTGCCGCGCACAGCGCCACAAGATCGTAGCCGCGCATGAGGTTGGCGGCGTCGCGTAGTTCTTCGATGGAATAATTGCGGATGATCTTTCCGGTTGCGGAATCCATGAGGGCCATGTGCTTCTCCTGCGCGGTACAAGGTTGCGCGAGTTGTTTTGCTTTGACTAAGTGCCGTGCTATCCCAGGTCTCAAACGCGAGACCTGGGGCACCCGATTTTCTTGCGACAACAAGCCACAAGGAGAACTACAGATTCTCCTTTGTCCATCGATCGATGCGATAGAGCGCTTCTTCGAGATTCTTGAGTGAATTGGCTACGCTGAAGCGCAGGTAACCTTCGCCGTATTGGCCGAAGGCGGCGCCGGAGAGCGCGGCCACGCCAGTTTGCTCGAGCAGAGAGTCGGCGAGTGGCTTGGACTTCCATCCCGAAGCGGTGATGTTCGGGAAAACATAGAAGGCGCCTTTCGGCATCCGGCAACTGAAGCCTTTGATCTTGTTCAGGCCGGCCACGAAGACTTCTGACCTGTGTTTGAACTCGGCGCACATGCGGCCTACTGCGCTCTGATCGCCCTGCAGCGCTTCAATGCAGGCCATCTGCGTAAAGGTGGCGGTGCAGGAGTTTGAGTTCGTCATCAGGCGCGTGATCTGCGTCGCAAGATCGGCGCGCATGACGCCGTAGCCGACCCGCCAGCCGGTCATTGCGTAGGTCTTCGAGAAGCCGTCAAGCAGGATGGTGCGCTCCTGCATGCCGGGAATTTTCATGATGGAGAATGGCTCGCCTTCAAACTGCAAGCGGCTGTAGATCTCGTCGGAAAGCACCATGATGTTTCGGTCGCCGATGGCGCGGGCAACCTGCTCGATATCTTCGCGCGGCAATATGCCTCCGGTCGGGTTCTGCGGCGAGTTGAGAATGATGAGTTTGGTGCGATCGGTAATCAGGGAAACGAGCTCGCGGACGTCCATCGCAAAGTCCCGCTCCTCGTGTAACTGGATGGGCACGGCGTTGCCGCCCGCGTAGTTGATCATCGACTCGTAAATAGGAAAGCCGGGGTTGGGATAGATGACTTCATCGCCTTCATCGATCAACGCCAGCATGGTGAAGAACATGATGGGCTTGCCGCCCGGCACCACGACTACCTGATCGGGCGAAACATCAACTCCGCGCGTGTGGCTTACATACTGGGCGATGGTTTCGCGCAAATCGGGCAAGCCGGCGGAAGGCCCATAGTGGGTCCATCCTGTGCGCAGCGCGTCCACGGCTGCTTCCACAATGTTTCCCGGGGTTTCGAAGTCGGGCTCGCCGATCTCCAGATGGATGATGCTCCTGCCCTGGCGCTCGAGGGCCTTGGCCTTGCTGAGAACTTCAAAGGCAGTTTCGGTGCCGAGCCGCGACATGCGCCGCGCCAAAAGTAACTCGTGCTGTAAAGTTTGTGCCACCATGATTCACGCTCCTGTACACGGCGAAAAGCGGTGGGTGTATGAGGCTGCAATCTGCCCATCCGGCTCTTGGCCGCAGGCATTATACATAGATAGAGCAACGGCGCAATGTGATGGCGGGACCGTGGTTGGGAGCAGTGGTTTCTATTGATGTTATCGGTGTTCCCACACGCGAACCATCAAGTCTCCGTCGGCATGGCGGAAGCCGACAGCCTGTGTATTTTCAGTGCGTTGCAGCTCACAAAACGCGGCGGCCTCCACTGCCGATTCAGGCACCGTCATCGTGCACGGGCGGGGCAGGGAAGACTTGATGACTCCGGCAATCATGTTAGCTATCTCTTTTGTTGCGTCCAGTGTATCGGCTTCGCACACTGTTTCCATTGGCTGCATAAGCATGGCGGCCGTGGCGCAGTAAGCCAGCCTTTCGTCGATCCGCACTTCAATGCGGCCCTTCCACATTCCGGAGAGTTTAACGGTGGCCAGCAGGTGTCGTGTCCCAATGCAGAGCTTCTGCGCCATCGGCAGCAGCACCGGCTCCAGCTTCATGGCCAGCATCTGCTCCCAGAACTGGGAATTTGCGCTGATCACTAACTCTTCGTCGAGCTGCACCCGCATTGTCCGCCCTCTCATCCCGGAGATTGTTTCTGAATTGTTTGCTTCTTCAAAGTTCATCGGGTGAATCTCGGAATGCGTTAAGAGAATGTGGAGTGGTAGAGCCGGAAACGACGCTCTCCGGCGTGATTGGAGCATTCTGAATCTGTCGTGCGAGGCCGATTCTTAGCGAGTGATTTGGGTCACATCGACCGGTGCTGTCTGACACATCACCGCGCCCATATAGGTGGCAACCTGTGCGGTACGAGGTGTATGCCATGGCGGAGTCCGGCACCAACCGATGGGTCCATCCAGCCGTAATCCTCGTCGCCGCGGACCTCAGCGACCTGGACCGGCTTATGCCATTTGCCCTGGCGCAGGCAGCTGAGACCGGGGCGCGGCTGATTCTGCTCCATGTGATTGCCTCCTCCGCGGCAATATCGGTCGATGCCGTGGGAATGCCCTATTACGATCCCTCGGCGATGCTGGACTTTGCGGAAAAGGAGCTCAAGCCCTGGTGCGAAGCAGCCCAACGCCGTAACATCGCCTGCCACGGTCTGGTGCGCGAGGGCCATGCCACCGATCAGATCGTTGCAGCGGTCCGCCAGTTCAAGGCGGATCGCATCCTTCTCGGTACCCGGAGCCGGAGCAAGCTTGGAAAGTTGCTCCTTGGTTCCGTGGCAGAACAAGTGCTGCGCTCGGTCAACCTCCCGGTCTTTACCGTGGGACCCGAGGCTCATCTCCCGGTGCATCGCGGCTTCGAAGAACATGTCGTGCTGCATGCCACCACTCTCAGAGAGACCTCTCGCCCGAGCGCAGCGCTTGCCTGTCAAATGGCTGCTGGAATGAAGGCAAAACTTGTCCTGCTGAATGTGTTGCCGCCGGAGGACGAGATGCTGCGCAGCGGGCTGCCCACCGGGGTGAATTCCGCCGCCATGCGCGAGTTACGCATTCTGGCCGAGGAGACAGCAGCTGGCTGCTGCCTGGACATTGAGCCGGTCGTCGTCCACGGCAACCCCTCCATCGAGATTCTGGCTGAGGCCTCGGAGCGGAAGGCAAGCCTGATCGTTTTGGGCGCGACCCACCGTTCGGCCTTTGAGAACCTGACCTGCGACCACACGGTTTACCGGGTTCTGGCCCATGCGCGCTGCCCGGTCGTCACGCTCCGCGAACCATTGGCTTCCCTTGACGAAGCCATGGCGGAGAGCGTGGGAGCCTCTCGCATTTAGATCAAGGAAACTGAAGCCGCAAGCACGCCAGAACGCAAACCTGGAAACAATCAGTTATTTGGGCAAAAAAGTAACAGGAGGGTGTTTTTGGAGAGGGCCATTCCGGAGGAAGTGGACTAGGCGGTAAGGCGTTCCAGCTGGTCGGGCTTGACGATGGTCAGACTGGTGCCCTTGATGGTGATCCATTGGTCGCGGCGGAACTGGTTCAAGAGGCGCGTGACTGTTTCGCGCGAGGTGCCGGCCATGTTGGCGATTTCCTCGTGCGTGAGCGCCATAGTAAATCGAATTTCGGGCTTGCCGTTGGCAGTTGAGCGGCCCCAATCCAGCAGCAGCCTTGCCAGCCGTCCCGCAGCCGAGCCGGAGAGGGCCAGACGCTTGGCGTCGTGAAACACCGTCAGATATTCGCCGGAAAGCGACTGCGCCGCGTGCATGCTGGCAATTCCGTGGCGGCCCAGAAACTCGACAAACTCCTGTTTCCTCACCGTCTTAACCTGGCAGGGCTCGATGGCCTCAGCGGTGACTTCGTGGGGAACGTTGGCCAGCACCGCGCTCAATCCCATCACGTCACCGGGCCCGGCAATCTTGAGGATCATGGTCTTGCCATCACGCGATGTAGAGGAGATTTTGACCTGGCCAAAACAGATTACGAAGACGTTCCGTGCTGCGTCGCCTTCGGTAAACAGCTTGGCTCCGCGTGCATGGCTCATCATGATGCCAATTCCGTCGTAGTCCGCCAGCGCCTCGGGCGTGAGATTGCAGAACATTCGCAGATGGCGATGCTCGCAATTCAAACAATCTTCCGGGGGGTGATGGGAATGGATTGAGGCCATACTTGTTCCGCGAGGTCTGAATAAAGTATAGCGCACATTCCCGAGGGTCCAGGCAGGGATTTTCCGTCAATCTCCGCCACGGGCCTCGGAAGGTCACCTGGCACTGAAATTCGTTCTTCCTTCAGGCCAGCTCTTCTCCGCTGCCACGACGCCGAGTATGAACCGTCCGGTTCAGGCAGCAGGAGAGATAGGCCCTGGAAACCTCGCGGGCCAGCTCCTCCAGCAACCGCATGCGCAGCGGCGGATAGCTCTGAAAAACCTGGTTCAGATCCTCGATGGGCAGCACCAGCAGCGATCCGGGGGTTTGCGCGGCTAGCGTGTAGGTGTGGTGCCCGTCTCCCAGGGCTGCGGCCAGCTCCACCAGGTCGCCGGCTCTCGCGGGACCAAGCGTCAGCCGCGTCTTGAGCCTCTCCGCCTTACGCACAAACAGGCCTGAAACCACGACGTAAAGCCCTTTGCAATCCTCATGCTGGCGAAACACGACGTCCCCAGTATCGAAGCTGATGCACTGCGCCGAGCCGTTCAGCAGATTTCCGGCCGCTGGCGGACAATCCAACAGCTCTGCCAGTGGATGCGCCGCGACCGCGCCCATTCGCCCGGATCTTGCCTCTGCCTGCATGGTCACATCTCCCATTTTTTCTCCCCGGCGCCCGGTCCTGCGGCGAGTGGCCCCTGCCAGCCGCCGGCCGGCAGGTTCTTGGTGAGCGCGTTTCGCGCTGCGGACGTGCGATGAACCATGTTCCATTTCCAGCCAATCTTTCCAAATGCAATCAATCCAGAAAAGTGGATGAAAGGAATGAAAATGAGAAGGCGCGTTTGCTTGCTTTCATTATCCTGGACCATGCCTAAGCATGAAAGCCAGGCTGTGGGGCCCGCGCACCTTTGCCGTTAAACGGCTTCCACGGGAATTGAGGCCTCCCGCTCCAGGCCGCCGGCCACTGCCTCCGACGGAACGCAAAGTACAGGTACTCGAGAACGAGCCAGCAGTGCAAAAGCAGTCCCATGTGGGCCAGGTGTCCCACTGGCTCGCTTTACACCGGCTACCAGGATGCAAGGATGGTATTGCGCAATTGCTCCCACCATTGCGTCCGCCGGGTTGCCGTCTTTGACCATGCAACGCACCGGCACCTCTCCGCTTGTCTTGATGCCAAACTCTTCAAGCGTCGTTGCGCAGGGGTTAAGAAACGCTGAAGCCTCGGCCGCAGTGCGCGCATGAACCACTAGAAGTGGGCGCTTGAAGGTTTTTGCCAGCGAATAGGCTGTTGCCACCGCTGTCGACGTGGCCTCGTTCCGGTCCATCGCCAGCATGACGGGCCCGCCCGGCGTAGGGCGAAACTCTCCCGCATTCCAGTCCGCGGCCACAGCCAATACCGGGCACGGAGCCAGCCGCACCAACTGTTCGGCAATCGCGCCCACGATTACAGGTCCGGCGCCTTCCATTCCCTTGGTGCCCACTACGATGAGCCCAGCCTCGTACTGACGGACCACGTCTACCAGCATCTGCGTCACAGCGCCCTGTCGAATCTCCGAATGGCTGTGAATTCCTTCGCGGAGCAGGTCGCCGGCCAGTTTGTCGAGAACCTCGCGCGCCGCTTCCGGCAGGCTCGTCCGCACCCGGCCCGGAACCCCATCCACGGCCGCATATTCCAGCGGGTCAAGCCCGTGTGCCAGGACAATCCGCGCGCCATAGTTGGTAGCCAGTTTGCGGGCGTATTCCAAAGCCGCCTCCGACTGGCCGTTCAGGTCCGTGGCCACCACAATGGTCTTCAAGCCGGCTGCGAAACTCATGGATGCCTCCTGACGCACAGGCGCGTCCTCTGGTTCATACCCATTGGATTTCGAGTCTGCGCCCCCAAAGTGGGTGCAAGCAGTGACACCATTCACCCCCGCTTGTGACTGGTATCACAGGACTTGGGGCGATGTGGTCAATTTTGACCAGTCCCAGTCCGTTCTGGCATCTTTTGGGGGCGATAAACGACAATGGGCAGTTGCATCCCGAAATCCCTTGACGACCCTTTGGAGAAAGACATGAAGTTGCCTTTTCGCGTCGCTGCCTTGTTCCTGCCTTGCCTGTTGCTTGCCTCCCTGGCCCACGGGCAATTCGCCCGCTCAGTCGATCCGCTGCTTGGGGTTGCGGGCGGTGGAAATGTCTTTCCCGGGCCGGTGGTGCCCTTCGGCATGATCAAGCCGGGGCCGGACATGGTGGCGCCGGAAGGCAGTGACCCCAACGCTGGCTGGAACGCTGAAGGCGACATTCGCGGCTTCTCGCAGACTCACGTCAGCGGCACGGGCGGTGGCGCCAAGTATGGCAACATCCTGGTGCAGGCGACCACGGGCGAACTGGCGCCAATTGACTCCGCATCGCCGCGCGCCGAGGAGAAGGCGTCGGCCGGCCTCTACTCCGTCAAACTCGCTCGCTACAACGTAGGGGTTGAGATTACCGCAGCACGGCGCTCGGCGATCTACCGCTTTCGCTATCCGGCGGGCGCCAAGGCAAATCTGCTCTTTGACGTGGGGCACTACCTGCTCTCGGGAATGAGGACGGGGGAGAGGCAGTCACTGGTCGCATCAGAAGTTAAGGTTCTTTCGCCGACAGAAGTCGCCGGTTCGACCAGCATTACTGGCGGATGGAACAAGCAGCCCAACACTTACACCGTTTACTTCTTTGCGAAGACCGATACTGCTGCAGCATCGTGGGGAACATGGCTCGACGGCAATCTCCAGCGCGGCAGCAAGAGTGCGACTGGCCAGGCGAATAGCAAATCGGGTGCGTGGTTGACCTTCGCAACTAAAGCGGGCCGGCCTGTGCTGATGAAGATCGGTATCTCCTTCATCAGCGTGGAGCAGGCGCGGCGGAATCTCGCCGCCGAGATTCCTGGCTTCGACTTTGCCGCGACACATGCGGCAGCGCTGGCCAAGTGGAATCTCGCTTTGGCGAAGATCGAGATCAAGGGCGCAACGGCTGAGCAGCAGCAGATTTTCTACACGGCGATTTATCACACCATGCTGATGCCCACCGACCGCACGGGCGAAAATCCACTTTGGAAGTCGGCGGAGCCTTACTACGACGACTACTACGCGATCTGGGATATCTTCCGCACATCGGGGCCGCTGCTTACGTTGATCGCGCCAGAGCGCGAGACCGCGATTGTGCGCTCGCTGGTGGACATTTACCGCCACGACGGTTTCTTGCCGGACGCGCGCAGCGGCAACTACAACGGACGCACGCAAGGTGGCAGCAACGCCGAGTTCATGATTACCGACGCATACGTGAAGGGGCTCAAAGGCATCGACTGGGTTACCGCCTACGCGGCAGAGGTCCACGACGCTGAAATTTCGCCCGCGGACCACTTCAAGGAAGGACGCGGCGGCCTCGACGACTGGCGCAACCTGGGCTACGTCTCGATTGAGGGCTCGGATCGCACTGCGTCAGTTCACATGGAATACGCTGCCAACGACTTCGAGATTGCGCTGCTGGCCAAAGGTTTGGGCAACGCCGCGGACTATAAGAAGTACCTTGCCCGCTCCGGCAACTGGAAAAATCTTTGGGACGCGGATTTTTCTGACGGCGGATTTCAGGGATTCATTCGCCCGCGGCACCGCGACGGAAGCTGGCTGACGCCCTTTACTGCGCTCGATAGTGGCACATGGGGCGGGAATACTTTCTATGAAGGGAACTCATGGACCTATTCCACATTTGTGCCGCAGGATGTTGCTTCGCTGATCGCAAAAATCGGCGGGCCACAGAAGTTCGTTGACAGGCTTGATGCGTTCTTCGCTGTTCCGGGCCGCTACGACGTGGGCAACGAACCGGGTTTTCTGGCTCCCTATCTCTACAACTGGGCCGGCCGTCCGGACAAGACCGCGGAACACGTGCGGGAGATTATTGCCAAGAGCTATCACGCCGGGCCGACGGGCTTGCCTGGCAACGATGATTCGGGCGCGATGTCTTCGTGGTATGCCTTTGGGCAGATGGGGATCTTTCCAAACGCGGGGCAGGATGTGTATCTGATCGGCAGCCCGGCATATTCGCAGACCACGCTTCATCTGGCGGGTGGGAGAGATTTTGTTATCGAAGCGCGTGAGCAGTCGGCTGAGAACATCTACGTCAACGCGGCAACGCTAAACGGCAAGCCTCTTGACCGCGCATGGTTGCGGCATAGCGAGATTGCGGCCGGCGGGCGGCTGGTGCTGACGATGAGCAAGACGCCGGGGCATTGGGGTGAGCGTAATCTGCCGCCGTCAACACCGGCGGATCGATGAAGAGCCTTTGACGAGGCTCTTATCGTGAAGGTGGGATTCCCTCAGGGCTAAAGCCCGAACTCATTTTCAGCGACTCACGGCGCGGCTGAAGCCGCGCCCTTTCAAACCGTGGGTTCTTGAAAAGCGCGGTCTCTGATCCCTGTTCCCTGATCCCTGTTTTGCTTACAGCTGCAGCACGACCTGGTCGCCTTCTTTAAGGCCGCTTGTAATTTCGGTGACGGAGCCGTTCGACAGGCCCACCTTTACCGGAACCTTGCGCCAGCCTTCTTTCTGCTTCTTGTCTGGAATCTGCACGGACGCGTTTTTCTGGCCGTCGTAGGAGACAGCGTTTTCCGGCACCGTCAGCACGCCCTTGTGTTCGTCGAGCAGAATCTCCGCGTTGGCCGTCATGTTGGCCTTCAACTCGCCGCCGGGGTTGTTGATGGAGACGCGCACCTCAAACGTGGTTACGTTGTCTTTCTCCACGCCCATGGGCGCAATCTTGGTGACCTTGCCGTAAAAAAGGCGATCGCGAAAGCTCTCCACCTTGATGCGCGCCGGCTGGCTCATGTAGACGTGGGCAATGTCGGCCTCGTCCACCTTGCCCTGCACATACACCTCGGTAGTGTCGCCTTCGGTCATTACCAGCGTGGCCGTCGAACCCAGTACAAGAATCGAGCTGACCGCATCGCCGATCTCAACGTCCCGCGAAAGAATCACGCCATCCATGGGCGCAACAATCGTCGTGTAGCTGAGCTGTTCTTCCAGTTGCTTCAGGCTGGCCTGGCTTTGCTGCACCTGTGCCCGTGCCTGCTTCAGCTTGGCCGTGTCCACGCCGACTTGCGCCTTGGACGAATCGCGCCGGGTGAGCGCGGCCAGGTAATCCTTGTTGGCGTCATCCAGCGCCTGCCGGCTCACGATTCCCTCGTGCTGCATCTCCAGGTTGCGATCCAGCGTTGCCTTGTACATGGGCAGGTCGGGGGCTGCGGCGTTCACTTTGTCCTGTTCGATATTGGCCTGCAACGTGGATACATTCGCCTCGGCCGAGCCCAGCTGGGCGCGCTGCGCAGCTACCTGCGCCTGAATCTCTTCAGCGTCCAGTTGCGCCAGTTGCTGTCCCTTTTTCACCACGTTGTTGATGTCCACGTAGAGCTTTTCAACGATTCCCGAGGCCTTGCTCTTTACCTCGACCTTGGTGATCGGCTGTATCTTCCCGGTAGCCACTACCGACCGCGCTACATCGCCGCGCGTTACCTTGGCCAGTTTGTTGGGATCGATCGTAGTGCCCTTGACCATCTTCGCAAGCCCGAGGCCTGCCACCAGCAGCACCAGGACGGCACCAATGCCCATCCAGATCCAGAATTTCCTGCTCTTTCGCGACGCACTCACAAAGCCTCCCTTAAAAAGAATGAAAAGCGCCCGTTTGCCGGCGCAAGGTTATCGGTGAAACGAGGGATAATAACTACAGCATATTTCAAAAAACTGCACAGCAGACCTTGGGCCGAATCGCTCTGGGGATGAAGCACTGCCGCTTTCCGGCCCTTTCGGCGTCGGTTGTGCCAGGCTTTCAGGTCGTACCCTGACTGAAGGCAATTCCTGGAACTTGCTGTAAGACGGCGCCAGCACATTGCTGTCACCCTTTGCTTCCTACGCAACCAGCCGCTGAATGGTTCCGGAAATGGTTTCGCGCCGGTTTCCAGGGGAACCGGGTCGCCGGGTGAAGCGTATCAGTTACCAGCGCACCACGTCGGTGTCTAAATACCATGCAGAGTTTTTCTGACACGCTCGGCCAGGTCTTTCGCGCCATGATGGCGAACAAGCTGCGCACCTTCCTGACCATGTTTGGAATTGCCTGGGGCGTGGGTTCGCTGCTGGTTCTAGTGGGTTTAGGCGAGGGCTTCCGCTCCGGGCAGCACCGCAACCTCTCCACCTTCGGCAACGATGTCGTCATGATGTGGAACGGCACCATCCCCGCCGTCGCCAATCAGCACACCGGCATGCGCCCCTATCAGCTCACTCTTCGCGACGAGGCCGATCTCCGCGGCCTCCCCCAGTTCCGTGCAGTCACCGCCATGCTCAACCGCGCCGACCTCTATGCCGTCAGCGCCTTCTCCAACACCTCCGGCCAGGTCATGGGTATCGAGCCCAACTACTCTGATGTTCGCTTTGTCCCCATGGACGAAGGCCGCTTCATCGACAGCAATGATGTTCTAGAGCACCGCCGCGTTGTTGTCCTTGGACTCAAATCCGCCCAGTTGCTCTTTCCTGGCCGCCCGATACTCGGCGAAACCATCACCATCAACGATATCTCCTTCCGGGTCATTGGCAAGGTCGGCTCCATCTCCCGCGGAAACAACGACTCCGACAACCAGAAGTTCTATGTTCCGCTCACCACGATGCAGGAACTCTTCGCTATGAAGGGCGAAAACATCGCCCGCGACGCCGTTTCTTCCATCCAGTACCAGCCCACCCTCAAAGGAGACACGTCCGAGGCCGGCCCAGCCGCTCATCACATCATCGCCCGTAACCACGGCTTCGCCCCTTCTAACAAAGACGCATTTCAAGAGTGGGATACCATCCAGGAAGAGCACATGATCGGCGCCATCTTCAACGCCATGGACATTTTTCTGGGAGGTGTGGGCGTGGTCACGCTTGGCCTGGGTGCCGTAGGCATCATCAACATCATGTTGGTCTCGGTCACCGAGCGCACCCGCGAGATCGGCATCCTCAAAGCCATTGGCGCAACCCGTAGCGCTATCCTCGCCCAGTTCTTTTGGGAGGGCATTTTTCTTACGAGCATCAGCGGCTTTATTGGAATTGTGCTCTCCGGCGGGTTCATGTTTCTGCTCGATCACTTTTTTACCGGCAAGGTTCCCGGCTTCGATCCCCCGCAGCTCGTTCCCTGGTCTGCTGCCCTGGCGATCGGTTCTCTGACCCTCTGCGGCATCGCCGCCGGCCTTTACCCGGCCAGCAAGGCCGCCGCGCTCGATCCCATTGAAGCGCTGCGCAAGGAGTAGCGATGATGCTTACCGCTGCAATCCGAACCCGCAATGTGAATCGTCGACCCCTCGCGAGAGGCCGCGAACCAGAGGCCAGCTCATGCTGAAAGACATCCTTGCCCAGGCCTGGGAGGCAATGGTCTATAACCGCCGCCGCACCGCCATCACCATGATCGGCATGGCCTGGGGCATTGCCACGGTTGTGTTGCTGCTGGCTTACGGTGCAGGCTTCTCCCGAGCCATCGTGAACATCTTTGCCCAGTGGGGCGTCAACCACATTGAGGTCTATGGCGGCCGCACTTCCGAGCAGGCCGGCGCCGACAAAGCCGGCGTTCGCGTCCGCCTTACTCAGGACGACGTCGATCGCATTTGGAATTCGGTTCCCGGCATCACCTCGATCACTCCCGTGATGTTCCAGGACGCCACTGTCCAGAACGACCTGCATACCTACACCTGGTCGGTGAACGGAGTGCGCCCGGAAGGCCTCGATATCCTTGTCCTTGACCCTTCGGAAGGCCGCCTGTTCAACGGACTCGAGGAGCAGCAGCGCGCCCACGTCTGTGTCATCGGCAGCGATGCCAAAACCAAGCTCTTCTCCGGTGGCTACGCAATCGGTGAAACCATCCGCCTCAACGGGATCATGTTCACCATCGTAGGCGTCTTGCAGCCCAAGATGGTCGAAGGCGAGAACAATATCAACACCGGCATTTGGATTCCCTTCTCAACCATTGGCGATCTCAAGGACACCACGTACCTTGACGGCATCTGGTTCAACTATCGCGGCGACAACGAGCTCGTTGAGAAGAATCTCCGCAACACGCTCGCTGCTGCTCATCACTTTCGTCCTTCCGACCATCGCGCCATCTTCGTCGCCAACCTGCAAACCCAGCTCCATCAGTTCAGCATCGTCTCCATCGCTCTCCAGGTCCTGCTCTCTCTGGTCGGCGCGCTCACCCTCGGCATCGCGGGCATCGGGCTGATGAACATCATGCTGGTCTCCGTGCAGCAGCGGACCCGCGAAATCGGCATCGAAAAAGCACTTGGCGCGCGTCGGCATCAGATACTCATCCAGTTCCTCGCCGAGGCCCTGGCCATTACCGCTATCGGAGGCGCCGCTGGCATCGCCCTGGCCTACCTCGTCTCTGCCCTGGTCGGCCGCATCACGTTTTACAGCGCCCTGGCCAAAAACGCCGAGAATGCCGATATTCACCTCCTCATTTCACCCACTTCGGTGATTGTGGCAACGGTGATTCTTGCCATCACCGGACTGGTGAGCGGCATGATTCCAGCCATCCGCGCCGCCAACCTGGACCCCATCGAAGCCTTGCGCTACGAGTAGCGGGCACGCGGGCCGGGTGTACATCCGGCGGCCCAATGCGCTACCCTTGCCGGTCATGAGAAACTTGAAAAACACCATCTCTGTATCGGTTTTTGCCCTAATCCTCGCATGCCTGTCGCCGGTTTTCTCTGGTTATGCTCAAGCCCAGGCTCCCGTGCCCGACTCGCCCGCAATCGAGTCCCAGGCCCAAGCGCTTTTGGCGAAGCTGACCCTTGAGCAGAAGATTGAGCTTATCGGCGGCGTCGACAACATGTACACGCGCCCCATGCCCGTCATCGATCTGCCCCGCTTCAAGATGTCCGATGCCTCGGTCGGTGTGCGTACCTGGGGACCCACCACCGCTTATGCCGGCGGCGTTGCGCTGGCCGCCACGTGGGATGCGGAGTTCTCGCGTAAGCTCGGCGAGGCACTCGGCAAGGATTCCCGCGCCCGCAACGTCAACTTCCTGCTTGGCCCCGGGGTCAACATCGCGCGCTCGCCCATCGGCGGCCGCAACTTCGAATATCTGTCTGAGGACCCCTACCTCAATTCGACCATCGTGGTTCCGTTCATTGAAGGCGTGCAATCGCAGGGCGTAATCGCCACGGTGAAGCACTACGCGCTCAACGATCAGGAGTTCAATCGCCACAACGCCAGCTCCGATGTGGATGAGCGCACCCTGCGCGAGATTTACTTACCCGCATTTGAAGCAGCTGTCGTCAAGGGCCACGTTGACTCCGTGATGAACTCCTACAACCTGCTCAACGGAGTGCACGCAACACAGAACGAGTTTCTCAACAATAAGGTTCTCAAGGGTGAGTGGGGTTTCAAGGGCGTGCTCATGTCCGATTGGGACGCTACCTATGACGGCGTGGCTGCGGCCAACAATGGCCTCGACCTGGAAATGCCCAGCCCCAAGTTCATGAACGCGAAGAACCTGTTGCCCGCCGTCAAGAGTGGATCCGTGAAGGAGTCCACCATTGACGACAAGGTGCTGCGGCTGCTTCGCACCGAGCTTCGCTATGGCTTTACCAGCCGTCCGCAGTTCGATCCAGCCGACTCCACGTTTTCGCTGGCCAACCGCGCCGTTGCTCTGCAGGGCGCGCTCGAAACCATTACGCTGCTCAAGAATGAAGGCAAGCTGCTGCCGCTCGATCCGGCCAAAATCAAAACCATCGCCATCATCGGCCCGGACGCATGGCCTGCGGTTCCCGGAGGCGGCGGCTCCTCTGAAGCGACACCATTCGAGTCCGTCTCAACCGTTACCGGAATAGCCAATTTGCTCGGGCCGAATGTGCATGTCCTCTACAGCCGCGGGCTTCCGGAGATAGTAGACGTATTCCGTCGGGCCCAGTGGGAAGGCGGAGTCAAGGTGGAGAGCTTTCCCAGCAGCGACTTCACCGGCACGCCCGCAACCGGCACGCGCCGCAACGTCGCCGATTGGAAGCCCAATGAGTGGGCGCCCGCGGACCCAACGCCACGGAGCATTCGTTATACCGCCTCCTTCAAAGCAGCAAGCGCAGGCAAATACCTGCTGATTGCCGGCGCCTCCGGTGAGGATGGCTTCAAGATTCTCGTCGATGGCAAGCAGGTACTCGACCAGGTTCGGGCGGAAGGCTCGGTGCCCAGATACACGTCCATCGACCTCACCGCGGGACAAACCGTCAGCCTCAAGGCCGACTATCTGCCTCGCGCTGCCGGCTCTCGGTTTGGGTTCGGCTTTGTATATGAACCCGATCTCGTGTCGGCGGATGCAAAGCAGTTCGCGTCCCTCGCAGACGTTGTTGTCCTGGCCATCGGCTTCAATGCGCCCACCGAGGGCGAGGGCCACGACCGCACCTTCACACTGCCATTCGGACAGGATGCGCTGGTCGAAGCAATTGCCGCGGCGAATCCGCATACCATCGTCACGCTCACCGGCGGCGGCGCAATGGACACGCGGCGCTGGCTCAGCAAGGTTCCCGCGCTGCTCCACACATGGTATCCCGGCCAGGAAGGCGGCACGGCCGTTGCTGAAGTTCTCTTTGGCAAACACAACGCCGAAGGCAAGCTGCCGATCAGCTTCGACAACGACTGGGAAAACAGCCCCTCGCAGCCTTACTACTACGGCGCCCCCGGAGCGGACACGACGCTGCACACGATTGGAGAGAACGGCAAGCCGCTCGATTACACAGTTCCTCACATCAAGTATGGCGATAAGTTGATGGTGGGTTATCGCTACTGGACCACGACCGGCAAGCACCCGCTGTTCCCGTTCGGCTTTGGGCTCAGCTACACCACATTTGGTTTCGCCAATCTGCAGGCGCCGGCGAAGGCTGCGTCAGGTTCTACGGTTCCGGTCAGCTTCGATGTGACCAACACCGGCAGCGTGGCCGGTGCGGAAGTCGCGGAGCTCTACGTCTCCGATCCATCGACCAAGGCAACGCGCCCCGAGCGCGAACTGAAGGGATTTGAGAAAGTCCAACTCGCACCCGGCGAAACAAAACATGTAACTCTCAACCTGGACGCACGCGCCTTCAGCTACTGGGATGAGACTGCAAAGAAGTGGACCATCGACCCCGGCAAGTTCGTGATCCTGGTCGGCGACTCGAGCGAAAATACGCCGCTGCATGTGGATGTGACGCTGAACTAGCGATTCGGGAAGTCAGCAAGAAGGCCTCGCATCGCGCGGGGCCTTTCTCGTTTATGCCGAGAGATACCCAAACAGGATTTCCTACTTCCCATGACGCTCCCAAAAGGCGGCTGGCGTCACAATGGGGTGTCGTTCGGCCAGCGCGAGCAGGTCCTTGTCCCCAGTGATCAGGTAGTCGGCGTTCGCCGCTTGGAGCGTTTGCAACACTGGCGCGTCGGCTTTGTCACGCAACGCTCTCTCCAATTTGCCGCTTGGCTCGACGACCTCCGCCATGAACATGAAACTGTCCGCAAGGTCGCGGATTTCCGCCGGACTCAGCTTGATGCGCTTGAGCCGAGGCAAAACGCGCACCATCTCATCGAGAATATAGCGGGACAGCACAACACCCAGCGCACCCTGCTGCCAGGCGCTCAGGATATGTCCTGGCACGCTCTTCGGATACGCCAGTCCCGAAACCAGAACGTTGGTGTCAAGAACCACGCGCAGAGGAGCCACTAGCGCCGCCGTTCGCGCGCTACGGCCGCATCGATCTCCGCCATGCCTTTATCGCCGGGAACGTCCGCATAAGCCTCGGCAATCCGGTTGCTCAGTGCATCGAACCGGTCGCGCATCCGCCGAATCCGCGCAAACAGTTCAGCGTCCACCAGAGCCGCCACCGGTTTGCCGTCCTTATTGATCACGATGCTGTCATTCCGGTACTGCACCTGGTTCAGCATTTCTCCCAGATTCTGCCGAAAATTGACTGCGCTCACTTCGGAAATCATCGCAACCTCCAATCATAATGACCAATATGATCATTATGACTCATCTGACTCCAGATGTCTACACCGCAGCTTATGATCGATCCATGAAGCGTGTCCTCTTGTCTTGGAGCAGCGGTAAAGACAGCGCATGGTCTCTGCACCTGTTGCGGAGCGATCCCACGATCGAACTCTGCGGGCTGGTTACGACGCTCAACTCTCAATTTGATCGCGTCGCCATGCACGGTACGCGACGCTCGGTGCTTGAGGCGCAGGCGCAGGCTGCTGAATTGCCGCTTTGGATTGTGCCGCTTCCGTGGCCCTGCTCCAATGAAATTTATGAGAAGCGCATGGCCGAGGTGTGCCGCCGCGCGGTCGACGAGCGCATTGATGCTGTCGCGTTTGGCGATCTTTATCTGGCGGAGATACGCGCCTATCGCGAGAACCAGCTCAAGAACACCGGCATTGAGCCGCTGTTTCCGCTCTGGGATATTCCTACCGATGCACTGGCGCGCGAGATGATTGCCGGAGGCCTGCGCGCCCGACTCTCCTGCGTAGACACAAAGCAGTTGCCCTCGGAGTTCGCCGGGCGCGAATTTGATGCCGCATTGTTAAACGATCTGCCACAGGGGGTTGACCCATGCGGCGAAGGCGGCGAATTTCACACCTGCGTCTACGCCGGGCCGATGTTCACAACTCCGTTATCCCTTGAAACAGGAGAAATTGTAGATCGCGACGGATTCGTCTTTGCGGACTTTCAATTGGAAGTTAATATGTAGCGCGGCCTCCGCTTACGTCGTAGCACTGGCCGGTGACGAACGAGCAGTCACGGCTGGCGAGAAAGTGAACTACTGCCGCAACTTCTTCCGGCTGCCCGGTGCGCTTCATCGGAATGCGCTGCACCATGTATTCCACCTGCGCGGGCGTTAGCTGTTCCAGAATTTTTGTCCGGATCACCGCCGGCGCGACAGCATTGATGCAGATGCCTTCGGTGGCAACTTCCTTGGCGATCGATTTGGTCAATCCAATAATGGCCGCTTTCGATGCGGAGTAGGCAACCATATTCGGGTTGCCTTCCTTGCCGGCAATCGAAGCAATGTTTACGATGCGGCCATATTCCTGCGTGCGCATTTGCGGCAGCACAGCGCGGCACAGATAGAACGGCGCGGTGATATTGAGGTCCATCACCCGATGCCAGTCTGAATCTGTCTGCTCCCAGATGGGCGCGGCGCGACCCGCGACGCCGGCGTTGTTTACCAGGATTTCGAGCGAGCCGGTTGTCCTGATTACCAGTGCAATCGCTGCCGCAACCTTGTCGGGCTTGGTCACGTCCAGGGCCAGCGGGAATGCTCCGCCGCCGATCTTTTCGGCTGCGGCCTTGGCCGCATTCGGATCGATGTCAAGCACCGCAACCCTCGCTCCCGCTGCTGCGAGCCGTTGCGCAATCGCTTCTCCTATGCCCGTTCCCGCGCCTGTGACAATCGCCGTCTGTCCTGTCAATTCAAACATTTCCTGTGCACCATTTCCTTTATATCGGTATGTTCGCGTACCGGTTTGTGCGCAATTATTTCCTTTGGTTGATATCCCACCTTCGCCCCAAAAACAGAATCGCGGTGAGCGTGGGGCACTCAAACCTGACACATTTCAAGAATCGTTCTAGATGCGCACGAAGATCTTCTTCCTGAACATCCAGTAGAGCATCAACCAGTAGGCGATCAATGTGAGCGCGCCGAGGAATGTCGGCTCCAACCCCGGCCTCAGGCAGTTGAGCACTCCCATTCCCAGATGAATGCGGAAGCTGTTCTCGACGAAGTTCCGCCACAATTCGGCAATCACGTACGCCGCGATGGAGTTCATACCCACTACCACCAGAGGAAACGCGATGCCGCGATGCTTTTTGACATCGATGACCCACGAAAACGCGGCGAGAAAGAAGAAACACACGCCGCCGCTGAACAGTGTCCACGCCGGTGTCCAAATGCGTTTCACGATCGGGCAGATTCCGGTGACGTGGAGCAGCAAGCCGGCTGCGCACAGTGCCACCGCGGCCAACAGGAACTTACGCACAGGAATCTTCGGCGCCGACTCCTGGAACCAGCGTCCAGCCGCCAGGCCCAGAAGCATGGTCCCCAGCGTGGGAATAAAACTCAGGGTCAGATAGCCGCCGTCGTTGTAGAGGAAACGGCTGGGGCGCGGCAAGATGTTCAAGAACCATACATCGAACGCCTGGCCAAGATTGCTGTTCTTATTCCAGTGGGATGTGAAACCCGTGAACATGTGGCTCTGAAATTCAGGAGGCACGCCGACAGCAGCCCAATTGAAGTTGGGGCCCGGCGCCGGATACAGCGCCCACGCCAGCCAGTAGCCGAAGAGGATGCCACCAAACGCAATCCACTGCCAGCGAGGGCGAGCGAAGGTGAGCAGAAACGCAAATGTATAACCGAGGCCTATCTGCGTGAGCGTATCTTCGAATGTGAAGTTCGTCATCGGGCTGTCAGTAGACCTGAGGAAGATGCCCAACGCGACGAGAACCAGGCTGCGCCAAATTGTGTGGAACAGCATGCGCCTGAAGCTTTCCCCCTTTCGCTGCCGGCTGCTCAGCGAATAAGGAAGAGCCACACCCACCAGAAACGTAAATCCCGGTTGGATGGTGTCGTGCAGGCTCATCCACGCCCAATCCACGTGCGTCTGGTTGAAAGCCAGAATATGCCAGAAAAGATTACCGGGATAAGCGGCAGCCGCGTGGGCAAAGCGCAGGACTTCGCCCATCATAAGCAGCATCACGAAGCCGCGATAGGCGTCGACTGCAACGTTGCGTTGCTGCTCTCCGGCCGCCCGCTCCACAAGATCGCTCATGGACGAATCCTCTTCGCAGACGGGTCAGTCCGTCAATCCTTATTTAGCGCAACGTCTTCAGAGCTGGATAAAGCTTTCGCCATTTGGCATATCCAGACTTGTAAGCGGCAACATCCGCGGCGTCCGGTTCGACGCGCTGCGCCACCTCGATCGCCTGCGCGCAGGCCTCATCCAGATTGGCCCAGTGTCCGGCACCCACGCCGGCCATCAGCGCGCAACCGAACGCTCCGCCCTCTTCGGCCGTAAGCACTTCGACCGCGTGGCCATAGATCCCCGCCTGGATTCTCCGCCACAGTGTACCGCGCGCGCCGCCGCCTCCAAGTCGTATTCCACTTACCGGAATTCCCAACTCGGCAAACAACGTGAACGTGTCTTCAAGCGAATACGCCACTCCTTCAAGCACCGCGCGCACGAAGTGAGGCGCCGTGTGTCCCGCGCCGATGCCTGCAAACGCCGCGCGCACTTCAGGATCAAGATGCGGCGTCCGCTCACCGAGCAGGTACGGTGCCCATTCGAGGCCCTCGCTTCCAGCCGGAATTTTCGCTGCTGCCTCGTTCAGCGCGTCGTAACTTTGGCCGCCGAAGAAGGTCTCCTTCAGCCAACTCAGGCTAAGCCCCGCGCTCTGCGTCACGCCCATCACGTGCCATAGTCCCGGCACTGCGTGGCAGAACGTGTGCAGCCGTCCCTTTGGATCTTTCGTCGGTTTTGCTGTCGCTGCAAACACCACGCCCGAGGTTCCAATGGTTGCCGAAACCGAACCCGGCTGCAGGATGCCCATGCCCACTGCGCCCGCGCCCTGGTCGCCCGCGCCGGCTGCTACCGGTGTGCCCGCCTTGAGCCCTGTGAGCCCCGCGGCTTCGGCACTGATGCGCGCGCAAATCTCCGGAGACTCAAACACGCGCGGAAGCCAGGTCTCCTTGATTCCCGCCGCCTCGGCCACCTCACGCGACCAGCGGCGATGCGTCACATCCAGCAGCAGCGTGCCCGACGCCTCCTGCACATCGATGGCAAACTCACCCGTCAGGCGATAGCGCACGTAGTCCTTGGGGCACATGATGTGCGCAATTTTCGTAAAGGTCTCCGGCTCGTGCTTCTTCACCCAAAGAAGTTTTGTCAGCGTAAAGTTTGGCAGCGCCGGATTGCAGGTGAGCTCGATCAGGCGGTCGTATCCAATTCGCTCGGTAAGCCAGTCGCACTCGGGTTGCGTCCGCGTGTCACACCAGATCAACGAAGGCCGCAACACCGCGCCGTTCTCGTCCAGCATGACCGCGCCGTGCATCTGCCCAGTGAGCGCGATGGCCGCAATCGGTTCCTTTGGTTCCGGCGTTGCGGCAAGCGCGCTACGAATCGCCTCCTGTGCCGCGCGCCACCAGTCTTCGGGGTCCTGTTCCGCCCATCCCGGATGCTCCGCACGAAACGGCGCATGCGCACTCGACGCCGTGCCCATCAGCTTTCCAGCCGCATCTACCACCACGGCCCGCGTCCCGCCTGTTCCTACATCCATTCCAAGGAACCACATAGTCGTATTCCCCCTACATAAATCGCTTTTCTCTGGCGCAGAGAGCATAACAGCTTTCGCGGCAAGGGGAAAAGCGGGGCGCCGCTGTCCCGGCGGGAAAGACTTGCAGGAAGGATTCGCTTGCTACTGGAATCCCGCAACCAGCCACTGCCCGGCTGCACCGACTGCCAGGCAGGCCGCGGCGGCGAAGAGAAAGCTGTCAAAGCGGTCCAGGACTCCGCCGTGACCCGGAAGCAGATTGCTGAAGTCCTTGATGTTGCTTCTTCGCTTGATAAGCGAGGCCAGTAGGTCGCCGGTGAGGGCGACCGTTACGACGAAACAGCAAGCAACGAGGCTTTGCAGCGCGCCCAGGCTAGTCACGGGCCGCAGCACAAGTGCCATGGCCATGGCGAAGAGCAGGCCGCCCACACTGCCCTCAATGGTTTTGCCCGGACTGATTGCGGGAGCGAGCCTGTGCCTGCCCAACAACTGGCCGCTAACCTGGCTGAAGCCGTCGAATGCGCACACCACCAGCCACACAAAGACAGTCCTTTGCGGTGACGACAACCACGCGAAAAGTACTGCGGCACCGCCAATCAGCAGGTAGAGAAGACCGATTGCGCAGGCCACCGCCAAACTGCCCCGACTCGCGCGGAACAGCACCCGGAAAAGCTCGCGTGCGCCCAGCGCTGCAATCACCGTCATCAACCCGCTCAGAATCCAGTGCCCCGCAAGCGCGGCGAGCAGCACAAGATTGACGATGCAGAAATAGGTGATGAATTTGATCAGGCGCTGGCGGCGGACCGGAGGCGGTTGCGTCCGGCTTGCAACATAGAGCCCCACGCCCCCGATCAGGAACGCCGAGACAAAAATCACCAGCACGCGGCCGATCATGAAGCCCCTGGCCCATTGCATACAAATGCCGAGGGCAGAATGCTGATGTCGACGCAGATAACCTGCGGGAATAATTCGCCGTCCATCATCAGGCTCTGCGGGGAATCCAACTGTATCTTTGCGTTCCTGGCCTGCCTGGGAGTGGACGGTTCATACGCGCCTGTTCCTGAAAGCGCCGACAGGTTGTGCAGGGTCTGCTTCGCCATGCCAGCGTCCATTTCCATCGTCTCGAAAACTCCGTCGGAACAGCTTGCCTGGCGAAAGGCCTGGAAGTTTGCGAGATGGCGAGTGTTGTTGGCGACAAATC
Source organism: Occallatibacter sp. (assembly GCA_035648535.1). Taxonomy (GTDB): domain Bacteria; phylum Acidobacteriota; class Terriglobia; order Terriglobales; family Acidobacteriaceae; genus Telmatobacter. Next base: position 1,330 of record DASRLI010000492.1, on the reverse strand, counting down.
CGCTCAACCGCACCTCTTTGGGAACCTCGTCTTCATACTGAATGCGAGCGCGAAAGTGCACGGGCCAGGTGGCCGCGGCCGCTGCTGCATACGACATCTTTCCCAGGGATGCCAGCTTGCGCGCACGCAGCGTGACTGCGGCTGGATAGCCCAGCGCAACCGTGCTCGCCGACAGGTGCCTGGATCGAACGCCGTTCGCAGTCGTCACGTGTACCGCCATCAGATCGATGAAGCGGGCCTGCTCCCAATGGATCACGTCGAGAAGAGGACGGTGCAGCAGACCAAGATCGCGCGCCAGCGAGTTTCCTCTGCCGACCGGAATCAGCGCAATCCGTTGTTCCTTGCGATCAATTCCCTTGAGGATTTCGAACAGCGTTCCATCGCCGCCAACCGCGATGACTCCGCCGTATGCCTGTGCTTGCAGGGCGAGCTGAACCGCATGTCCTGGGCCGCTGGTGAGCTCCGTCTTTACTGCAATGCGCCGCAGCCCTTCCAGCATTGCTGAGAAGCGGGCACAGTTCCGGTTCCCGCCCGAGCGCGGGTTCACGATGGCGAACCAGTGGTCTCTCAGGGCGTCCTTCCTTTGGCGGCAAGCACGCGATGCAAGCCCCCGACGTCGCTTCGCCACTCGGGCAAAACGCAGATAAGCGCCATTTCTTCACACAGTGAAAGGACATAGACAACCACGGCTAGTTGGAACAGCCAGCCGTGATAGCCCCATAAGAAAAGCGACATGACGAAGATGCCGGCCATGTAGGCTGCAATGCGGTCGAGCAGCGTGTGAAAGCTGGAGACTTTTCCGTAACGCGCCAGCGATGCAATTATTTCGGCAACGTAGAAGACGAAAACCAGCACCACGGCCGGATAGTGTTCGGAGACAAAAGCCTTCTGGAAGACGAAGACGCCAAGAAATCCGATCAGCATGGTAGCGGCGTCGGCCATGGAGTCGAGTGAAGCGCCGAGCCTGGAGGTCAGATGAAATGTGCGCGCGATCAAACCGTCAAGGATGTCGCTCAGCAGGCAGGCGAGCAGCAGCCACTTGAAGAGCTCGATGCGATGAAAGAAAACAGACGCAAGAAGAACAGACGTAGCGCAGAGACGCGCAATCGAGATAGCGTTGGGAGTGTTCCGCCAAATTCGGCGCAAGATGGGATTGGCTTCCTGCATGAAGCTGCCATTATAGGGGCGATTCCTCTTGATCCGTCTAGGAGTTTGTCGGTCATAGCGTTTTAAACAAGTCCGACCCAGCAGTTTGCGGGGAGGTAGTCGAACTGGGGCGCGCAGGCAGTGATTCGGTTGGCGGCTTATAGCGAGGTTTCAGTGCGGTTTC
>DASRLI010000491.1:0-10549 GCA_035648535.1 Occallatibacter sp. | reverse complement strand
CTTCTCCACTGGTCCCAATGGCGAAGGCATCATCAATTCCACGCCCTGTGCTGTCACTATCGGAAACGAGGCTCGCCGCTGCCGATCTTCTATCTACAACTGTAGTACTAGAGGTCTGTCCAATTGTGAAAGGAGATCTCGTGTCATGGTAAGGCAATCATGCTTCTGCATGACGATTGCGGCGATCCTGCTGCAGGCTGCGACGAGCAGTTCTCAGCAACCCTGGCAGCGATTGCAGAATCCGACAGCAGCGGAGGTGGTGGGTCGCTGGTTGACTCCTCCGCCAGAGTACGGGCCTGAGCCGTATTACGGATTGAACGGCAGCGTCAGCATTCCCCAAGTGGAGCGCGACCTGGACACGCTGCATGGCCTCGGTTTCGAGGCAGTCACCGTGCAGGCCGGCTACAACATGCCGTTTGCATATCTTTCGCCGGAGTATTTCGCCTTCTTTCGCAAATTTGTCCTGGAAGCAAAACAGCGGAATATGCGTGTTTGGATTGTTGACGATGCTGGATACCCCAGCGGCTTCGCCGGCGGAAAGTTCACTTCAGAAAAGCCAGAACTGCGGATGCAGGCGCTTGAAGTGGCGGAGAAGATTTCTGTCGTTGGCGGAACAGTGCTGCACAAGGACCTGCCTTCCGGCACTGTGAGCGCGGCGGCCGTGGATCAGAACGGGGCGGCGATTTCCCTTCCCTTGAATGGCAACACGCTGGACTGGACCGCGCCCGCCGGTACATGGACGGTGTTGCTCGTGGATCACGAGTTCCGCACTTCGCCCACGCGCTCCGACACTAATACGCAACGAGTGAAGGACACCTCGCAATCGCTTGAAGATTATCTCGACCCAGCTGCGACCGAACAGTACTTGCGCTTCACCCACGAGCAGTACAAGGTGGCTGTGGGCGATGAATTTGGCAAGACGATCTTGGGCCTTCGTGGCGACGAGCCCGATTACTCCATCAGCGGCCTGCCGTGGACACCGAAGTTCTTCGCTCGCTTTCGCGAAATCAAGGGATACGATGTGCAGCCCTATGTCGCCTTGTTTGCGCAGTCGCCTTCACGCCGCGATCCGGGCATTGCGATCAATCTGACGCCTGAACAGATTCGCATCAAGGGTGATTATTACGACGTCTTCTCGAAGATGTTTGCCTCGGGATTCTTCAAGCCGCAGGGGGACTGGTGCGCTGCAAATCATTTAGAGTACCAGGTACACCTGAATCACGAAGAGATGGAGATGGAACTCACGCAAAGCGAAGGCTCGTTCTTTCGTGACATGCGGGCCGTCCAGGTTCCCGGGATCGATTCCATTTGGCATCAGATCTGGCAAGATACGATCTCCGATTTTCCGCGCTTGGCGAGTTCGGCCGCCCATGTTTACGGCAAGCCACGCGCGTTCACCGAAAGCTTTGCAGCGTACCGGCCTGCTCCGGATGTTGATATGGCGCGCTACATCCTGAACGAGCAGTTTGTGCGCGGCGTGAACCTGGTGGAGACGATGTACTTTCCGGCGACGTCCTCCGGGCCAAGAACGTTGACGAATTATATGGGACAGCCGGGTTTTCGGGAATTGCTCAGCTACGTGCGCCGCATGAGTTACCTGATGACGATGGGCGGGCCGGATGCGTCAGTAGCTCTGTTTCTGCCCTCAAGCTCCATGTGGCTGGGCGACGAGGGTGCAGACATACAGTTTGTTTCAACGGAGCGCCTGCTGAGCGAACACCAAATTGATTTCGATATTGTGGACGAAGATGCGGTTGCTCACGAGTTGGAGGCAGTGAAGGGCGGCTTTGAAACACTGAGCGGAAACCGTTATCGGACGGTGATTCTGCCTGCGCCATCCGTTCTCTCATCTGAGATCCTGACGCGGCTGAAGGAGTTCGCCAAGGGCGGTGGCAAGGTCGTGTTCCTGGGTGACACGCCAAGCTGGCTCGCGGGCCGTACGATGCGCAATGCGGCGCCGGCAACCAAGGAAGACTTCTCGTGGGCTACAGTGGTCGATGCAAAGTTGGCACCGACTCCGACGCCGCCGGCAAACTCGCCTGATTCGCCGCCGGCACTCCAGGTTGTTCCAAGCGCAGTTCTCGCGGCGATCGATGCGGCGGTGGTCGAGCCAACTTTGAGGATGGATACGGCGGATCCGGCATTGAAGGTGATGAAGCGCAGATGGAAGGACGCGGAAGTCTACCTGTTCTTCAATGAGGGCGGCAAGGCGAGCAACCATACGATTACGCTCTCGAGTACAGGGCGCAGCGTAGAGGCCTGGGACGCGCAGGCGGGGACTGTCGAGCCCGTTGATTCAACAAACAACGGTGGACATCTGACCGTGCGCCTAAACATGCAGCCTTATGAAACGCGTGTCATCGTAGTTCGCTGACTCAATGCAGGGAAGCCGCTAATCGGCCAACGTTCCTCCATTGGCGGTGTATTGGCGAAACCAGTATCAATTTCGAATTCAATGTCCCGAGTCTGGAGCAACTTCGTTGCCCTTGTCCGAGAGATAGCGTCCGAGCGGATTTCCAGCGAGCGCTTTGAGGCCCGCTACCACACACTCCGCGTTCAATTCCGCGCCGGTGCGGCTGGTGTGCGTATGCAGGTCGGCGAATAGCGGCTCCACTTGTGCCTCGCCAAGCGCATCGTAGTATGCAACACACCGATATTGAACATACCGGGCTCGGGGGTGGGATACGTCAGCGCCAGGTTTTCCGGAACCGCTCGATTGGCGAAGCTTTGACCGTGCAGTGCAACCTTCAGCTCTGGTATCAGGAAAGTCTCCGGCCGCCTCGAAGAAAAGACCTTAACGGAATCGGGTAACGTCACAGCGCTGGTGATCACGCTCTCGGCATCATGGTTGCCACGCACCTTGTAAACCGGAATCCCTGCTCTTTGAAGCCGGGCCATTTGCCGGTTGAAGAAATGACCGATGGTTGTGTCTTTCCAGTCGCCATCGTAAATGTCCCCGGCAATGACAACGAATTTCACTTGCCGGCCCCGATATGTCGTGCCAGCTCGAGAATTAGTGTTGCGCAGATGTGTCAAAGATCAACTATACCGAAACGCAAGTGGTCGAACACTGCGACATGACGTTCGTCTTACGTGGTCATAAACCGATTGGACTTATTCCGAGTTAGAGCCAAAGTTGTCATTGTCTCCTGCGTCAACGATGAACGTAGCGCACTCTCGCATCGATGCTTTCACAACATGTGCGACAATCAAGGCGGGTCCTGTAAAGGAGAAGCGGAGCGATGGGGCTTCCATCTGCATGGGGACTAGGTTGTGAAAGCGTACCCTACGTGCACCCACTTACCAATCGTGGCACATTCAATCGTTGGCATGCTCAAGATGTGCGCGAATCTATTGTGTTGTCTCCTCAGATTGTCTTGATTGGCTCTCGCGGAAAGGTGGGGCCAGCATTTGACTGTACTCTCGAACTGGCACGAATACACGGCATCCCGAAGCGCACTGAGACTTTTAGGTTTCAAAGACTAACCGGAGTGTTGTGGGTCATTGCAGTTTGCGTGTTTAATTGCCTCGGCCAGCAGGCGCCTCATCGCGAAAGCCAGAGGCAATCCGCACTCGCATTGGAACGCGAGGGCAAGGTCCCCGAAGCCGAAGCCGGGTGGAGAGCGCTTCTCAGCAGCCAACCGAATGACTCTGAAGCTTATGCGCATCTTGGTCTACTGGAAGCGCGCCAGGAGCATTACAAAGAGGCGCTCGTACTCTACCGCAAGGCGCTGAGTCTCAACCCGAAGATACCCGGCTTACGCCTTAACCTTGGTCTATCCCTCTTCAAGACGGGAGAACTCCAGTCCGCAATACAGACCTTTGAACCTTTACTCAAAAGTGCGCCAAAATCCTCCCCCGAAGCGCTTCGACTGGTGACACTGATTGGGCTGGCCCATTATGGATTGGGCGACTATGCAGCTTCAGTCCCGTACCTGAAGGAGGCTGCGGCGGGTGATCCTCAGAACATCTCCTTGCGGATGACGCTTGCTGAAAGCTGTCTACTATCCAAGCAGTACCAGTGTGTTCTAGACGTTTACCACGAGATCCTCACGTTAAATCCCGAGTCGGCTGAAGCGCATATGCTCGCTGGCGAAGCATACGACGAGTTGAAAAACGATGAAGGAGCCATTACGGAGTTTCAGGCTGCGGTGAATGCTGATCCCAGAACGCCGAATGTGCACTTTGGATTTGGCTACTTGCTATGGCGGCGGCTGAAATTCGACGACGCGGAAAGAGAATTCCGGTCTGAGCTCGCAAACAACCCGGAACATCCGCTCGCTTTAGCGTATCTTGGCGATACGGAGATGCGGCGCAAGAGCCTCGACGACGCTGTGCCACATCTTGAGCATGCTGTCCGGATCCAACCGTCCATTGAGATTGCGCATCTTGACCTGGGAATTCTCTACGAAGGCCAGGGACGAACGGAAGACGCACTTATGGAGCTCAAGAAAGCGGAGAAACTCAACCCTGGCGACTCAGCAATTCATTACCGCCTTGGACGGTTTTATCAATCCATGGGTCGAAAAGTCGAAGCCAAGGGCGAGTTTGAAAAGGCGCAGAAGCTGTTGCAGGCTAACCAGCTCTCGCTTCGAGAGCAGATGCACCAAGTCGATGCCAAGCCGGCTGGGCAGAATGTCGATACCGAACCCAAGTGACCTGCAAAGGATTTGGCCACCACCCGACCATCGACGCTCGACCGCGAAAGGAAATCGAGCGCGATATTGGTTTTCATGCGACCGATGGCGGCCGCCGTGGTCATCGGGTCTTTGAATATTCCCTTCAACTTGGAGAATGGCAGCTTACTTGTCATCAGCACGCTGTCGCGTTCGTAGCATTCAACCGGCATCCAGTTAGAGCTTGAGCCCAACTATGAAGATCATCCGGTCCATCCTTCGCCCTCGTCGGATCGGGCTACCGGTCATTCTTGGGATCTCGATGTCCGCAATCAGGTTTACCGGTCTCCAACCCTGGCGCGGCAAGGACACTGGCTCCAAAGGATGCACCGACACTTTGGACACACAGATTTGACTGGACCGAGTATGCAAATCTCTGTTTAGATTGAACTCGCTGGAGGAGTGAGAATTCATGCGAGTTCTTACCGGTGGCATCCGCTTAGGTAGTTGCGTTCTATTTACGCTGATCTCACTGTCTGGGGTCTCCATGGCGCAGGACCCGCCAGTGGGTCACGTTGTCCTTCCCAATCCAACTCCTAGAGATCCCGATCTGAAGCAGGTATTTGGCGACACTCCGGCGGATCAAGAAAGACAGCGAGTAATCTCACTTCAAAACCAGCTTCGCGCCCGAGAAATCTGGCTTGAATCCAACCAGATACTGCTATTGGCACAACAGCTGCAGCAGGAGATCCTTTCCGCCAAGAAGTCTGCCTCCATGGAAGCCAATGCTGCCAAAGCAGGACAAATCGAAAAGCTTGCGAAGAGTGTGCAACAGCAAATGAGAGCCCGTTAGCACGGTTTTTACAGCCAGGACAGGCTCATCTTACCCATTGCGGCATACGGATATAGCCAATGGCCAGACTTCTCGGAAATCCGCAGCAGATCCTTTGGACGCTCCTGCTGACTTTGCTGACGTTGGCCTTCGCCGCTCCGATGCACTCCCAGTCAACCAAAGCCAACTCCAATTCCGAGCCCAAGCCCGCAGTGAACGTGAACACACAGGAATCAATGCAACTACCTGTGGTTGATTCAAAGGCAGAGAACTCCGCTGCTGCCTCCGCCGAGCAACTAAGGCAGGCCCAGATTGAAGTCGACACAAAGAAGCTGTATCAATTGTGCGCAGACCTGCGAGCCGAAGTAGCCAGGACCTACAAAGAGAGTCTCTCCCTCACGGTGCTGAAGAAGGCTCAAGAGGTCGAAAAGCTCGCCAAGAGCCTGAGAATACTTATGAGCAAGGAAGCGGCCACCAATCATTAGGATCTGGGAATCGGAGATGTTCTTGCTGTACTCGATATCGACAAGTGGGGTCTGCACGAAATGATCCCACCCAAACTCGCAGTTTTTCTCGCACTGGCTGGTTTCTCTTTCGCTCCGTCGGCGGTTGCCTTCGGTTCACCGCAAGAGAGCCAAGTTGAGACGGCTCGAACCGGCTACGTTGGCAACGCGAGTTGCTTCTCATGCCACAGAGAACTAAGCCAAAACTATCAGCACACCGGCCATTACCTGACTTCCCAACTTCCCACACCCGGTTCAGTGCTCGGATCATTTCGAATGGATGCCAATTCCATGACGATCGTTGATCCTGCACAGTCTGTCCAGCCGGGGCTGCAGTTTTTTATGGAGTCACGGAGGGATGGCTTTTTCGAGACGGCGCGGAGCGGATGGAACTCCGACGTTTTTCAGAGAACGGAACGCATCGATCTTATCACCGGATCCGGAGTACGAGGTCAGACCTACCTGTACTGGCAGGGAAACCGACTCTTCGAGCTGCCAGTGAGTTATTGGACCGACGGACATAGATGGATCAACAGCCCAGGCTACATGGACGGGACGGCAGACTTTTCCCGCGTCGTAAATCCTGCATGTCTGGAATGCCACGCGACATTCATCCGAGCGCTTTCCAACGATCCGGGCACAAATCGGTACGACAGAGAGAGTCTGATCGTTGGCATCTCGTGCGAGAGCTGTCACGGCGCCGGCGCGAATCATGTTCGACTGGAAATGAAGCATGAAACTGAACCGAACGAATCGGCCTCACACGGCATTCTGAATCCAGCAGATTTTTCCCGCGACAGGAAGGTTGATCTGTGCGCCGAATGCCATAACGGAATTCAGCGAGAAGCCCTGGCGCCGACTTTCTCCTATGTTCCAGGCCAGCCGCTCAACAAATACTTCAAACCGCTTCCATCCCCCGATGTGGAACATCCTGATGTGCATGGGAATCAGGTCGGTTTGCTTCAACGAAGTAAATGCTATCGATCCTCGGAGAAATTGAGCTGCTCAACCTGCCACGACGTCCATACCACCGAGCAGTCCGCCGCGTCCTATTCACTTAAATGTCTCACCTGCCACCAGTGGCAAAGCTGCGGCATGTTGAGAAAACTGGGTCGAAACAAGATTGAGAACGGGTGCATTGACTGCCATATGCCAGTTGAGGAGACCAATGTCATAGTCTCGGAAACGGCGGGCAAAGTCGTGCATGCGAAGATGCGAAACCACTGGATCAAAACCTACGCAAGCGTTCGCCCGCCGGAGACATCCGGAACTGCGACGAGGCATTAAGGGTCGGAACGTCGACTATTCAATGAACCAATCAAGGAGCCGGATTCTCAATTGAGTCGATCATCTCCTCGAGAGATGAATGGCGCGGGAGCGGCAGCTTTCTGGCCCTGTCGATTTCAGCGTTTGCCTGGTCTCTTCTGCCGAGCGTCCGGTACACTATGGCGGCCTGCAGATGCAGTTCGGCGTTCCCGGGATCGGACTCCATTGCCAGCATGAGTTCTCGAATTGCATCCTCGAATCTGCCGGAATTCGCATAGATTATGCCAAGATCACGGTGCACAAGCGGATACGACTTATCGCGGGCGTCGAGGTTTTCAAGTCCCGGAAGGGCCTCTGCAAACTCGTTTAGCTGTACCCATGAATCCGCGAGGTAGATTCGCGTCTTCACGTTTTGGGGATCATTCTGAAGTTCCAAATCTAACTCATTGGCCGCCTCTTCCCATTTGCCCTGAGTCCATAGGAGATAGCCCAGCCCAAAATGCACGTTGGGCTCCTTGGGATTCGCAAGGACAGCCGCCCGAAGTTGCTTCAGTGCCGCGACGCTTTGCTGCATCTGATCGAGCGCTTCGCCCGCAAGAATGTCGATCTGGGCGGATTCCTCTTTGAGCGCGAGTAACTGTTGTTGCACCTTGACAACGCATTGATATTCCTTGCTCAACAGGCAGCTTTGTGCCAAGGTTATGCGCAGGGAAAGGTTCTGCGGGTCAAGGGCAGTTGCGCGCTGCAAATACGGAATGGCAATCAGGTAGTCCTTCATTCCGAAGTGTGCCATGCCGAGCAGGATCGTAAGGCGAAGGCCGCCCGGGTGCCTCTTGATCTCGGAGGAGAAGCATTTGATTGCGTCCGGAAACTGAGCGACTTTAAATAACGCCAGGCCAAGATTCATCTGCAATCCCGGCAGATCCGAATTAATTGCCACAGCGCGGCGGTAATAGTCGATCGCGGTTTCGTAGTGTTCCTGCCGCGCCTCAAGCAGACCGAGATGCGCAAGTGCTTCCGCATCCCGAGCATCGGCTTTGGCGATTGTGCCCCAAATTTCTTCCGCTTCAGAGTTCTGCCCCTTTTGTTCCAGGGCCATGGCTTTGAGCCGGATCTGGGCTCGATCCTGCTCCTGCGCCATCAGGAAAGACGTCGCCATGAGTGCAACCGCGACCAGGCAGGTCCAGTTGAATCCAGTGTTCCTGCTCTCTCCCGTCGACATCATGGAACGGTTCATTCTCCAAATCTACACGCTAAAAGCAAAGCGCGGCAGGATATCCTGCCGCGCTTCGCACTACGGTTTTGTTTCGTTAGAAGACGAATTTGCCGCCGAATTCAATCGCGCGCGGATCGTAGAAGGATGTAACCTTCCCCATGTTCGCGTCGCCGAAGGTGTTGTTCGTTCCGTTGGGTTCGGTGTGGTTGAAGGTGTTGAACGATTCCATGCGGAACTCGAACTTTGCTCTTTCAGTGAATGCGAACGTCTTGTAGAGCGAAGTCGTAAAGTTCACGCGGTTGGGTTCAGGAATTGCATCCTTGCCTGAGCTTCCAAAGCCCTGGTTGGCGCCGCCAGCCCATGCTGGAGTCGGGTTGCTGAACAGGGATGTGTCAAAGGCCTTGGTGACGCCCCCCAGCCTCTTGACCTTGCCGGTTACGTTGGGACGGTTGGTGTAACCTCCGCCCAGGCCGATGGTGTCGTAGTTGAGGTTTATTCTTGCAGTTGCGGGAATGCCGGATTCATCGATGACCGTGCCGGCAACTTCCCAGCCGCCAAGAACCGAGTGAGTGATTCCGGGCTCCTTGAAGATAGGCAGCTCGTAGATGTAGTTGATGCTCAGGATATGACGCCGATCGTACCCTCCCGAGCCTTTCATGTACTTGATGTTGAACGGATTGTCGATGCCCGAATCATCCCCGCTGGTGATGTCGATCTCGTGCGAGTAGGTGTAGTCAACCTCACCGCTCAAGCCCCAGCGCTTCTGAACACGGAGACCGGTCTGGAAACCGTTGTAGTTGCCATTGGTGTTGTTTTCCTGCTCGGTGATGCCGCCGAAGCCATCGTAGACGCGCATTTGGTCTGCAATCGGGATAGACGTACCACCTGGATTCGTCCCCGAGTGGTTGTTCGGGTCGCCAGCGTTAGCCCTCGAGTATTTCAGGTAATCGGTCGCGGGGCCGCCAGTGACATTGAATGCCATGTTGTTGCCAACCAGCAACGGCGTGTTCAGGGAGTAGTTGTTGATGTTCCGGCGGATGTTCTGATGCCAGGCAAGATTGCCGACATACTGAACAACCAGGATGAGCGATTGGGCCACCTGATCCTGGATGCCGAAACTGAACTGGGCTACCGCGGGCGCCCTGAAGTTCTGTGCGAGGGTAGTGCTCCCTTGCGCAAAGACTGGGGTGGCCGCAGTCAGTCCGGTAACGTAGCTGACGTGTGGATTACTGAGGTACACGCTGTTCGCGGATGGTGTGTTTGCAAACGGAGCAGCAGTGGCGACATCGTAGATGTCGTTGCCCTGCAGCCGTTCATAGAAGGTTCCAAGGCCGCCGCGCAGCACCGTCTTGCCATTGCCGAAGAGGTCTTCAGAGAAGCCAACGCGGGGTTGCCACGTGTCCCAATCGGTTTTTACCAGGTTGGCCGGAACGCCCGACGTGGCCGCCAATTGCACGCCATTCAAGTAGAAAGGCGCTCCGTTGACGACTTGGAATCCAGGACCGGTTGAAAGCTGGGATCCGTCCGCATTCCAAACAGCGGTCTGGCTGCTCAGGTACAGACTTGGGTTGAAGTTAGCCACCTGGTTGTTACGCTCCCACGCAAACGGCAGCCCATCATAGCGCAGTCCAAGTTGCAGGCTGAGCCGGGGGGTGATCTTCCAGGTATCCATCGCATACGCTGACGGAGTCTGGTTCACATAGTGCCGGATAGGTGCAGCCTGTGACTCAGAGTAGGAATCGGCCAGACCCAGCAACATGTCCATGAACCCATCGCCTGTCTGTCCTCCGCCGAACGAATAGCTTCCTTCCGCATTGAGGAACAGCTTCTGGTTCTTGGTGTAACGGTTGTAGCTGCCGCCAAACTTCAAGGCGTGTTTACCCATGGTGTAGGAAATATCCACCTTGGGCTCGAGATCTCCCGCAGCGTTGTGCCACGGAGCCGAACCCGGACTCTCATTAACGCCGTAGATGCCTGTGCCTCGCCAAAATTCGATCCAGGCCCGAAAGGAACCAGATTCTTAACCTTGGGATAGCTCCGAAGCTGAATTTCTGGTGCGAGAATGCTGTTGTGCCTCGCGGAAATTCCACCCGGGAGAAAAACGAGATTGAGCCTC
>DASRLI010000490.1:0-26040 GCA_035648535.1 Occallatibacter sp. | reverse complement strand
GCTGAAGGGCGAGCCGCCTTTCACGATGGATCGGACTGAAGGCTACACGGGCATCCTAGTCGACGATTTGATTTCAAAAGGGACGAACGAGCCATACCGGATGTTCACGTCGCGTGCCGAGTTCCGGTTGCACTTGCGCATCGACAATGCTGACCGGCGGCTGACTCCATACGGGCGGAAGTTGGGGTTGATTGGCGATGAGGCCTGGGCGGAATACGAACAGAAGCAGGAGCGGATGGGTGCGCTGGAACGGATGCTCGTGACCAGCAAGGTGGACACGGAGAAGCTTGAAGCGGCGGGGTTCGGCGCACTGACTACGACTGCGGGACTGACGTGGGCGCAATTGCTGAAGCGGCCTGAAGTGACCATTGAACCTGTGCTTGGTGCGATGCGGGAGGCGATGGCGAAAGATCCGTTGCTGGCGGAGATGGCCGCGGCGCTCGATGGCGGCTCCGGCAAGGACGATCCTGTGGGGAGGGCCGTGCTGCGCAATGAGGTGCGGGCCGTTGAGACAGAGATCAAGTTTGCCGGCTATCTGGAGCAGCAGAAGAAGTCGATAGCAAAGCTGAAGGCTGCCGAGGCTGTCGCGATTCCGGAGTGGATTGAATACGGCTCCATCAGCGGGCTCTCGCGCGAGATGCGCGAGACGCTGGAGCGGGTTCGGCCGATCACGATTGGGCAGGCGAGCAGGATACCGGGCGTGACTCCGGCGGCGCTGAGTTTGGTGCATGTGTCGATTCGTGTGCAGGGCGCCAAGAAGCTGGCGAGCTAGTTCGCTGATTGTTTGAACTTTTAAGGTGAAGTTCTCTGCTATCCCACCCTTTCGCCAGAAAAAAGGCGAAAGGATGGGGCACGGGAGACGGTACGGAGACAGGCGGTCAGAGACCTGGTTACGGTGCTATCGGCTCACCTTGAGGACCCAGGCTGGCTGATGAAGCAGTTCGTCGGGGAGGCGGGGAAGGTCAATCGTGACGCCACCCGCGGCCGCTTTGAACTTCAGCGGCGCTTCCGATCCCAGAAGAGTTACTGACTTTACGCCTGTCACATCTTTCAACAGAAAACTCTGGCCGGGCCAGCGGGGCAGGATCGCGTAGACGTCGTTGCCTTTGCTGGTAAGGAAGGCATCAATGGCGGCCTTGCCGGGCTCGGGCTTGCCCACCAGCGTGGTTACATCGTAGGCCGACTCGAATCTGTTGTTGTACGAGACATTGGGAACTTCGCCCGCGCTCCACTGCCGCGAAGACTTCCACGGCCTGGTGCCATAGATTGCGTCGCCGTTCACCTTGAGCCAGTCGCCGATCTGGTGCAAACGGTCCTGCATGATTACGGGGATGGTGCCGTCGGCTCCGGGCCCGATGTCGAGCAGCAGGTTTCCGCCGCGGCTCACGATATCCACCAACATAATCACCAGTTCGCGTCCGGTGTGGTAATCCTCGAGGCGCTCGGCGCGGTTGTAGCCGTAGCTGTAACCCATGCCGCGGCTCTCTTCCCAGGGATGCTCCATGCCGCTCATGCCGGCGGTGTATTCCGTGGTCCAGTAGCCGCCGTGTTTGTGGCGGGTCTCGCTGCCCCAGCGGTCGTTGATGACCACATCGTCCTTGACGGACGAATCGTTGAAGAGCCACGCAAGCAGCTCCGGGCTGCGCCAATCGGCGGAAGGCATCTCCCACTCGCCGTCGCTGAAGATGATGGATGGCTTATAGCGCGTGACCACGTCTTTGAACTGCGGGAACATGTGTTCGCTGACGTAGCGTGGCTTGTCTTTAAGCCAGAGCGGGTTGTACCACTCGTAAAGCGAATAGTAGATGCCCATGCGCAGACCCTTGCGGCGCACTGCGTCGCTCAGATCGCCGAGCAGATCGCGTTTGGGACCGATCTCGACGGCATTCCACGGGCGGCCCCAGGTTGCGGAAGCCTCTTTGCTGGGCCACAAGGCGAACCCCTCGTGATGCTTCGAGGTCAGCACCACGTACTTTGCGCCAGAGTCGGCCAGAGTTGCTGCCCACTGGTCTGGATTGAAGAGCTCGGCGCGAAACTGCGGCGCGAAGTTCTGGTAGGCATAGTCTGCGCCGAACATCTTCTGGTGATAGGCCCATGTGCCGGTTTCAATGGCATTGGCCTTCGGGTTATCGCGACCCTCGGACATCTGGTGCCAGTACCACTCGGCGTATGCGAGCTTGCCCGGGATCACCGGAGCATACGCGGGCACAGAATAGACGCCCCAATGAATGAAGATGCCGAATTTGGCGTCGGTAAACCAGGCTGGGGTTGCACGCTTATCGATGGAGTCCCAGGTGGGCTGGTAGGTTTGGGCGCTGAGTGGTGCGAGGACAAGAAGAAATACGAGTAGCCGCTTCATTCCGAGTCTCCTGCGGGGAAAAGAAATCATCGCACAGGGAAGCATTGCGATGAAAGCCCGCCGGCCAACCATCGAGGACGGATTGCGGGCACAGGTTTTCAGAAGATGAGGCAGACGGGCATCAACTGCGCTGCCCTATGGATTGTTCTTGTCGCCCTTGGAGAACAACGGGATGTGGAAGGGCATCTCAGTGTTGGAGGACTTTTTGGTCTTGACGTTGTTGTCTTCACGTAGCGCGGTGCGCTGCGAGTTAACGCAAACCCATCCGCCGCGAAGGCGCTCGAAGACATGGGTAAATACGCCCTTCTCGTCCGCCTGTACCGCATTGACTTTGTGGTGCAGCGTGTATGTGCCGTTGGCGACGGCAATGTCGCCAAGCATGCGCACGGTGATGACTTTCTGGGTGAGGTAGACGGTTTTGTCCTCACCGGTAATCACCTGGGCCAGCTGCTGATTGCGAGTTGTAATGTCGCCGCTGGCCGCAACGTCGACAAACAGGGGCGACAACACCAGCTCAAGAGCGTACTGGTCGTGCCGATTGATGGAATCGGACCAGTTGTTCTCGATCTTCTGAAACTGATCGATCTCAGGGCTTTGGGTAGAAGTGACGGCCGGCTGATTTGAAGACGAGCCCGAAGCAAGAGGTGGGTCAGGCGCCGAGCCAAGAGCCGGTGTCTGAGCAATTGCAACGCAGGAGAGGAGAAGAGCAAAAAAACAAGCAGAAACACGGGTCATGTGTGGCATGTACTCCCACGTAATATGATAACGCCCCATATCACGTTTGTTTGACTTGAAAAGTACACCGGGGAGAGCGGGGGGAAGGCAGACTCTAGAGAAGCGCCTGCAGCCGGTCGGGGTGATGGAGGGTCACCAGCGAGTCTTCGATCGAAATCCAACCATCTTTGCGGAACTGGCCGAGGGTGCGGGTGACAGTTTCGCGGGTGGTGCAGGTCATGGAGGCCATCTCCTCGTGGGTGAGCAACAGCGGGAAGCGAAACTCGCCCGCGTCGAGGTGCTCACCAATCTGGTTGGCCAATTCAAGGAGCAGCCGTCCCAGGCGGGCGGCCACGGTTTCAGACAGCGCGATGCGGCATGCATCCTGAAGGGCAAAACGGTATTCCTGGCAAATGCACTGGACGGCCCGCATTTGCGCCTCTTTATGGCTGCGCAGGAAGTTGAGGAACCTTTCCCGCTCGACGGGGCGTAACTGGGCTGTTGTCAACGACTCAGCGGAAACCTCGTAAAGCCCGTGGGAGAGAACCGCGTACAAACCCAACATGGATCCGGGGCCGGCGACACGGACGATCATCTGCTTGTCATCGATGCGGCCGGTCGTCAGCTTCAGGTAGCCGCTGCAGATGAGATAGAGGCAGCGGGCATCTTCTCCCTGGGTGAAGAGCGAGGCCTGGGCAGGAAGAGAAATGGTGCTGGTGGCCAGTTCAAGGTCGGCGAGAACAGCGCTTCCAAGGGAGCAGAACCAACCCGGGCGGCGATTGGAACAAGCCGCGCAACCGACCGGAACGGGCCGGGGGATGTGCCTTTGCCGCGTATGTAGTTCAGCCGATATTTGAGCTTCCGCCATGGTCTTGCCCCACCCTGTCCCGATGCAGCCCTTAGCTTTCGTCGCTCCCTGAGCCCTGCAGATTGTTGCAGGGCCTACAGTTAAGGCGAAAGAAGCTTCGGACACACGGAAAAGAGGCTTCTGCGTTAAAGGAAGTTTGCCGCAGCTGTAGTGGCTGAGGATGTGATGGGGCTCACGCCTATTCTTTGCGGATCGCTCCGGCCAGAGCCGTTTCCCGAAACCTGTGCTCATTGGTACCGCTGCTGATTGAGTTGCGGAAGCGATTGTGAATGGCCCTAAATCCGGAGAGAGTGCGAAGCAACCAGTCATCTGCGTGGAGCCGGGGAAACGTAATCTCTTTTGAACATTCGCAATGTGATCTGGATGATAGGTTGCGGAAATTGGCCGCCCTTCGGATTCTGGCGTTTTTCCGTTTGTAGAAAGCCGTATACCTAACAAAAATAATGAGTTGTATCTTGCAAATCGCCGGGCCGCGAAACTGCAGGCGCCAAATCACTAAGTGACAGGAAATACTGTATTAAACTGCTCAACTTACGGTGTGTGATGACTGTCACCGCTAGCTTAGATGACGAGAAAGTAATCTTCACGCCATGTAGTGATGCTCCGCACAAGCGCAGCTTCCGCAAGAAAGTGGTCCAACGAGCCAGATGCCGTACCGGCGTTCCCGATGGGAAACGTCAAGTTCGACAACCGAAACGCTGGAACAACAGTTCCCGGGGGATGCGATGAGAGCAGCAAAGGCGGTATTTTTCATGCATAAAGACAGGCCTGTAACGCTATTTTCGATTGGTGCAGTTCAGGGAAACAGACTGGGACTGCGAGTTTTCTTAATGTTGATGTTGGGCGCCAGCGTTCTTTGCGCCACCGCGTCGGGTGCCTCGCCTGCGAAGGGTAAAGCGGCCGACACCCAGACCAAGGCTGCCGCTTCGGGAGACTTTGTAGGCTCCGACACCTGCGTCACCTGCCATGAGGAAGTGGGCAAGAAATTCGCCGACAACCCCCACACCAAAATGGTGCAGATGCACGGCAGCAACGGGGCTACCTGCGAGAACTGTCACGGCGCCGGGAAGGCTCACGTTGATGGCGGCGGGGATGTGACGAAGATTTTCAATCCAGCCAAGCATTCGACGCAGGAAGTGGATGAGAAGTGCCTGAGCTGCCACGCGAGCGCGCATCCGAACTTCGATCGTTCTCCGCACGCCAAGGCGAATGTGGGCTGCATAAGCTGCCACAGCGTGCACGCCAGCGATGCAAAGGCAGAGCATCTGCTCAAGGCCTCTCAGCCCGCGCTCTGCTTCCAGTGCCACTCAGACGTGAAGCCGCAATTCGGCATGCCCTTCCATCACCGGGTGAACGAAGGTGCGGTGAATTGTACTGACTGCCACGACGTACACGGCACGTTCGGAAACAACAATCTCAGGTCGACTGCCGATCAGAATGCGATCTGCACCAAGTGCCACATGGAGAAGCGTGGACCGTTCATTTACGAGCATGCCGCGGTGAAGGGTGAGGGTTGCCTCGCCTGCCACACACCGCACGGCTCGCAGAATGCACGTCTGTTGAACGTGCCGTCGATCAATGTTCTCTGCGCCCAATGCCACAGCACGGTGGCGACGAGCGCAATCCATAACCCCACCTTATTGAGCCAGTCGAGCGACGTAACGCCGTGTATCGATTGCCACACAATGATTCATGGTTCAAATCTCGATCCGTTTTTGAAGCGCTGATGAGATTCCCGTCTTCCTGCAGCGATCACGGACGTTGCAGGTGGACGGATGGGTTCGAAACAGATTCCGACATGGCACGAGAAGTTACGAATTGAGGCTTTTATGAATACATTTTTTTTGAAAAAGCACTTATCAGCACGCCCCATCCGCATGAGCCTTTTGGCTGCGGGGCTGGTCATCGCCATTCCGATGGCAGCATGCATCGCCCTGGCGCAGGAGCCGGCGGCGATCCCCTCAAAGATGACCACACCCGAAGGGTATTCGGCGCACCACACAGTGGATGTGGGTGGTCGTGTGGCCAACAAGGTTGGCTCGGGCGCGATGTATGACACGATGGTCAACCTGCAGTCCGGCCCGCGCGTAAGCGGCGAGAGCATGGAACTGCACAAGCTGGGCACCAACACGCACGCTCTGGTGGACGATGCACGCATCACCGGCTCGGGCTTCGGCGGCGACCCGTACAACTTTGCCAAGATCTCGATGAGCAAGGCCAGGCTCTACGAGTTTAACGGTATCTTCCGCCGCAACCGCCAGTACTTTGACTACGACCTGCTCGGCAACCCGAATCTGCCCAAGGGCATTTCGGTCCCGATCGGTCCGTCGGCCACGCCGACCGGCAGTCTTGCCTGGCCGCAGGTTCAGCACTCGTCTGTGATGACCAACTCGGTGCGCCGCATGACGGATACCGATCTCGTACTGTTTCCTCTGTCCAAAGTGAGTCTTCATCTTTCCTACTCGCAGAACGTCATGCAGGGTTCCTCGCTGCTGCCTGCGCGCTCGGGCGGCATTCTGAAGTACAGCGCCCTGCTGGCGCAGTACCAGCGCCACTCGACCGACGAGTTCACGGCTGCAGTGGACTGGAAGCCGGTGCAGGGCACCAGCGTCACCTACGAACAGCGTTTCCTCAACTACAAGGAGAACAGCTACTTCACGCTCGATCCGAACGGATTCCTGGTGCAGGAAGCCGACGGTACGCCGGCCTACCTGGGCAACTGGGATCTGGTCAGCAACGGAGCGGTTAACACCGCGACCACCTTCTCGCCATACAGCACTGCCGCTTGTAACTCGAACAGCATCATCAACGCAACGACGGTTCTGTATCCGTCTTCGAATGGCGGAAAGCCGATCATCGATCCGGCTTGCTCGGTTACGACCAGCTACCAGCGCACGAATCCTTACCGCACCACGCTTCCGAGCGAGACGCTGCGCTTCCAGTCGAACAGCATCAAGAACCTGAGCTTCAACGGCCAGGGCAGCTATAGCCGGGCAACGCTGAACATGCCCAACTACTTCGAAGGCGCGTCGGGCCTGAACGGCACCGCCCGCAACGAATACTACTCGGCTTTTGGTACCGGCAAGCGCGAGGTCTACAATGCTGACTTCGGCGTGGTGTGGCAGGCAACGAAGGCCTTCAGCCTTGCCGACCAAGTGAGCCTGATGGCCAACGCCCAGCCCGGCAGCCTGACGGTTTCCGGCTACACCAAGCTGGCCACGCCGACCACGGCTGGCACGGAAACGATCAACTACACCGGAACGCTGGCCTCGACCGTGACCACGGGTTCCGGACTGGTTACGGGTATGAGCTCCGGCACCGGCTATGGATACTTCGGCAACGAGCAGCTGACCAACAACCTGACTGCTGCCTGGACGCCGACTCCGAAGACGAACTTGTCGCTGACCTATCGCTGGTCGAACCGTAACATCGGCCTGAACAACCCCGCCGTGGTGACGACTCCAACCCGCACCACAATTGCGATCAACGAGAATGGCGGCATCTTCAACGCTGCGTATCGCGTGACCGCCAACTGGGATATCAACGGCTCGGTTGAAGCTATCTACGATGACAATGCCTTCACGGCAATGTCGCCTCGCCAGATGCTTCACTATCGCATTCACACCAAGGTTCGTCCGGCGAAGTGGGCCAGCTTCACGGCCGCGTACAACGAGATGGATCGGCATAACAACACCAACAACACCGGCACCACCGCGCTATATGGTCCTTTGAATCACGTCGACCAGAACCGTACGGCCAGCATGACGGGCATGCTGACGCCGAATGAGCATATCGCCATCAACTTCGATTACGCCCACAGCGACGTATACACGGCCACGAACATCTGCTACACCGCGCAGGACAGCGGCTTCCTGACCGGCAACACCAGCCCGTACTTTGCGGGCGCGGCTTCGGTGAGCTCGACGGGTGCTCCTTTGACTTGCCCGACGAGCGCGACCAACAGTACCCCGACCCAGTGGTTGGCTCGTGCCTTTATGGACGCTCCCTCGCAGAACGGCTCGGTGGGCGTAATGGTGAACCCGAACGACAAGGTGAAGTACGACCTGGGTTACAGGATCAGCTCGACGAACGGCAGCCAGTTCTTCACAGACGCCCGTGCGGTCAACGGTTCGCTGAATTCCAGCTACCAGACTCCGTATGCCAGCGTCGACTGGACAGTCCGCCCGGGCCTGGTTTGGAAGGCCGAGTACAACTACTACGGCTACGGCGAAGCCAGTCATACGGGCGCGCAGTACTGCACGATGAACTCCGTTGCCACGGCTTCGGCATCCAATATCGTACCTTGCTCCTCGCTGTCGGCCTCGACCGGTATGAACAGCGGCAATGCTGGCATGACCGCGCCGCGCGTTTTCCACGCCAACAACGTAACCCTTGGAGTGCATTACGAGTTCTGATCAAGATCGCCATCCAATTGAAGATTTTTAGGGTGGGCCGTGCGAAGGGATTTTAGCGGCCCACCCATTTTCCTGAGGAGACGGAATTGCGGAACCCGGTTTTGGGTGGTTCAGAAGCAGAGTTGCAAAACGCATTTCTTGAAGTAGCTTTACGCGACCGGTGATGCCCACGCTTATACTGGCCGCAACTATCATTCGGGAGTTTTACCATGAGAAAGACGATTCGATTCCAGGTGACGTTGGCCGCAGTTATTCTTCTGGCCGGCGCCGTGAGCTTCGCCCAGTCTGGGGAAGCGACATACAAGGCGAAGTGCCAGAGCTGTCATGGCGCCGCAGGGACTCCAAGCCCGGCGATGGCCAAAGCGATGGGCGTGAAGCCGGCGAGCGATCCGGCGGTGAAAAGTTCCACTGAGGCGAAGATGATTGCCGTTACGACCAACGGCGCAGGCAAGATGCCGGCGTTCAAGGGCAAGCTCACCGACGCGCAGATCAAGGACTCGGTAGATTACTTCCGCACCTTCGCAAAGTAAGAACGAACCGGCGCACTTCCAAAATGCAAGCGGATTGCGGCGGTTCGCGTAAGATGGTTCTCGCTATAATTTCGATTGCTGTTTCAACGGCCGCAAGCTGCGGGCAGTTGGAGTTGCACGAGAAAGAACTCACCCGGCTGGTGCGGTTAGGCGTGTACAGGCCGCAAATAACACAAGGAGTCTCACAATGACAAAGATGATGCGTTCCCTTTTGGTGCTGACCGCGGCAGCTTCCCTGGCCGGCACTCTTGCCTTTGCCGATTCCGGCGAAGCCACCTACAAAGCAAAGTGCGCGACTTGCCATGGTTCCGCTGGCACGCCCAGTCCCGGGATTGCCAAGATGATGGGCGTGAAGCCGGCGTCCGACCCCTCAGTCAAGGGATTGAGCGTGGCCGAGATGACTGCTGT
Source organism: Occallatibacter sp. (assembly GCA_035648535.1). Classification (GTDB taxonomy): domain Bacteria; phylum Acidobacteriota; class Terriglobia; order Terriglobales; family Acidobacteriaceae; genus Telmatobacter. The sequence continues at coordinate 16,746 of DASRLI010000490.1, read as the reverse complement.
CGTCAAGAGCGGCAAGGGCAAGATGAAGCCAGTCGCTGGACTGACGGACCCGCAAATCAAGGACGTGGTTACGTACTTCCGCTCGTTGAAGTAAGCATTAAAATCAAGACCGGGATGCACGACAAGGCCCGCCGACTTCGGCGGGCTGTCCGTTTGAATGCGGAGGATGAAGGTGGCTTTGTTCCAAAAATTCCGTGAACACTGGGTGCGCCCGGCGCTGTTCTTCGGCAACAACCCCATAAGCCTCGCGGGCGGCGCCCTTACCACCGCCTCCGGCGTAACCATGATCGCCTACTGGCTGGTGGAACTGTTCGGCCGCTTCAACGACAATCCGTACGTCGGCATCATTTTCTTCCTGCTTCTGCCGGGCTTGTTCGTGGCCGGGTTGCTGCTGATTCCGGTAGGCGTTTTTATACGCCGCAAGAAACTGCAGAAGGCCGGGCAGATTCCTGCCGAGTTCCCCAAGATCGATCTCAACGATCGGATGTTCCGCCATGGCCTGGACATCGTACTGGTGGCAACTATCGTGAACCTGCTGGTGGTGGCGATGGCGAGCTATCGCGGCGCGGCCTACATGGATTCGCCGGAGTTCTGCGGGCAGTCCTGCCACGTGATGCATCCTGAGTACACGGCCTACAAGATTTCAGCGCACTCGCATGTTGCGTGTGCCGAGTGCCACATAGGTTCCGGCGCGCAAGCCTATTTCAACGCCAAAGTGAATGGCACAAAGCAGCTTCTTGAGGTTTCATTCGATCGCTATCCGACTCCGATTCCGTCGCCTGTGACGAGCCTGCGTCCGGCGCGCGTAATCTGCGAGGCTTGCCATACGCCTGCCAAGTTTGTGGGCGAGAAGCTGCTGGTGAAGTCGAACTTTGCCGACGATGAGCAAAACACCGAATCCCAAACCGTGCTGGTTCTGCACCTGGGCGGAGAGGATTCACTGTCGCGCCTGTCAGGGATTCACGGCGTCCACCTGAACCACATGGAATACATCGCCACCAGCGGCGATCGCAGCACTATTCCCTGGGTACAAAGGGAGAACTCGGACGGCTCCGAGACGGTGTTTGCGTCGTCGGCGCTGAACGGCGCCATGCCCCAGGGCGAACGCCGGACAATGGATTGCATCGATTGCCACAATCGTGCGTCGCACACCTTCTATACACCGGAAGAAGCGATCAACCGGGCCATGGCCGACGGCTCTATCAGTACGGAGCTGCCCTTCGTCCACAAAGAGGGACTGGAGCTGTTGAAGGCCACCTACGCCAGCCAGGACGAGGCGCGCGCCAAGATTCCCGCGCAGCTTGTGGCTTTCTATCAGACGTCGAAGCCTGCGGTGCTGACAACAAAAACCGCGCTCGTAAAGGCCGCTGGAGATGAATTGGCAACTCTCTACAGCCAGAATGTATTTCCGGACATGAAAGTGACCTGGGGAACACATCCGAACAATATCGGTCACATGAGCTATCCGGGCTGCTTCCGCTGCCACGATGGCGACCATGTGTCGAAGGCCGGAAAAGCAATTACGCAGGACTGCGCGAATTGCCACAACCTGCTGGCCGTGGAAGAAGCCAAGCCAAAGGTGCTTGCTGATTTGGGTCTTTAGTCGATATTGAAATGGAATGTGAAGGGCGGCTGGGTTTTCAGCCGCCCTTTGCATTTGGAGCAAAACCGCACAAGTCCGTCTGCCCGGAAGTGATAGGCTGGCATGTCGCACTCAAGGAGCCTTTTACTCATGTCTTCCAGCCAGCCGTATCATTTCAATCTCGTCGCCGCTGCCCACGCCACCATGATCGAGCACGGTTTCCAGCCGGATTTCCCAAAGGGCACCGACACCGAGTTGAGCGCAATTCAAGCGCATCCTGAATCACCGGCCGTACCCGGAGCCCAGGACCTGCGCAAGCTGCTCTGGTCGTCGATCGATAACGACACGTCAAAGGATCTCGACCAGATTGAGTGGGCCGAGCAGTTGCCAGACGGCCGCATTCGCGTGCTGGTGGGAGTGGCCGACGTGGATGCGCGGGTCAGTAAGGGAACTATCATCGACAGCCATGCCCAGAGCGAGACTACTTCGGTGTATACAGGCGTCAAGGTGTTTCCCATGCTGCCTTCGGAGCTCTCCGAGGGCATTACGTCGCTGAATGAGAACGAAGACCGCGTCGCGGTGATCATCGAGTTTGCGGTGGACGCAGCGGGCACCGCATCCGACGGCAAGGCCTACCGGGCACTGGTCCGCAACCAGGCGCAACTGGCATATAACGGCGTGGGTGCATGGCTTGAGGGACGCGCCCCGGCCCCGACCAAGGTGGCTGCCAACGCAGCTTTGGCGGCGCAGCTCAAGCTGCAGGATACGGCGGCGCAGCACATGGTGGACGGGCGCTTCCAGCATGGAGCGCTGGATCTGGAGACCATTGAAACCCGGCCGGTGATGCTGAAGGATGAGGCGGTCGAGATTGCGCGTCTGGAAAAGAATCGCGCCACGTCGCTGATTGAGGAGTTCATGGTGGCGGCCAACGGCGTGATAGCGCGGACCTTCGAGCAGGCTGGCGTGGCCAGCATCCGCCGCATCGTGCGCATCCCGAAGCGCTGGGACCGCATTGTCGAAGTCGCCGCGGGGCTGGGCACTACCCTTCCCGCGCAGCCCGATTCCAAGGCTCTCAACGATTTTCTGCTGGCGCAGAAACAGAAGGACCCAGATCATTTTCCTGATCTCTCATTGGCCGTGGTCAAGCTGATGGGGCCCGGCGAATATGTGCTGGTGAAACCCAACGAGGTTTCACCGGGCCACTTCGGCCTGGCCGTCCAGGACTACACTCATTCGACTGCCCCCAATCGCCGCTTTCCCGACGTGGTGACGCAGCGGCTGCTGAAGGCTTTCCTTGCCCATGGGCCGCAGCCTTACTCCGAAGGCGACCTCAATGCAATTGCGGCGCGCTGCACGCTGATGGAAGACAACGCCCGCAAGGTGGAGCGCGAGATGCAGAAGCGGATTGCCGCTGTCGTGTTGCACCCGCGTATCGGCCAGAGTTTCCCGGCCATTGTCACCGGCGTCAACAACTACGGCACCTTCGTGAGGACGCTGGACCCGCATGTGGATGGAAAGGTTGTAAGTGGCGGCAAAGGTCTGGATGTGGGCGATCGGGTGACCGTGAAGCTGGTGTCGACCGATCCAGAGCGCGGGTTTATTGATTTTGCGGTGTGAGGTCGGCGCACATCTCGGTTTGCGGTTGCACCAGACCGATTAGATGCCCTTCGGGATCGGTGAAGCAGGCGATGATGCCGCCATCCGGGGTGGGGTGCGGGCCGAATGTCTTCTTTCCGCCATTGGCTTCGAAGCTGGCGAGGGCGGCATCAATGTCTGCAACCGACACATAAAACGTGAGATGGCGGCGGGCTTCATCTGCGGCGCCGATTCCTCCGCCGATGCCGGAGCCGGGTTTGGACATGGTGTCGACCATCGAATACCCCTCAATCATGGGGGTGATCTTCCAGTCGAAGACGTCCCTGTAAAAGCCCTCCAGCAGGCTCTGATCGTTCCCGATCATCTCGAAATGGACGACCGGATTGGGCATGGCTGTCCTTTTTGCTGACTTGGTGCACGCGCACATTATACGGGCAACCCCAATAGAATCAATGCGAAATTGGGTGACTGAAGGCTGAACCTGCTCCTCCATCGCAAAATTGCCAGAAACGGGCAAAAAACCTTGTGTCCTCCCGGCCGGTAACCTCGTCTAATTTCTTAAGCCATTCTTCCCCGCACGATCGAGAATCGCCCTCCAGGCATCCCAGAAAGAAAGTTAGAAAGACCCGATCAGGGTTAATTCATATTCGCGGCGGCTTTGGTCCAATTTGCCCTTACCGGTGAGTTGTCCAGGCGGGTGCCGTCGCCACTTTTGGTGACCAGATGCGCAAAGGTTCTTGTTTCTTCCCCACAGTACTTCTTGGGGCATTCGCCTTTCTTATATCGATCCACAGCATCTCCGCGCAGATGCCGGGTTCCGGTCAGTCTGTGGCCGGACTCGAGAATGCGCCTGGAGCGCAACTCCAGATCTCGGCGATTGCGCCGGGACAAGAGAGTCCCAGAGCGCTGTCTCCCTCCCGGCAATATGTAGGCGAAACGCCCGATGACCCCAGCGCCGAACGAAAATCCGTTACCGCTGACCCGCTGCCGGGAAATATCAGCGGTACGGTCACCGATGAGAATGGCGACCTGATTCCTGGTTCCACTGTTGCTCTGGAAGAAATTGTCGGCGGCGATCACCGCACGGTCACCGCGGATGATAACGGATCGTTTGAATTCAACGGCCTGAAGCCAGGAATCCCTTATCAGGTGAGGATCACCGCCAAGGGGTTTGCAGACTGGACCTCTCCGCCGGTCATCGTCAAGCCCGGCCAATTCGAATTCCTCAAGGAAATCGCGATCAAGCCCTCTGAGGTCACCACGATAACCGTATCTGCCTCCTCAGAGCAGATTGCGGTTGAGCAAGTCCGGCTGGAGGAGAAACAGCGCGTCCTCGGCATCATCCCCAACTTTTATGTTGTTTACGGTTCCGACGCAGCGCCGCTTTCAGCGAAGCTGAAATTCAAGCTCGCCCTTCGCGTGTCAGTCGATCCTATCGCCTTCCTCGGAGCCGGATTTCTCGGGGGTATCAATCAGGCAGCGAATACGCCCAACTATGTGCAGGGTGCGAAAGGCTACGGACAGCGTATGGGCGCTGTCTACGCCGATGGCGTTACCGACATCATGGTCGGTGGCGCCATTCTGCCGTCGTTGTTGCATCAGGACCCGCGTTACTACTATCAGGGTACCGGCTCAAACGGGTCTCGCTTCCTCCATGCAATCGCCAACCCCTTCATTTGCAAAGGGGACGATGGGCGTCGCGAGATCAACTATTCCAGCATTGGTGGCGATCTGGCCTCCAGCGCAATCTCAAACGCCTACTATCCGTCGTCGAATCGCGGCGCAGGACTGATGTTCGAAAACGTCCTCATCGACACCGGCGAACGTACCGTCAGCAGCCTGGTGCAGGAGTTCATTCTTCACAAGTTCACGTCCGGCGCCAGGGCTCGCTAGCAGGTCCAATCCCATTTGAGAGTTTTCGCCGGGCAGAACGGCACATTTCTCCGCCGCTGCCTTGTGCGCTGCGCCCTTGCGCCTTCTCTTAGCTTTGGTTTATCGTGTCTCAACATTCCAGCATTGGCGAATCTACGCGTCTGGCCTGTATATGCCACATTTTCACGGTCCGGTGCGGCGGAATCTTGAGAAGCGCGCCCATTCGGGCCTGTACGAGCTTGTGATTCCAGCAGATAAGCAGAAAGGTGCATTCATGAATCGGCTCGCTACCGTTAACTCCATCTTGTTGCCCTATATTCTCATTTTGGCCGTAGCTGTTCTGCGTCTCACGGTGAGTCATCCTTATAACTTCGTGCCTGTCTTCGCCTGTCTTCTTCTCTTTGGAGCGTGCCGGCCCTCGCGTGAATTTGCCACGCCGTTACTCGCTTTGATCGGCATAGACATATTTCTCACAACGCATCGCTACGGATACGCGCTCACCGGCGGTCATGCCGTCACCTGGATCTGGTACCTCGGAGCGATGTTCCTCGGTGCCGCCATGTTGGGCAATTCCATTTCGTCACGACGCGTGGTCGGCTCTTCGCTCATCGCGTCAATATCATTTTTCGTGGTGAGCAATTTCACCGTATGGGCTGAATGGGGCATGTATCCAAAAACGATTGGCGGCCTTGGAGCCTGCTACATCGCTGCGCTGCCATTCTTCCGCAACAGCTTAGTCTCCGAGACAATCTTCAGCGTGCTCATCTTCACTCTTGCCTACGTTAGCGAAAACTATATGCCCGCACCGCGCATGAGGAGTACCTGCTCCTGATTCCGGCGAATTCTTCTGAGGTGGAAATATGGCGCAATCCAAAGAACTCTACGACGCAATTCTCAACGGCAATGCAAAAAAAGCGCACGCCGCCACCGAGGCCGAGTTGGCCGCGGGCGTTGAACCGATGCAACTGATTGCCGAGTCGATGGTGCCGGCAATGGACGAGGTAGGAAAACTGTTTGAGGCCGAAGAGTACTTCGTCCCCGAGCTGCTGCTGGCCGGCCGCGCCATGAAGAGCGCGATGGCGCTGATTCGACCGCTGCTCGTCGCTTCAGGGCAGCGGATGGCCGTGCGCGTGATCATCGGAACCGTAAAGGGCGACCTGCACGATATCGGCAAGAACATTGTCTCGTCGATGCTTGAGGGCAGCGGATTCGAAGTGATCGATCTCGGCGCAGATGTCTCGCCGGAGAGTTTTGTTGCCGCAGTCATGGAGCGCCAGCCGCACATTGTCTGCATGTCGGCGCTGCTTACCGTGACCATGCCGGCCATGAAGACAACCATCGCCGCGCTTGAGAATGCGGGCGTGCGCAATCAGGTGAAGGTGCTGATTGGCGGCGCTCCTGTGACCAGCCAGTATGCCAAAGAGATTGGCGCCGACGGATACAGCGAAAACGCAAGCGGTGCGGTGAGCCTGGTAAAGAGCCTTCTCGCGGCAGCCTGAAGCGGCGACAGAGTCGTCGATCGGGAAGTATTGCACGCGCACGGTTTTTGGTTCCGCGCAGCTAGTTTGCGGGGGCTCCGTCGCCGTTAAATATATGCAAGCCGGCTGCGTACTCCGCATTCATTCCTTCTCGCTACCTGAAGACGGGTTTGAATCTGACCGGAACTGCCGCGGGCTGATACTCTTTCGAATACTGAATTGAAAGGTTCTTCGGGACCAGCCATGCGCTTCAAAGCGATTATCTGCCAGGTCTTCACGCGGGAGATGGAAGACGTCATCTCCCGGTCGACCCACACCATCGAGGTGGAGAATGTGCCGATGGGCCTGCATGACCTTGGCGTCGACATGCGGCCGCACCTGCAGGAACAGATCGACGCGGCAGATCAGTGCGGCTACGACGCCATCCTGCTTGGCTATGCGCTGTGCGGGCGTGGCACCGAGGGTCTTCGCGCCGGTAAGACTCCGCTGGTGCTTCCTCGTGTGCATGATTGCATTGGCTTGTTGATGGGCAGCCATCAAGCCTATATGGCCTATTTCGAAAATCATCCCGGCGTTTACTATCGCTCCCCCGGCTGGATTGAATATCAGACGCCGGGTATGAGGCTCGAGCCCGCGTTCGCCTCGCAAAAAAGCACGCTTGGAGAGCAGCGTACCCGCGAAGAACTCGTCGCCAAGTATGGCGAGGAGAACGGCAACTTCCTCTTTGAACAATTCAACGCGTATCGCCGAAATTATTCCGGGCTCACCTATATCTCCACCGGCGTTGCATCCGACGACGCTTGCCGCAGCAAGGCGCGTGCGGAGGCGTTGAAGGAGGGATGGGTCTTTGAGGAGTTGCAGGGGACCCATTCGATGCTTGAGCGTCTGGTGAACGGCGATTGGGATGCGGCCAGCTTTCTGCTTGTGCCGCCCGGCGCATCGATCCGGGCAACGCTCGGCGATTCAATTGTGGATGCCGCGGAATGAGTTCTGAACTCGTCCGGATTCGCCTGGAGCCGCTTGCGGTCGAGGTGGATGTGCCTCGCGGAGCTCTGCTGGTCTCAAGCCTCTCTGATCATGGCGTCGAGTTTCCATGCGGAGGAACGGGTCTGTGCGGCGGCTGTGGTGTCCGCGTGCTGGCAGGGTGGTTGCCGGCTACGGATGCGGACCGGAGGGCCTTCCCTGCAGAACAACTCGCGAGTGGCTGGCGGCTTGCGTGCCAGGCGCGGGCGCAGGAGCCGCTGGTGCTCGAATGCGGCCAGTGGCACATGGATGTGCTCACCGATAACGCCGGCATGATTGGCGCGGGCAAGCCTGGCCTCGGAATCGCCATCGACCTGGGCACCACCACCATCGCCGCGCAGATCGTCGATCTGGCCCCTGGTAGCGTCCTCGGTGTCGAGACCGAGCTCAATCCGCAAGCCTCGTTCGGATCGGATGTGATGAGTCGGATTCGCGCGGCGCTTCATGGCGACGATCTGACCTCGGTTGTGCGTGCTGCGCTCGGAAAAATAATTGTGCGTCTCGCAAAGGGTCGCGAGCAGGAGATTGCCGAGGTCGTCCTCGTCGGCAACACCGTGATGCACCATCTGTTTTCCGGGTGCGACGTGGAACCGCTTTCCCATGCGCCGTTTGTTTCTCCTAATCTGGGAGTGCAGAGCTTTGAGCCGCGGGAGCTGGGCTGGTCCCTCCCGGCCAGTTGCACGATTCGTTTTGCGCATTGTCTCGGCGGGTTTGTCGGTTCAGACATACTGGCCGGAATCATTGCTACCGGCATCGCGCACAGCGACGAGCTTATGGCGCTGGTGGATCTGGGCACCAACGGCGAGATTGCGATCGGCAACCGACACGGAATCGTTTGCGCATCCACGGCTGCGGGGCCTGCGTTTGAGGCCGGCTCCATTCGGATGGGAATGCGCGCGGCTACTGGCGCTATCTCCTACGTGTCGCTTGTGGGCGGCGAAGTGAAGGCCACGGTGATTGGCGATGTGGAGCCGCGTGGCATCTGCGGCAGCGGCCTGGTGGATGCCGTTGCAGCAGGACTCAGGAGTGGAGCGATTCTTGCTTCGGGGCGCGTGGCAAACGGAACGAAAGTATTCCCGGTGGCCGAGCCGGTGGTTCTTTATCAGGCCGATATTCGCGAACTTCAGTTGGCGAAGGCCGCCATCGCTTCGGGATTCAAGCTGCTGCTCAAGCGGCTCGGCGCTCAAGCGCGCGACCTGAAGAGCGTTCACCTGGCCGGCGCGTTCGGCAATTATGTGCAGATTGAGAGCGCTGTCCGCATTGGGCTGATTGATCTTGGTTCTATTGCCGCTCCACGCGAGTTGGTGCACGCAGCCGGGAACACTGCGCTGCGCGGGGCGAAGATGCTGCTGGCGGCGGCCGAGGAGCCTGCATTGCCTACGATTGAACATGTGAGCCTTGCCGCCGATCCCGGTTTCCAGGACGAGTTCGCGAATTGCATGACCTTTCCCGGTCATCAGAATCAGTAGACGCATTGCGTGTGCAGCCCTTGGCCGCCACGATTATTTACACTCAATGAGCAGGGAGAACGGGAACCCGATCATGCCTCATCCTCAAATCAAGTTTGGTACCGACGGCTGGCGCGGCGTCATCGCCGACGACTTTACTTTTGCCAATGTGCGCACTGCCGCGGAAGCAGTGGCCGCGTACGTGCACGCCAAGGAAGATCCGGCCAAGGGACTGTGCATCGGGTACGACACGCGCTTTGGCTCCAAAGCGTTTGCGCGCGCCTGCGCCGAAGTTGCCGCGGCAACAGGCATTCCAGTGATGCTGGCCAAGGCCATTACCCCTACTCCGGCACTGAGCTGGGGCGTGCGCGAGCGCGGCGCGGCCGGCGGCATCATGATTACGTCATCGCATAATCCGGCGCAGTGGAACGGCGTGAAGTACAAGGCTTGGTACGGCGGCTCGGGCAAGCCCTCCATCATTGCCGAAATCGAATCGTACCTGGGCAAGCCGGTAGCACGCGCCGACAAGCCCGCACCCATCACGGAAGTCGATTTTTTGCCAACCTACCTGAAGGCCATCGAAGACTTTGCCGATCTCGACCTGATTGCAAAGGCGGGCATGAAGTATGCCATCGACTCGATGTACGGCACCGGCGGCACGCTTATCGCCGACATCTTCACGCGCATCGGCGTTGCCCACGTGCAGATCCGTTCCAACCCAGACCCGCTGTTTCCGGGCATCAATCCGGAGCCCATCGAGCCGAACATCCGCGCGCTGGGCGAAGCTGCCGTGGCCAATGGCTGCCAGGCCGGGCTGTGCACGGACGGCGACGCGGACCGCATCGGCGCGACGGATGAGCATGGCGAATTCGTCGATCCGCACAAGATCTACTGTGTGCTTTTGAGTTGGGTGCTCAAGTACAAGGGCTGGCCCGGCGCCGTTACGCGCGCCTTCAACACCACCAAGATGCTGGACCGCATCTGCGCGAAGCACGGGCGTGAGCTGATTGAGCACGGCATCGGCTTCAAGTATGTCTGCGACCTGATGCTGGAGCGCGAAATTCTGATGGGCGGCGAGGAGTCAGGCGGCATCGGCTTTCAGCGCCATCTGCCCGAACGCGACGGCCTGCTCAACGCGCTGCTGCTGGCCAACGTGACGGCACAGGAGGGCAAGACGCTGGGCCAGTTGGTTGCCGATCTGCAAGCCGAGTACGGCGAGCACCAGTACGGCCGCATCGACCTGACCATCCCCGACGACGTGAAGAACGGGGCGATTGCGCGGGCACGGGCGCTGAAGACAGGCGATCCGGCCTTTGCCGGAATGCCGATTCTGAGGCAGGAAAACCTGGACGGCGCGAAGTTTTATCTCGACAACCCCGAAGCGAAGACGAAGCCGAATGCTGCGGAGACATGGATTTTGCTGCGGGCGAGTGGGACCGAGCCGCTGCTGCGGATTTATACGGAGTCGTGCTCGAAGGAGTCGGTGGCAAAGTTGCTGGAGGCGGGACGGAAGTTTGCGCTTGCGACCTAGTCTGATAAAGAGGAGAACCACATGTTCATACACATCTTCGGGTTTCGTTGGAAGCCAGAAGCGACGGAGGCCGACAAGGCTCGCGCGGAAAAAGAGATTCTGGCTTTCCGCGGGGTCATTCCGGGGCTGCTGGAGGCGCATGTGGGCGCCAATCTCTCGCCGCGTGGGCACGGGTATACCTTTGCCGGAATGATGAAGTTTACGGACAAGGCGGCGACGGACGCATATTCGATCCATCCTGCGCACATGGCGCTGCTCGAGTGGCTGGTGCCATTGATTGACCCGGTGGAACTGGATTTCGAGGCGTAGGTATCTCGGCGAAAGTCGAAGGAGTTGGATCGAAATATTCTCTATCTTGACAAAGTTGTTGTGTAAACGCAATATAAAGCTGTGCAGGATAACGGATCACGGTCGACGGCTCTGGGGGAGAGCGGACTTTTCAACCGCATTGGGGTTCTGCGCGCCGAGCGCGGCATCAGCCGGCAGGAGCTGGCCGACGCCGTCGGAGTGAACTACCAGACCATCGGATTTCTGGAGCGAGGCGACTACGGCCCAAGCCTGAAGCTGGCGTTCCAAATCGGCGATTATTTTGGCTTGCCTGTCGAGGCGATTTTTTCGACCACTCCTTTTCAGCCGCTCAGCCAGCAGGTCTACGGGGCGAGCAGACTCAGCGCTGCGCGAAGGACCGAACCAGACACGGAGGAATCCAAATGAGAGCTGAGCTGGTGCTAATGGGCAAACGAATCAATATGACCTCGCGCCGGCGTCGCCGCTCGTTGGTTGTGGCCGTCTATGCGGCAATGACCGCTATAGCGGTCGCTGGATGGATGATCGACCGCTGGCACTCGACCGGTTCCTGGCTGATTTGGGTCGCGCTGGCGTCGTGCTGGCTGTTTTTTGGCGGCCACTATTCGCGGGGACTCGTGAAGCAATTTAACGGCAAGGGCCCACGCAACGCTGACGCAATGCCCAACTATCTGCAACTCCTCTTTGGTGTCTACCGGCTGCCGCCCGATGAGAGCGAGTATCGCAATGACGAACGGGAACTGCGCGAACGTGACCGCGCCCATTATCAGGCCTATCAGGGATTGGGTTTGGGGCTGGCCGTTTTGTGGCTGCCTGCGCTCTGGCTCGTCTCAAAGCCGCAGTGGCTGGCCCACACGTCGTTCCAACTTGATCAAGCGGTGTACGGAATGATTGTTGTCTGCTTTTTGCTTTACACCACGCTGCCGCAGGCGATTCTGTTGTGGACGGAGCCGGACATGGAGGAAGATGGGTGAACGAAAGGCCCGCGGCTAAAGCCGCCTTCTTTTTGGGGCGGGATTTCGGGGACTGAAGGCCCTTGCTCCCTCCAGCTTGGCAAGCCAGTTCTAAGAGAGCCCTCGTGGTCTCCCACCCTTGGGAAAAGAACAAAGACGTCCCAGGATGGGACACCCAACCAGGCTATGCAGGGGAGAGATCACCTGGAGGAACCTGCTCGGTGAAGTCCGTTAGGTTCCCTTGGTTATCGAGAAGACAGACGGTCGCCATCTGTCCGAAGCTAGCTGATACAACTTGATAAGCTCCTTGCTTGTTTGGCACATCGATTGAGACTCGATCACCTGCGACAGGGAAATACGGCTCAACAATCTTCGCCCGTTTTCCGACTCGAATCGTTCGCTTGATACCAGGCGGGATCATGATGTGCGTCTGGCTCACGACCTCGCCGTCGATCCTGACGGCTCCGGCCTTCAATTTGCGATCCGCGTCAGCGACGGAGTCTGCAAGGCCGGCCAACGTGATCAGCTTCGACACCCTGCCCCGATTATCAGAGCTAATCCAAAGATGGTCGGCCTTCACGCGAATCTGCTCTAGCCCATCTACGTCATCGGCCTTCTGCTGGAACATGCGCGCCCAGTTTTCATCCGCGCTCAAGGCGGCTGCCTCGCCGTAGAAGCCGGCGGTAATCGTCCGTGCCAGGCGCTTCTTCACTTCCATCGGGTGCAGCTTGCCGGCCTTTACATCGGCTTCGATGGCGTCGATTTCCGATTGCTTCAGGTCGGTCAAGAACACCCAGTACTTCCACATCAGCTCGTCGTTGATGCTCATCAGCTTGCCGTACATCTCGGCGGGCGGCTCGTTGATTCCGATGGCGTTGCCGAGCGACTTGGACATCTTCTGCACGCCGTCGAGGCCCTCGAGAATCGGAGTCATGAAGACGATCTGCGGCTTCTGGCCGTAGTGGCGCTGCAGCTCGCGGCCGCATAACAGGTTGAACTTCTGGTCGGTCCCGCCCAGCTCCACGTCGCACTTGAGAGCCACGGAGTCGTAGCCTTGCATTACCGGATACAGCAGCTCGTGCATGCTGATGGGCTGCTCAGCCTGAAAGCGCTTGCTGAACTCATCCCGCTCCAGCATTTGCGAAACGGTGAAATGCGAAGTGACACGGATGGTGCCTTCGTAGCCCAGCTTGCCCAGCCACTCGGAGTTGTAGCGGACCTCGGTGGCTTTCTCGTCGAGAATCTTGAAGACCTGCTGCTTGTAAGTCTCGGCGTTGACGTCGATCTGCTCGCGTGTGAGCGGCTTGCGGGTCACATTGCGGCCGGTGGGGTCGCCGATAAGCGAGGTAAAATCGCCCACCAGAAAAATGACCGTATGGCCCAACTGCTGAAAATGGCGCAGCTTGCGCATCAGCACGGTGTGACCCAGGTGCAGGTCGGGCGCAGTGGGATCGAAGCCGGCCTTCACGCGCAGCGGCTGGCCGGTCTTGCGGCTTTCTTCAAGGCGCTCGCGCAGGTCGCTTACCCGGATAATCTCCGCGGCGCCCTTTTGGAGCAGGTCCATCTGTTCGTCTACAGGTAGAAATTCTTGCATGTCTCGATAAGTATAAATTTTCTGGCGGACCCGCTCCTGGGAAGTCTTGCAATCTGCGGAGAATCCCGAGGAGGCCTTTGACGGCATGATGAGCGGCAAGGCGCGGTTCCGTGTCGTACTCGCCACCGGCGCGTAATCAGACTGCTCGAGAGCATTATCACTGTTCTTGTAATGTGAGTATCTTGCTATCGCACCCTTGCCACAAAAGCAAAGACGTGGCAAGGATGGGGCACCGAGGCGTGGTGCTTATCACCGGCGCGTGGCCGGATTTGCCTGAAGAAGCTACCGTGCTTGTCCGTTCGTTCCGGCGGGCTGTCCCTCTTCCGTCGCGGGCGCCAGAACCATTGCAGGCGCCAGAACCGGCACGTCCACTGCCTCTGCCAGTTTGCGCGTGATGACCTGCAGGTGATAGCCCATCACCGCCAGCGTCATGGCTGCGCCGACGCAATGGCGATAGCGTGTGGCCACAGCCAGTAGAAACTTCCAATAGCTCCAGCGCTGCCGGCTTAAGACTCCCTGCCGCACGATGGAGGTAACGAAGGCGCGCGCATTGCCGCGGGTGAACCACTGCTGCTGCGACTTTCGCTTGCCATGCTTCGGCTGGGTGCGGTTCAGGTAGAGCTTCACGCGGTCATAGTAGGCCTCGCAACTGTAGATCCTCGCCAGCACCGAGCGGTAACCCTCCACCAGCTTGGCCGCGTCCATTTGGGGAAGAAAGTTCAGCCGGTCGGCGGTGTTGTCGCCTCCGCCCGCGTCCAGGATTCGCCCCTCCCGCCACAGCCGCCGGAAGAGTTGCGTCCCAGGCATGGCCTGCAGCAGGCCGACCATGGCGATGGGGATGCCGCTCTTCTGAATGAAGTCGACCATGCGGTCGAAGATGTCCTCGCGATCGGTATCGAAGCCCAGGATGAAGCCGCCCATGACCTGCATCCCGTAGCTCTGGATGAGGGCCACGCTGTCCAGCAGGCTGCGGTGCGTGTTCTGCAGCTTGTTGCTGGCAATCAGGCCCAATTCGTCCGGCGTCTCGATGCCCAGGAATACCGAGATGAATCCGGCATCCTTCATCAGCTGCATTAACTCCGGATCGTCGGCCAGGTTGAGCGAGGCTTCAGTGAGGAAGTCGAAGCTCTTCTTGTGCTGCCTGCGCCACTCGGCCAGGGCCATGCACAGCTCCTTGGCCCGCCTCTTGTTGCCGATGAAATTGTCGTCGACGATGAACACGGCCTCGCGCCAGCCGGCCGCGTGCAACTGGTCAAGCTCGGCCAGCACCTGCGCAATGGCCTTGGTGCGTGGGCGGCGGCCATAGATCTCGATAATGTCGCAGAACTCGCAATTGAACGGGCAGCCGCGCGAGTACTGCACGGTCATGGTGGAGTAGCGTTTCATCTTGATCAGGCTCAGGTCGGGCAGCGGGCTGGTTGCCATCTCCGGCCGTTCGGCGGCCTGATAAACGGGTTTGGCGGTTCCCTGCTCCAACTCCAGCGCCAACACGCCAATCAGGCTCTCTGCTTCGCCGATGACCACGTGGTCCGCTTTCAGCTCGGCCGCCGGCACGCTGCTGGCAATGGGGCCGCCGACGACAGTGCGCAGTCCGCGCGCACGGCAGCGCTCGACGATCGCCAAAAGAGAATCGCTCTGGATGTGCATGCCGCTGAGCAGAACCACATCGGCCCAGGCAAGGTCGCGGTCGCGTAGCTGCTCTACGTTGGTGTCTACCAGCCGCTTATTCCACGAGCTTGGCAACAGTGCAGCCACGGTCATCAGCCCCAGCGGAGGTTGCGCCGCCTGCTTGCCCAGAAACTTGAGCGCATGTTTGAAGCTCCAGAATGTGTCGGGGAATTCGGGGTAGACGAGCAGGGCGTTCATGGGCCACCTGTAAAAAGGAGGAGGGGCTGCTGGGCGAGCACGATCGGGAGGTTCAGGCCGCGTTTTCCTGATGGAAAGCGCTGCGGCCCTGCTCGGTGCGGCGGACTGGTCCCGTATTTATTTTCTCACCGTGCGGCTGTAAAGCTGTATAAAAGCGAACAATTTGCCGGGGAACGGCCTGCACGTGCTGCGATCCAGACCGACGCCCCTTGCACACGTTATAATCGACTCAATGCAACAGCTTGCCCGCTACCGTGTCCTTTTCATCGCGCGCTCTTTCAGCGCCCGGGCGGCTCGTGCTGCGGCGGCTCCCGCCGCCTAGACACTTTTCACCTCATCCCCAAATCTCAGCGCGCTGTTTCTGTTTCAGGGGCCTTGTGTCTCTGGGCCTTCGCCGCTGCACCGTTAACACCTTTACACTGGAGTCATCATGGAAGAGTTCAGCCGCATACAGCGCCTCCCGCCTTACGTCTTCAACATCACCGGTGAGATGAAGGTCTCCGCCCGCCGCCGCGGCGAAGACATCATCGACTTCGGCATGGGCAACCCCGATGGGGCCACGCCCAAGCACATCGTCGACAAGCTGGTGGAGTCGGTCCTCAAGCCTCCCACCCACCGCTACTCTGTCTCCCGAGGCATCCCGCGCCTGCGCCGGGCCATCTGCAACTGGTACAAGACTCGCTACGATGTGGATCTCGACCCGAACGACGAGGCCATCGTTACGATTGGCTCCAAAGAGGGCATTGCGCACCTCTGCCTCGCCATTCTCGACTCGCGCGACACGGTGCTGGTGCCCAACCCCAGCTACCCGATTCATATCTACGGCCCGGTCATCGCCGGCGCGCATATCATCAGTGTCCCGGTACACGACCAGGAGCAGTTCCTCAAGCAACTCGAGGACCTGATTCCGCGCATGACCCCGCGGCCCAAGGCTCTGATCGTAAACTTCCCGTCGAACCCGACCACGGAATGCGTTGACCTGCCCTTCCTGGCGAGATTGGTTGAACTGGCGCGCGAGTACGGCTTCCACCTGATTCACGACCTGGCCTATGCCGATATTGCGTTCGATGGGTACAAGCCGCCCAGCGTGCTTCAGGTGCCTGGCGCAAAGGACGTGGCGGTCGAGTTCTTCACCTTGTCGAAGAGCTACAACATGCCCGGATGGCGTGTAGGCTTCATGGTAGGCAACCCGGTGCTGGTGTCGGCGCTGGCGCGGCTGAAGAGCTACTTCGACTACGGAACGTTTACGCCGATTCAGGTTGCGTCGATTGCGGCATTGGAAGGCCCGCAGGAGTGCGTGCACGAGATTTGCGACATCTATCGCAAGCGGCGCGACGTGCTGGTCGAGGGGCTCAACAAGTTGGGCTGGCCTGTGGCGACGCCCAAGGCGACGATGTTTGTGTGGGCAAAGATTCCGGAGCAGTACCAGAAGCTCGGATCGCTCGAGTTTTCAAAGCTGCTGCTGACGGAAGCAAAGACTGCAGTGTCGCCAGGGAT
>DASRLI010000489.1:0-31469 GCA_035648535.1 Occallatibacter sp. | reverse complement strand
CCCCCCCGCAGCGACACCTCAGCCTTATCAAATCGCTGCGGTGTTCGAATCGAAGAGCAAATGAGACGGAGGTCTTAGCGCCAGTGTCTCGTCGTGGCCTTTTTCCTGCCAACCAAACAAATCCGGTGAAGTCTGAAGGTCCCTAGCGTCAGTATCGGAGCAATAGGTCCATGTGGAGTACCTGCGTTCTAGCTTTGGCACTGAAGCTTGGCTTAGACAAGATCGCACCCTGGAGTTCGACAGCGTTCTTTGTTTCGCAATCCCACTTTGGAGGATTTTGATGAAGTCGATAGGAATTCGAATTGCTTTGGCCGTATTGATGGCTGCCAGTTTTGGCGTCCAAGCGCTGTGTCAAACTACAAATGCGACACTCTCTGGCACCGTGCAAGATGCTCAAGGGGCAGTCATTCCAGATGCTCCGGTTGTAGCGACCCAAATAGATACGGGACAAAGTCGCACTGTACAGAGCGGCGCGGACGGCCACTACATCATCACCAATCTTCCTATTGGGAAATACAAGATTAGCGCTTCGTCCGGGGGCTTCAAGACCCTCGTTATTCCCTCCATCACATTGCAGGTGAATCAATCGGCAGTGGTGAATCTCACGTTGACGGTTGGATCAAGAACCGAGGAAGTTACCGTAACTGAAGAGGTCCCGTTGCTGACTACCGACGATTCATCCGTCGGCCAGGTCGTGCAAAACCAGTCGATTGAGAGCACGCCCCTGAACGGACGCAACTTCTGGCAGCTGGTCGCGCTGGTACCGGGCGCTAGTTACACGCCGGGTGGCCAGGGCTCGATTACCGGCGGAGGGTCTCTTCGCGCTTCGGTCGTAAATGTGCAAATCAACGGGACCGGATTCATTTGGAATGGCTGGTTGATGGATGGCGCGGATATCACGGAGTACGAACAGGGCGGAACCAACGTCCAGCCCAACGTAGACGCGCTCTCTGAATTCAAGGTCTTTTCGGCCAACATGCCGGCGGAGTATGGTCATACTCCCAACGTAGTAAGTGTGAACATGAAAAGTGGCACCAACGAGTTACACGGCACGCTCTATGAATTCATCCGCAACGATATCATTGACGCCCACAATTACTTTGCGGTCACATCCAAGAACGTTCTGAAGCGGAATCAGTTCGGCGGCACCGCTGGCGGACCGATCAAGAAGGACAAGATTTTCTACTTTGTCGACCTTGAAGCCTCGCGCCAGACGCAAGGCATAACTTTCGCGGATATCGTGCCAACAGACGCCATGCGCACTGGGCAATTCAGCAAGACAATCAAGAACCCGTTTACTGGCGCCGCTTTCGCAGGCAACTTGATTCCTCCCGGCCTCATCTCCCCTCAGGCCACATTCTTCCTGCCATATATGCCGACCCAGGGTCAGGCAAATTTCAACGCCGCGCAGGGGTTAAATATTGCCAAGAGCGATCTTAAAATCGATGCGGCACTCTCAGCCACCGACCATCTGTTCGGGCGCTATTCCATTGCCGATAACCAGGAGACCGATCCTAATCAATTCCCGGCCCTGAAATCTCAATCGTTGGGCAGCAGGGCGCAGAATCTTGCCTTCAGTGAAACGCACTTGTTCGGAAGCCATTGGCTCAACGAAGCACGAGCTTCCTACTATCGGGATTACTTTCTTTTCAGCGCCATCCTTGCCGGCACGAACTTTGACAAGAATGCGGCCATTCAGGGGTACGACGTGGTGGATCAGAGCCCGAGTTTTCCGTATATCACTCTCTCGGGCTACTCGGCCTTCAATGGTTCGGGGAATGGAAACAATCCAAAGTCGAACAGAATTCGCACCTGGCAATATGCCGACAGTTTGAATTACACAAAAGGGAAACATGATGTGAAGTTCGGCGGCCAGATGTGGGTGCAAAGGCACAGCTTTTTCAATGGCCAGTCTCAGGAGGGCGTGTTTGGCTTTACCACGCAATTTACTGGAGACGCTTTTGCCGATTACCTGCTTGGACTTCCGGCGACGATCACTCGTTCGTATCCACTTACTCTTTATGGAAATCAGGCGATTCAATGGGCAGCCTTCATTCAGGACAATTATCGCCTTAGCAGCAGTCTAACTTTGAACCTGGGCATGCGCTGGGAATACAATCCCTTCTTCCGGGGAGTCGACTCGGAGACTTCCGCATTCGAGCCGGCTACAACCACAGGCTTCAACAATTCAGCAAAAGGCCGTGTCATTGTTCCCACCAACGGCGCCGGAGCGTTGCTCGATCCAACAGCGCAGCCGGAGACTGCCCAGCTTATCCCGCTCTTCAGCGACAGAATTGAGGGAACCGCTGCACTTCATCTGCCGGAGTCCATCCGGAAGACGGGGCCGGGCTTGTATGTCCCGCGTGTAGGACTTGCTTGGCGCCCGGGCGGAAATAATCGTACCGTTATTCGCGCGGCGTATGGACTTTTCCCGGTGTTTCTGGATACCAACATGTCGCTTCAATGGGCCCACGTCCCTCCGATCATGATCCAGCAAACAATTACCAATCCAGCCGCAAGCCCCATTTTCGTCAACTCCGCCGCGACAGGCGAGTTTTTTTGGTCCAACCCTTTCCAGTGGGTGGGATCGTCCCTTGTCGCTGCCAATCCAAATCCCGGCTCACCCTGCACAGGCTCGAACTGGCCCGGTAGCGTCGGTCCGGCCTTGGCCAGTTGTCAACAACCGGCAATCTCGTCGGCTCCGGTCAATATGAATCACACTTTGATGTATCAATATAGCTTTGCGGTTGAAAGACAGCTTCTGAAGGACATGTCGCTCAACCTCGGTTACTCCGGAAACAGAACTATACATAACCAATTGATCAGCGTTCCTGAAAATGTTCCGACACCGGGTCCTGGAAACGTTCAGAGCCGCAGGCCTTTTCCGCAATGGGGAGCAGCGGGCATCAGTTTGAGCGACGGCGTTGCCAACTATAACGCGCTCCAGGTAACTCTGGAAAAGAGAATGGGGGCGGGAGTTTATGCACTTGTTTCCTACACGCGGGCCAAGTGCATGGACAATGGCTCAGTGGAAAGCGGGCCGCCAACGTTGACGCTTCTGGGTCAGAACTATGGCTTGTGCAGCTACGACATAACCAATAACCTGACCATCAGTTCTGTCTATCAGCTTCCTTTTGGAAAAGGCCAAACCTTCTTGAATAGCAGCAACGGAGTGGTAAACGCAATAGTCGGTGGATGGGAGCTTGCCGGCGTCTTTGTTGACCGCACCGGTCAGCCCTTCACGCCGACCCTCTCAAGTGACGTTGCGAATACAGGCGTCTCCGGTCAATGGCCAAACCGCATCGCGAGCGGCAAACTCTCGGGCCCGACTCCGGCTAAGTGGTTCGACCCAACAGCGTTCGTATCCCCGACGCAATATACCTACGGCAATTCAAGGCGCAACGTCCTGCGCGCCGACGGATTGATTGATCTGGATACAACTATCAAGAGAACTTTTGCACTGGGCGATTCGAAGAGCAGGCAGTTGGAGATGCGTTTTGAGAGCTTTAATCTGGCCAATCACCCAACGTTCTCCGCTCCCAATGCAACCATCGGATCGTCTTCGGCCGGTAAGGTAACAAGCACTCTCAACGCAAATCGAATCTTCCAGGCGGCAGCGAAGATTTACTTTTAGGGAAGGAATATCATGTCAGGAATCGATCGTCGAAGGTTTCTAGCCGGTGCAGGCTCTGCTGTTGCTGCATTGGGAACGGGCTTTGCACAGCCTCTCAGAGGGCTTCATTCCGCACCGAGTCCAGTGACGGGTGCTGTGCAGGCAGCGGCAGCAACCAGCTTGCCTGATAAACCTGTCATCGGAATTCAGATCGATGCCGTTTCCTTTCTCGATGAAGGTACTGAGAAGGTGTTGGACATCCTCCAGGAAAAGGGCGGAGTAAACGCCCTTTTCATGGGGACATTCAGTTACGGCACCGGCATAACTGGCAGGCAGCTTAAAGGTCATCCGTTTCCGGATCACGGGGTACAGCAGGATCAGGACTTCTCCAAGGGCCATGGCGGTGTTTACGCGACGCCCCATTTGCAGTACTACAAGGACACCGCGCTCAAACCGGTAAAGGCTCCAGACTACGGCAATGTAGACTGCCTCGAGTTGGTGATCCCTGCTGCAAAGAAGCGCGGCATGAAGGTCTACGCATGGAGCGAGGATGTCTTTGGATCGACCATTCCCGACATAGAGAAATTCCAGGAGCGCGATCTCTATGGAAAAAATGCGCAGACCGTATGCTTTAACAATCCGGACACCCATAAATTCTGGCTGGCATTGCAGGAAGACTTGGTCAAGTCGTATGACATAGACGGCATCATGTGGGGCTCCGAACGGTATGGAGCATTCGGAAACATGGTGGAGTCTGTGCACAACCGCAATGGAAATGATCCGGCACGGGTGACGTGCTTTTGCCAGTTCTGCCAGGAAAAGGCAAAGTCGAGAGGTGTGAATGTGGCGCGCGCCTTCGAGGGTTTTCACGCGCTTGAGAAGTGGGTGAAAACCTGTCGTGGAGGAGAGAGGCCGAACGACGGTTACTACGTTACTCTGTGGCGCATCCTGTTCCGTTATCCGGAGGTCTTGGCCTGGGAGACGATGTGGAACGACAGCGTTCACGAGACCTATGAAGCGATCTACAAGCAGACGAAGGCAATCCGTCCGGAAGCAAAGGTGGGTTGGCACGTTTGGCATGCTCTGAGTTTTAGTTCTTTCTTTCGCGCACAGACTGACCTGGCTGAGATCGGCAAATACTCTGACTTCATGAAGATTACGGTTTACAACAACCTGGGCGGCACGCGGATGGAAACCTACATTACCAGTGCCGGCAAAACGATCTACGGCGACATGCCCATCGACGAAGCGTTGCAATTCGAATATCGGATAATGAATCTGAGAGAAAGAGGCTACGAAGAGCTTCCATACACGGGTCTCTCCGCGGATTATGTCTATCGAGAGACAAAGCGCGCAGTCGAAGGTGTGAAGGGTACCAATGCTCAGATCTGGCCGGGGCTCGACGTCGATATTGCCAACGTGGATCTGCAATTCAGCCGGTCCAGTCCGCCGGTTGTAAACGAATGCACAAAGGCGTGCTTTCGCGGAGGTGCAAAGGGGCTGGTAATTTCACGCAAATATTCCGAGATGAAGCTGACAAACCTGGCAGCTGTCGGTGATGCACTTCGCGAGATAGGGATCGTCTAATGCTCTTCAGGGCCTTGTTACAACAATATTTGCCACTGGGACTTCAATGACCTCAGACCCTTCGGAGCTGCCCCTGACCGGGGTAATCGATATCCACTGCCACTGTGGTCCTGACAGCGTTGCCCGGACCATTGACGCGTTGGATCTCGCGCATCTCGCAAAGGAACAGGGAATGCGCGGAATTGTTCTCAAGAACCACTTTGAACCTACGGCCGGTCTTGCGTATCTGGCCCGCAAAGTGGTGCCGGGGATCGAGATATTTGGCGGCGTTACCCTCAATCTCCCGGTGGGTGGCATGAATCCTCATGCGGTCGATCATATGGCCAGAGTCACTGGGGGAGCAGGGCGCTTTGTTTGGATGGGATCGTTTGACACCGAAGCACAGGTCCGCCACTCAAATCACTCTCGGCCGTTTGTATCTTTATCAAGGAACGGCGAACTTCTGCCGGAGGTGAAGAATGTATTGGAGGTAATCGCCCGTCATAACCTGATTCTAGAAACAGGGCATTCAACCTCAAAAGAAGTTCTCTTGCTGATTCAGGAAGCACATCGACAAGGTGTTCATCAGATCGTAGTCACTCATGCCATGATTGCTCCAATTCATATGCAAATAGGTCAGATGAAGGAAGCGGCATCCAACGGAGCTTGGATTGAATTCGTTTATAACGGACTTATCGGTCCTTTCAAGGAGTTCGAATTCGCCGATTACGCCCAGGCGATTCGCGCTGTGGGCGTTGATCAGTGTGTTCTATCGAGCGATATGGGGCATCCGGCGAATCCGCCGCATCCGGACGGCCTGATTTCGTTCTTCAAAGGTCTGGGAAGAGAAGGCTTCACTTCTGCTGAAATTGACGTGATGTCGAAGAAAAACCCCGCCCGCATTCTGGGCCTTGACTAAATTTACGTTGGAGAGAAATCACCATGGACAGAAGAACATTCATTCAAAGCGCATCCGCTGCAGCCTTGGCAACGGCAGTACCGGCTTCGCACGCTGCAGCCGCGCCGGTCACTTCAAAGATGGTCGGACTCCAAGTGGGAGCAGTGTCCTTCGTCGACGAGGGGGTCGAGAAGGCACTCGACGAATTTCAACAGGATGCTGCAATCAACACTTTGTTCGTTGCAACTTTCACTTATGGACGCGGGATTGCGGGACGCCAGGTGCCGGGCCAGCCGCTGCCCGATCACGGCAAGCAGGCGTATGACACAGACACGTTCCGTGGCGGGTGCTTCACGGAGGTGAATCCGAAGTACTTTTCCGATACGGTCTTCAAGGACTTTCGCGCGCCTGACTTTGGCAACTACGACGTGCTGAAAGAGGTGCTACCCTCCGCCCGCAAGCGCGGAATGAAAACCATTTGCTGGTTCGAGGATGTATTCCTTAAGGGCTTGCCCAATATTCAGCAGCTCGAAGAAAAAGAGTTATCGGGTGATAACGCCGCGACTCTATGCTTTAACAATCCGAACTATCGCAACTGGCTTCTCGGCATGTCGGAGAACTGGGCGCGAACCTACGATATCGACGGCATCATGTGGGGATCGGAGCGCCAGGGCGCTTTCTCCAACATGCTCGGCGCCAGTCACGGCCGTGCAGAAGGCGGCCACGTTACCTGCTTCTGCCAGTACTGCATCGCTAAGGCGAAAGCGCGTGGCATCGATCCGGATCGCGCTCGCCAGGGCTTTCTCGAAATGCAGAAATTCGTCGCCGCTTCGCATCAAGGCAAACGACCGGTCGACGGATACTATGTCACGATGTGGCGCCTGATGCTGCGGTATCCGGAGTTGCTCGCATGGGAGATGCTCTGGACCGACAGCCTCCGTGAAACATATGCCGCGATCTACGAAAAGATCAAGTCGATCAAACCATCCATCCAGGTTGGCTGGCATATCTGGCATAACAACTCATTCAATCCCATCTATCGTGCCGAGCAGGACCTGGCGGCTATTGCGCCGCACTCCGACTTTCTCAAGATCGTCATCTATCACAACTGCGGCGGTGAACGTATGGCCGACTACGTCGACAACGTCGGTTCGTCCATGTTCGGCGATGTTCCCAAACAGGAATTGCTCGACTTCCACTACCGGGTGCTGGATTACCAGGAAAGAGGCCTGGCAGAAATTCCGTTTACCGGCCTCTCCGCCGACTATGTCTACCGCGAGACAAAGCGCGCACACGAAGGGCTCCAGGGAACCAAAACGCAGCTTTGGCCGGGAATCGACGTCGACATCCCCACGGCAGAAAACCATAGCAAGTGCACGCCGTCCGGAACGGAGGATGCCGTCCTCGCAGCGTTCCGCGGAGGAGCCGACGGCGTTCTCATCTCACGCAAATACTCTGAGATGAAGTTGGCCAACCTCAAAGCCGTAGGCTCCGCGATTCAGAAGTTAAATCTCGCGTAGGTTACATTTCGCTTCACATGAGTCAAATAGTATCTTGTGCCGACACCCGGGACGCTGAAGTTAGGTTGGTGCCTTATGCTTCAGCTTTCCGGGTGTTGGGACTCTCTCCTCTCCTCGGTATTCAATGGTCGCCTCCGCCACTCCCTTCCGAAGCTCATCTCAAGCACGTGATCCGTGGTTAGGCTCGTTCCTGTGTGCATTCGCGGGCTGGGCACTCGATGGGTTCGACTTCTTCCTTGTAGTCTTCAGCCTCACGGCCATCGGTCATAGCTTCTCTAAAGACGATAAGACGATAGCGCTGGCGCTTACGGCAACTTTGGCACTGCGTCCGGTCGGGGCGTTTATCTTCGGGCTGATTGCCGACCGCTATGGTCGGCGGATTCCGCTCACTATCAACTTGCTCGCGTTCGCCGTTATTGAGATCTTCACCGGTCTCGCTCACACGTTCATTCAATTCATTGTCATTCGCGCCGTCTTCGGGATCGTCATGGGTGGTCAATGGGGCGTTGGCGCTTCGCTGGCTATGGAGAAGGTTCCCATTCGACTGCGCGGCGTACTTTCCGGACTACTTCAGGAGGGCTACGCAGTTGGTTACCTCTTCGCGGCAGCCTCTTATTTTCTCTTATACGACCGATTCTCCTGGCGCCCGCTCTTCTTCCTCGGGCCCCTGCCCGCCCTGGCGGCTGCCGTTTTTGTTGCTTTCAACGTAGGTGAGTCAGACGTATGGAAGCGCACGCATCAAAAGAACTGGCGTGCCCTTTGGCGTACGCTTACCCAGAACTGGAAACTCCTGGCGTACGTCACGCTCTTCATGATGACCATGCACATGACTTCCCATGGCACCCAGGATCTGTATCCGACTTTTCTCGAGCGCCAGTGGGGAATCCCAGCCAAGGAACGAGCTTTCCTCTCCGCGCTTTCCATGGTTGGCGGCATAGCGGGCGCCCTGTCAGTCAGTACACTTTCTGACAAGTTCGGCCGCCGCCGGTCGATCGTGCTTGCTCTCGTCGGTGGTCTCTGCGTCATTCCAATGTGGGCGTTCTCGCATTCGCTTCCTCTCCTCATCGCCGGTGCAGTCCTCATTCAGTTTTGCGTGCAGGGAGCCTGGGGAGTGCTGCCCGCTCACTTGTCCGAACTTTCTCCCGACTCGATCCGGGGATCGTTGCCCGGTTTGGGCAATCAATGTGGAGTCTTGCTGGCCAGCGTCGTCGTTTATCTCGAGGCGGCGTTTGTTCGCAATGGCCGCTACTCTGACGCGTTGGCTGCCACCGCCGCTATCGTCTTTGTTCTGGCGATCCTGATGACCATGCTGGGCAGCGAGCGGCGTGGAGCAGTGTTTGGAGAAGCTCCATGATGTACCTAAACCCACACCTTTTGACACGCTCGAATCTGGCCGATCGTCCGGTGATTTGATTGGGGTTTACGGTGCGGGTTTTTGGAGCCCTTTGTCACAGGGCAAAAGGGGCCCGGTTCATGCCGATTTCTCGAGTGCTTCCAGTACTTGGACTGGGGTCGGCGGCTTTCGAAGCACTCGTTGCACAGTAGCCGTTGAGATGCGGTGGCCTTTGGCGATCTGACGGATACTCTGGCCATGCTGACGGTCTCGTTGGATGGCGAGGTTATCCAGGACCAATGGATTTCTGCCGATGTGCTGGCCTTCGAGCCGGGCGCGCCGCATGCCGGCGCGCACCCGCTCGATGATCAGGTTGCGTTCCAGCTTGGCGACTGCTCCGATGATGATCACGATGGCCCGGCCCAGCGGGCCGCCGGTATCGATATTCTCCCGGAAGCTGACGTACTCGATCTGGAGACGATTTAGCTCGTCGAGGACCTCGAGGAAGTGCTTCACCGACCGGGCGATCCGGTCAGAGGCCCAGACCAGGACAACATCGAACTGGCCGCGACGGGCATCCGTCATCATGGCATCGAGTCCCGGCCGCTTGGCCTTCACGCCGGAGATCCGATCGGTGTACTCATGCACGATATCGAGGCCGCGTTGGGCGGCCATCTGGCGCAGGTCAAGGAGTTGCGTCTCAGGATGCTGGTCAACGGTGCTGACCCTCATATAAAGGGCGGCGCGTGTCATGCGCGCCGTCCCTTCTTCTGCAGAGTGGTGGATCCATGCTTGGCGACGTAGCCCTGGATGAACTCCAGAAGCACGACCGTCATTTCGAGGCCCTGGGCTGCGGTTGTGGCCTTAAAACTGTTGTGAAGCTCCGTTGGAATATTGATGTTCGCGCGTTTTATCCCTGTTCCTTCCTTCTTCTTGATCTGACTCACCTCCTCCCTCTGGAAGTGAGCATATGGGATTGTGAGTACCCGCCGCCAGTGCCCCGGAAGGTCCGGGGTGGCGGCAGGGTAGGTTTACTGTTCCCAGGCACCCCTGCAGAGGCAGGTCACGTTTGCCAGCTGCGCATCGCTAAACTCAAGGGCGCCGGTCATCGAACGCAGCTGCGCCGCGGTCTCTGGAACTCGACCGGCCTCGACGGCCAGCCATTCAGACTGTTCCATGCCGGCCGCCCCGGATGCTTCCTCTACTGAACGGCTCCCTTTCTCACGGCCCTTCTGGATAAACAAGCCGAAAAGCTGGCCCCAGACCTGGCGGTTGACCCGATTGAAGTCTTCCTGATTGTTTATGAGCATACTCATGTGAGTATTACTCCTAATGAACGCCGCCTGTCAAGTAAATTCAGGCGGCGTTAAATTTAACTCCACGATGATCATGAGCTCAAGACGATCTCCCACCAAAGGCCCGACACCAACAGTCTTGGTAAAGAAGTTGATTACCAGGGATCAAGACAGATAGACAGCTTCCCCCGTCGTTACTACGAGAAGGAACTGGGCGCCGGCGTAGGACCATCCCCGTCCATGAAGGAACACTTCGGATATACCGAACCCTTCCGGCGCTTCGTTCAACACGAGACCTTCTCTCCCCAGGCCAACGAGATCCCCAACACCGCAGTCTCCTGGCTCCCCGGCGAGGGCTATGCTGCACTCCATCCAGAACTGAAAGACGTCAACCCAGAAGATTATCCAGACATCCAGAAAATGTCCATCCTGGCCGATGTAGCTCCCTACTCACGGGAGTACAACACCTACCGGCAGAAGATCGGCAGACAGGCACAGGGCAACACCGAACTCGAGATCGAGTACGAGAAGATCCTGGCACGGGTGAAGAAGACACGCGAGTCTGTCATCCGCATGACCGACCGGCATTACACCGAGCCGGTTGACGAGATATCCGGCACTGTTGAATCGGCATCTGCCGGAGGAATTACCCTCAAGGAATATCCCGGCCGGCGCTTCCAGTTCTCATCGGTGAGCACCAGTGCTGCAGACATGTCGGCGCGCATCCTGGGCGAGAAGAACGATATGACCAGGTCTCTCCGTCCTGCCGGAAACACAACACCTCGCGCGCCCGCGCCGGAAAATCCCTGTCGCCGCTCACATGCTCATCGCCAGCCAGGACAGCAGCTTCATGAATCACGCGCTGGCCGGCTCTCCATGACCCACTCTCTCCATCGGCTCACTACGAACTAATCGAGTTGTCGGACATGGGGTCACTAGCGACGGCATACTATCCAGTGATCACTGATGGTCGTGTAGCTCACTGTTCAACCAGCGCGGATCCAGCACTACATATATATGTTGACCAGGGATAGATGGAAGGGATTGGAGAAGTGGGATTTTTTGATGCAGAACAATCGCAGGGATGATGTTCCCGAGTCCGGCAGGTGGTTGATCGATAAATCTATCAGTCGCTGAATGATCCTCTCTGCCGCCGCCGATACCGTCGCAGGCCCTCCAGCCGCTCCAGTTACTCCGATTCCCAGGCAATGTTACTTCTGTGATCCCCATCTTGAAAATACACAAAA
Organism: Occallatibacter sp.; assembly: GCA_035648535.1. Lineage (GTDB taxonomy): Bacteria > Acidobacteriota > Terriglobia > Terriglobales > Acidobacteriaceae > Telmatobacter. The sequence goes on along the minus strand of DASRLI010000489.1, from coordinate 19,997 downwards.
ATCAGCCTCGAGGTCCCAGGATAAAAACACGGTGAAAAGGTAGGGGAACATGTGTTTCCCTACGAAGCATTGATACTTAGTGCTGGTCCAAGGGGTATATAGGGGACAAATCTCTGCTAGGGTTGCACACCCAAAGCGAATAGTTTGCTGTTGATCAAGTAGTACTCTTCCCGACCGTTTTCGACCCAAACGGCACCGGAAAATGCCCTGCAGAACGCCTGCTCTAGACATGCTCGAAAGGATGATGATTCTCTGTCTCGGGTCGGTAAGTACGAACACTATGCCATTGACTCCGACATTCTGAGACTTGTTAACTCCCTCTGACACCGGCGGATACAAATATCGCACAATAGTTGAATCTCCGTACCTCCTTCTTGTTGAGCCAGATCCAAAACCGCCTCTGCGCCAAGGGCGCGACGACCGTCCCATGGGCTACTGGAGAGTCAGTTCATGGTAAGGGATCAACAGCTGACCTCGTCGGGAAGCGTGAAGAAGGCACAACAAGCCGGCAATCAGCTTGCGTCGCAACCCACTTTCCGCGTTTCAAAATGGGTCGAAGGCTGCTAGCGTAAACACTTGCGTGTCAATCACCGGCACTGTCCAATCAAGCAGTTTCAAAAGGTAAGAGTTTTGGCACAGTCAGGCTCGCTCGTTGGCCAAGTCATCTAACCAAATTTCCTATGACATCTGCCATGGGTTGATAAGGTGATTCCGCTCTGATTGTGCAGCGCACATACGGTACAAGATCGCCGACGAGAAACACGATGCCGGGATGTTGTTCGTAAGAAGATCGGTTTGGCCGTGGTTGGCCCCCCGTTCACCAAATCGACTAATCCGCTTGACCCGCCAGGCCGGGACGCAAGTTCTCCTGCACTTCAATGGCGGCAAGCGCGGCAAGATTGACGATATCAGCGGCTGACGAGTCTCTCTGAAGTACATGAACAGGTCGAGCAAGTCCCATCAAGATAGGGCCAATCAACTGTGCTCCGCCCATTGATGCAAGCAATTGGTAGGCGATGTTCCCAGCATCCAGATTCGGGAAGACCAGGATGTTCGCCCCACCGCGAAGCGGACTAAATGGATAGGTCTCTTCAATCCGTTGGGGACTGACTGCGGTGTCCGCCTGCATCTCCCCATCGACCAGAAGTTCAGGGCGTCTTTTTCGGATGATATCTACGGCTAGGCGCACTCTATCCGAGTCTTCATGTCTGCTGCTTCCAAAGTTGGAGAACGACAGAAGCGCAATCCGAGGCTCAACATCGAAGCGGCGGGCAGTGTTTGCCGCACAGATCGCGATCTCTGCCAGATCCTCAGACGAGGGTTGAATATTCACAGTGCAATCTGCCAGGAAGTAGAGCTTGTTTCGAGGTGTTATGGCCAAGTACAAACCGCACACTCTGCGCACATCCGGCTGCAGAGGAATCACTTGTAACAATGGTCGAATGGTGTCCGGATAGTGGGTAGTTAGACCAGTAACAAGAGCATCCGCGTCTCCGAGTTGTACCATCAAGGCGCCCAAGATGTTGCTGTTTCTTACAAGTCCCTCGGCTTCACTACGCGTGACTCCTTTCCGCTGTCGCAATCGAAAAAGCTCATCGACGTAAAGCGGCAGTCTAGGAGGGTTCTTGGCTTCGACTATCTCTAATGCTGCGAGATTCAGGTGAAGGCTAGTCGCGCGCTCACGAATGTTTTGCGCATTCCCGAGGAGCACGGGCCTCGCAATCTCCTCGTCAACCAGTATGCGGCAAGCACGAAGAACAGTCAGGTTCTCACCCTCCGGAAATACGATACGACAGGGTCGCACGCGTGCTTTTTGAATGAGAACTCTTGTTACGCCCGGATCGTTGCCTAGTCGATTCTCCAGAGTACGACGGTATTTCTCCAGATCAAGGTTCACCCGAGCAACTCCTGATTGCATCGCGGCTGCAACGACTGCTGCCGCTACGCAAACAACCACTCGGGGATCGAATGGTTTTGGAATTATGTACTGTGGACCGAACCTCAAGTCATCAACCCCGTAAATTCTGCATACCGATTCAGGAACATTCTGCTTCGTCAGTTCGGCAAGGGTTCGGGTCGCGGCCAGCTTCATTTCCACATTGATTCTGGTTGCGCGTGCATCGAGTGCTCCGCGGAAGATTCCAGGGAAACCGAGGACATTATTTACCTGGTTCGGGTAGTCTGACCTGCCGGTAGCGACAATCGCGTCGGGCCTTGCCGTCAGTGCCGCTGTATAAGAAATCTCAGGATTCGGGTTTGCCAGGGCAAAGATAAGTGGGCGCGGCGCCATTGGTTGCAGCATTTCAGCCGTTACACAATCTGCTGTCGAAAGGCCGATAAAGGCATCGGCGTCGGCCAGGGCCTCGGAAAGCGTGCGAACTTTTGTCTTTCGCAGGAACCGCTCTTTTTGAGGGTTGAGCCCCTCCTGGCGCCCTTCATAGAGAACTCCTTTGGAGTCACACATCAGGATGTTTTCGCGAATTGCCCCGAGGGCGATGAAGTGCTCGGCACATGCAATCGCACTCGCACCCGCGCCATTCACAACAATCCGAGCGCGGCTTATCTCTTTACCTGCTACCTCCAGTCCATTGAGCAACGCGGCGCCGGAAATAATCGCTGTGCCGTGCTGATCGTCGTGAAATACCGGAATATTGAGTGTCTTTTGCAGCTCTTCCTCAATGACAAAGCATTCGGGTGCTTTGATATCCTCCAGATTGATTCCGCCGAACGTCGGCTCGAGCATCTGGCATGCACGAATGACATCTTGAGGATCATTTGCTGCCAACTCAAGATCAAAGACATCGATGTCCGCGAAGCGTTTGAAGAGGACTGCCTTCCCCTCCATCACCGGTTTGCCTGCCGCCGGACCGATGTTCCCCAACCCTAAAACAGCGGTTCCATTCGAAATGACAGCGACAAGATTCGCCTTGGCGGTGTACTTGTAAACGAGATCCGGCTCCCGGTGGATTGCCAGACAGGGCGCTGCCACCCCAGGGGTGTAGGCCAGACTGAGATCTCGTTGCGTAAGGCAAGGTTTGGTCGCGGCGATCGAAATCTTCCCAGGAGGGTTGGATGAGTGGTATTCGAATGTATCTTCGTCACGGATCATAATGATGTTGCCTTCCATGCGAGCTCGGACTCTCGCGAAAGTTTGATCTGAGTCCTGTTGGCATACTGATGACCGATCCCGAGGATCCAAATCAAGACTTCAAAATTGAAATTTGGGTTAAGAAACCAAGCTGCATACGGGACCGGGATCGAATTCCGACCTGGCGGCTCGGCTGGAACTATCTCAAGTCTCTTGCGAAAGAATGCGCGCATAGGCCGGGACGGTCAGGAACTCGGTAAAGCGGGGCGAAACAATCAGGTCGTGTATCAGCGAGGCCGCCTGAACATAGGCTTCATAGCGTGTCGCATCGACCGCCCTTTTGGCCCGCGCCAACTCTTCCTCGATGTGGGAGTCGCAGATCTCCGCAGTCAGGGTTCGACCATCTTCGAGAATGGCGCCGTGATGGACCCACTGCCACAGTTGCGCTCTGCTTATCTCCGCAGTAGCCGCGTCCTCCATCAGGTTAAATAAAGGAACGCAGCCGTTGCCGCGCAGCCACGATTCGACATAGCCAAGACCAACGGCAATGTTCCACTTGACTCCGGCCTCGGTCGGGGTGCCTGCCGGCGGACGCAGCAAATCCTCGCTTGTGCAGGTGAAGTCGGCGAGTTGCTTATCAATCTGGTTGAGCTGGGGCATCAGGCGGTTAAAGACTTTCATGGCGATGGGCACCAGGCCGGGATGGGCCACCCAGGTTCCGTCGTGACCGTCCGTCGCCTCGCGCTCCTTGTCTGCTCGGACTCCGGCCAGCGCCCGCTCGTTCGCTTCAGCGTCGTTTCTTATCGGAATCAGCGCGCTCATGCCCCCCATCGCGCTCACGTTGCGAAGATGGCAGGTCTTGATGGCCAGCTTGGAATAGCTGCGCATGAAGTGCGTGGTCATAGTGACCTGTGAGCGGTCCGGCAGCACCAGCGACTTATCGCCGGCAAACTTCTTGATGTAGGAAAATATATAGTCCCAGCGGCCGCAGTTCAGGCCTGCGGAGTGATCCTTCAGTTCCCATAGAATCTCATCCATTTCAAACGTCGCCAAAATGGTCTCGATTAGCACGGTTCCTTTGATCGAGCCGGCAGGAATCCCGAGTTGGCTCTCCGCTGCCACAAAGACATCGTTCCAGAGCCGTGCTTCAAGATGGCTTTCAAGCTTGGGCAGATAGAAATACGGGCCGGTGCCGCGCGCTAGCAACTCCGTGGCATTGTGAAAGGCATAGTGCGCGAAGTCAAAGATGGAAGCGCTCATTGGCTCGCCATCCACCAGCACGTGCTGCTCTACTAGGTGCCAACCGCGTGGGCGCACGAACAGTACTGCCGGATTTTCCACGAGTTCGTAGTGCTTGCCTGTTGCTGAATCGTCATAGGTAATGGTCCGGCGCACCGCGTCGTACAGATTGATCTGTCCTTCCATCAAATTGGTCCAGGTCGGTGTCGTGGAGTCTTCAAAGTCGGCCATGAAGACCTTGGCGCCTGAGTTCAGCGCGTTGATGATCATCTTGCGTTCCACGGGTCCGGTGATCTCAACGCGCCGATCGAGCAGGTCGGCAGGCAAGGGCGAAACGGTCCACGCCGCATCGCGGATGTGCTTGGTCTCCGGCAGAAAGTCGGGACGCTCACCAGAATCAAGGCGAGCTTGCCGCGCCGCGCGGGCATGCAGCAGCTCTTTGCGCCTGCCGTTGAATGTACGCTGAAGACCTACCGCAAAGGCCATTGCCTCGGGCGTCAATATCTGTTGGTAACGGTAAGTCAGGGAGAAACGAACGTCAATGCCGGAGCCAACACTGCTCATGGAATTCCTTCGTTGGTGCTGCAAGTCTTGCGTTAGTGAATTGTCCATTTCCCATTTAGGAGAGATGTATAGCCTGTTACCTGGGAAATCGGCTCGACTCAGACTCAAAGAGGCAAGCTCGCGTAATTGCCCCCAAAACATCTTCACCGCACTCACATACTGATAAGCATTGACAATTGGGAGGAGCAGAAGATTCAGAAGTAAATCTCAAGTCGGAGAAGTGGCACAGTCGACCAATGTCGGATTGACCTAGCCTACGATTCTCGCCTCTTGCCGGCGACATCGAGAGCGACAGACAGGCCTGGAATCATTCGGCTAAGTTCGGAGTTCTTTGACGGCCCTTCCTCCGCCAGAAAGGTTTGCCAGACGCATTTCCGAGTACTTTCGGGAGAAGATGACGCCTTCGGCGCCGGCTTTGAATGCAGCGGCCGTTGCAGCGTAGACATCCTCGGGCTCTGTCTGCTTGTCGCCACTGGCGGTAGGAATGTCGATATCGATTCCCGGATATATCTTGCATTTGCGTTCTACATCCTCGAGCGCGCGCTTAGTTTCGCGAAAGACATATTCAGCAGGGAGTCCATCCTTAGGAATCTTTGCCAACGACATTTCCTCTGGCGACATGTCATCGTAGTTGAGCCAGAGATTGTTCAGCTTCAACAGTTCGTCTTTCGGCACGTCGTGAAAAATCGTCGAATCGACTTTGTTTAGGTAATTCGCATAACGGGGTCCGGCACAGTTGTTGTAGAGTACTGGCTTCAGGAAGTCTGCGTAGTGAGAGTACCGGTCAAAATCCTGCTCGGCACGAAAGAAGGGGCTGAATGAGTTAGTGTGCCAGATATGGAAGCCAACTTGGAGGTTAGATCTCACGCTCTTGGCAGTCTTGTAGATATCGGCATAAGTTGCATTTTTCCCGTCATTCCAGAGCTTTTCCCAAGCGAGGATTTCCGGATAGTCGACCATGATTCGCCAGAACGCAACGAAATAGCCATCTGTAGGGCGCTTATCCGCCCGAGCCTGAACTGTAAAGGCGAGCAGTTTCTGATAGCCTTCGATGGCCCGATCAACGTCGATCCCCCGCTCTTTGGCCGCCTTGCGGTGAAACTCACAAAAACAGGTGATGGGAACATTCCAGCCGCCTGCATTGGCTCCAATGATGTTGTTCAGCGGACCTTGCTGTTCGGCGCCCCACATCACCCCGTCAATGTCATAGGAAGCGCAGTGATCGCGTGTCAGGTCGACGACAAAATTTCGATAGTCAGTGTTGTATGCGCAACAGGTTGCAGCCCGTTTGCCGTTGATGTCGACCTCTTCCAACTCTTCGATGTGTGGGATGTCTCTGCGCCAGATGTTGTAGTTCCAAGCGTAGACCCTTATCCCCCGCTTCTTGGTTTCTGGGAGCACCATTTCGAGGATGTCCAAGTTGCCGTGATCCGGCGCCTTCGTGTCTTTCAAGACCGTATCGGCATAGAACCGAGGGTGAGGCGTTGCGAAGTTGCCGCCATGAAACTTGTCATACTCTTGCTTGCCATGGTCGGGAAGCGGGCGACTCGGGACTTGTCTGCCGCCCGTCCCCAGGTCATAAGTGAATGCGGACAGGAAGAGCGTGTTCACATGACCACGCTCCTGCAAAATGTCCAGAACCTTGTTCACACCTTCGTCGACAAAGGAAATTGCCCCGATTTGGATGCCAATCATCCTATCTGAGTTGACCTGGGCTCCCGCCTCCGAGACGTTGGCCCACAGCTTTGGCGCCGCAGCAGCAGCAGCGAGACCGACACCCGATTGAAGGAACTTTCTCCGAGTAATTCCTGGCGTCCATTTCGAATCCATGAGCGTCCTTTCGTTTCTCCACAAGCTTCAACTGGCGTTCGTTGACACCAAATAAGGGGACCTTGGTGCTTCGGTCAAAAGGCGTATTTTGCTGCGAACTGCAGAATTCGAGCCGGGTTTGAGGCTTGGATCTGGCCGAAACTCGACGAGCTGAAGGAGTTTACCGGAGCCGCGAAGTTTGTGTGGTTGAAAACATTGAAGAACTCAAAGCGCAACTGCAACTGTTGTTGCTCGTGAATATTAAAGAGTTTAACGAGACTTACATCTGAGTCGATATAGTGAGGACCCAGTAGCGAGTTCATGCCGGTGGTGCCGAAAGTGCCTGGGCCATTCTTAACAAACGCTGCAGGATTAATCCACAGCAGGGTCTTCTTGTTTCTCAGGTAGGGATTAGCTCCAGCGATGGCATTTGGGCGATCAAGACCCACGCCCGAAAGGGAGGCATCCGTGCCGGTCAGGGGGCTGAACGGGTATCCATTGTAGTAAGAAACTAAGAAGGATGGCGACCAGCCTCCAGCAATGAAGTTCACCCTCTGGTTCGTGAAGTTGAAGCCCTGGTAGAGAAACGAGCCTACCAGGTTATGCCGCAGGTCGAAGTCACATGGCCCGTAGTCGGCTTTTCGGTTGTAGGGGTTGGACTCGTTGTTTCCGGTTACCCTGTTGCTCAGAGGCTCCGTATCCTGCAAACAATGAGAATATGTGTAAGAGGCAAGCACAGTGTATTTGTGACTTAGGCGATGCTGGGCGGTCAACTTGAGTGCGTGGTAGCTGGTATTGACACCATCATCCATGAGCGTAATCGTCGAATAATAAGCGCCTGTTGCGGGGTTTAGCTGGGCAAGAGTGCGGCGTTGGGCGGTGTTGCCGGTCGTCGAATTCCCCGGAATGTAAATCGCGGGGTCCTCTTCAGTTGAAGACCGCAAATGGGTTGCCTTGTTGCCGATATAGTTTGCTGTAATGAACCAGTCGTCTCTTAGCTGGCGCTCCAGGCTCAGACCCCATTGCTGCATGTAGGGGTGGTGGAGACCGAGAGGGAGATTGATGTAGGCAGCCCCGGTGGGGAAGACTGAACTTTTGCTCGGTGGGTAGGAGAAAGGGAAGGGGTTGCCTCCGGGATACGATGCGAAAGGATTTACAAAACCTCCGGCAGGGGAAGTCAGAGTGATCTGGTTTCCCCATGGCGAGGCAAGCGCAAAGTCCCTATTAGTGTACGACTCAGGTTGATCAAAAAAGATGCCGTAGGAAGCGCGAACGCTCTCCTTCCCGCTCCCCGTCGGATCCCAAGCGAATCCTACCCTAGGAGCGAAGTCATCCCAGCTGCCGTTCGCGTAGGCGCTCGGAATTCCGGGGTCGCCGTGGAAGAGCAATCCAGGCGGTGCGCTCTGGTAAACCGTGGTCTTGGTTCCGGCGATGAAAGCAGGGAGTGAGAAGTGGTTGCCGCGCCCGGCTGCGTCATGTTCCGGAACAGATGGTTCCCATCGAACGCCCGCGTGGACGTTGAGTCTCTTCGTTAATTGAAAATCATCTTGAAAGTAGAGCGCGTAGTACTTCTCACGCAGTCCTATCACGACAAGACCTGAATCAGTCAGTTGAAAGACTTGTCCCAAAAGATAGTCCGCAAGTCCCGAATTTGTCTGAGCACCGTTGAAGGAAAAGTTGCCATTCGCAAACTGAAGGTTGGTTTCATCCATCTGGTTGGCAATGAACTCGCCACCAAAGCTAAAGTGGTGGCGGCCTCGAATCCAGTCCAGGTCATCGGCGTATTGCCATTGATTGCGGATGAAATTGGCCGTAGCGTTGGAGCCGCCGCCAACCGAAAAGAAGTTGCTTACTGAAAGTTGGATGTAGTTGGGAGATCCGTTGTACATGTTTACTCCCAACCCAACCGGCGTGGGCATATTGGAGGGGTTGGAGCGGTTAACCGCAAGCCTCGAGAAATCAATGTGTAAAGAATTGATTATGGTAGGACTGATGGTGAACTGGTCGCCCAGAACGATGGTCTGGGACCGCTGGAGGAGAGCGGGACGGCTTGTGGTGAGAACGTTGTTTGTATAGATTGCCGGATTGGAATAGTCGAGAATGAAATAACGGGCGAAAAAGGAATCCCTCGCGCTTAGCACCCAATCCATCCGGCTGACATATTGATACTCATTGCTCGGATTGGAAATCGCGTAAGTCAGCTTTCCGCACTGATCAGTAGAAATTGGAATAATCTTCAGGAGGTTCAGTGAGGGCGTCGTGAACAGCGTCGGACTGATGAAGTTATTTGCGAACGGCAGTTTTGTAGAAGGATTAATCAGTTGCTTCGCTACCCCATTCGATTGGCAAGCAGCGGACTCTAAAGCGCTGAAATCTCCATTAAGTGCTGCTTGCGTCGCCACGAATGCGATGGTGCTTGGGGGCGCGGTCCGATTCTTTGTTTCCTGGAAGCCTCCGAAGGCAAAAATCTTGTTTCTCCGGATAGGACCACCAATTGTTCCTCCATACTGATTTCGGTGCAAATTGTCCTGTTTGGTGGCGAAAAAGTTGCGTGCGTTGAAGTCGCCATTGCGAACGAACTCGAATAGGTCTCCATGGAAAGTATTTGTGCCGGACTTCGTGACAACGTTGACGACCGAGCCGGGATGAAGTCCATACCGCGCTGCAATCCCGTTGGTTTGCACGCTGAATTCCTGCAGAGCATCCGGGAACGGAAATGGCAAGTTGATGTTGGAGTGTGAGTCGTTGTTGTCCGCTCCGTCCAGCAGATAGTTGTTGCCGTTGATCTGGCCGCCGGAGACGGAGATTGCCAGGGAATTCACATAATCGTGGCTGGTGACGTCGCGGCTGGCGGCGTTTGGTGGCGATGCCGCGCCGCCAGATAGGGCGATGAGATCAGTCGCCTGTCTTCCATTCAGCGGAAGGTCGACAATCCGTTGCCGATCGATAACCTGTGAAATGGACGTGTCTTCCGTCTGCACCATGGCTGCGTCCCCGGAGACTTCTACGCGCTCGGAGACGTTGCCAACCTCCAGCGGAATATTGATCTGGACGTTGTTAGCTACCTGAAGAACGATGCCCGATCGGGTGTAACCCTTGAATCCCGGCGCTGCAACTTCGATCTTGTACGCTCCAACAGGTAGGTTCAGGAGGTTGTAGCCTCCGCCGCTGTCGCTGACTGCTGTTTGAGAGTATCCAGTGTCATTTTGCGTTGCTTTGATCCGTGCGCCAATAACTACGGCCCCCGTGGCATCCTGAACAGTCCCATGGACCTGGGCATTGGCGACAGCTTGCGCGGAGGCCAAGCGATTGGTTGTGAATGGGATAACTGTCAATAAGCAAATCAGGACCGTTTTGCGGCTGAACATATCGGACTCCTTCGTTCGAGATGGACGCAGGGCAGGCATTGCGGCTGTTCGTGAGTGCGGATTCCCGGTAGCTTGGGGCGCTGACCAGAAAACGTTTAAGAAGGCACATACTAAGCATATTGTCAGACCATTGTCAACGGGAAATATCGTTCGAGGATCGGAGCCTCTGAAGGGTAGATGAAAACAGCGCAAACGATGCGACTGCTTGGGCGCAGAGATTCCAGAGTGCTTGGAGTAATGGCAAGAAAACGTTTAATAAAGCGCATGCCAAGCGCATTGTCAGCTCATTGTCGCTAGGAAACAATCGTCCACGGAAAGGAGACCATAGAACTCGGGGAGACTACGAAAAAGTCCTGGCCAGTCACGCCGTGACTCGTGGCCGAAAGTCAACTTGCCACGCGCAGACGACTTGTTCAAGAGTGCCGTTCAGGACAGTCCGCCGCCAGGTTGTTTACCAGAATCGGTTTAAGCGGTTGGTTGACGAGTGGACCGAACTCGGAATCGAATACACAACCGTAGCAATCTGGATTGCGAAACCTGAGACAACCGGGAACATGGAACTCCCAAGTCAGCAACGATGGTGATCAATTGGGAGATTCCGTTGAGGAAGGTTTTCGGTGTTTCGTCACTGCCTCCTTTTACCCAGTTCGCGCAGCCAATGGATGCTGAAGAAACACTGGAATCGCCCAAACTGAAGAGGTTTCAATGAATTGGTTGCAATTGTTAAAGCGAAGCTCCACCCAACCCACCAACGCACCCATCTTCCGGTTGGCGCGGACTGGGGTCCATAATTTCCGTTGACAATGGTCGGACCAAATGATTAGCATCCGCCTCGTCAAATGAAAGCAAGTGGGAAAGAATCCAATCGCTTGAGTGCGCAAAAGCAGTCCCCAGGAATTCTGCATGGCGACCGAAGCCGGGCGTTGATACAAAGCTACGGAAAGAGCGGGTAAATCCCTAATGCGAAATGCGAAGGTCGAAGCCTGCCCAGACTCTCTGTCTGAATTTACCCAACACATCACGAAGCCTTCTGACTCAGCATCTCACGCTACTAAAAACCTTGATTGTTGTGGCCACAATACGCCGCAGGGAGAATGGAAATGGACGAATTGCCTAGAATCAACAAGGAAACTTCTCGGAGAAACTTCATCAAAGCGGCGAGCATGTCTTCAGCCGCGGCTCTTGTAGGCCGGCGTAGCTTTGCGGACCCCTCGCCGGATCTGCCGGTCACCGCAGCTTTCGGCGAGCCGACGCCGGATATGACGTCGAACAAAAACTTTATTGCCATGCAGATCAGCGCACAGTCTTTTGTCGATGAGGGAGTCGATAAATGTCTTGACACCCTTCAGCAGAAAGCCGGAGTCAACGTCGTGATGCCGGTGGTGTTTTCCTACGGATGGGAGTTGGATGGACGCCAGGTACATGGTCGTCCGCTGCCGGACCATGGTGTGCAAGCCTACGATGAGATTCATGGTGGAAGCTACACCAAAGTCCACCAGGAATTTTATGCGGATTCCCCAATTTTGCAGGGTCTCCGCGCGCCGGACCTGGGAGACTTCGACGCCCTGGCGGATGTGATTCCCAAAGCCAAGCAGCGAGGGATTCAGACCTATGCTCTGTTCGCAGAGGACTACAACCCAGCATTCATACCAAATTTTGAGAAGATTGCGGAAGTCGACGTCTACGGCAAGACGGGCCGCAACAGTTGCCACAATAATCCGGGTACGCGGAGCTTTCTGGTTTCGCTCGTGCAAGACTGGTTCACGTCCAATGATTTGGACGGGATGATGTGGGAGTCAGAGCGTCAAGGACCTCTGAACACCGCGTTGAAAGCAAACTTTGGCAACGCCCCCCGCACTTCGATCTGCTGCTTTTGCTCGCACTGCATGCAGAAGGGACGTGAACAGGGCATCAATGTCGATCGGGCCCGCGCGGGGTACATGGCTCTCGATCGCTGGGTAGATCAGCCTTCCAGCCAGTCGCGCGAGAGCGATGGGAGCTTTGTATCGCTATGGCGGCTATTGCTCGAGTATCCCGAGATACTCGCCTGGGAGAGTTTCTGGTTCCACAGTCAGGAGGAGATTTACGGGCTTCTTTATGGCACTGCGAAAGAGGTTAATCCGCGTGCCAGGGTGGGTTGGCACATTATGCATTTGGTCGCGCTGAGCCCGTTTTATCGTGCCGACCAAAATTATGCCAGGCTTGCGAAGACCGCGGACTTCCTGAAGCCTTCACCGTATAACAACTGCGGAGGACCGCGTTTTGCTCAATATATCCGCAATGTCCAGTCAACAATCTTTCGAGACTTCTCGCCGCAGGAAGTTCTCGCCATGCATTACAGGATTATGGGATTCGAGGGCGAAGAGGCCAGTCTGGATAAGTTGCCGATGACAGGGCTCTCAGCTAACTATGTGTCCCGAGAAACGCGGCGTGCGATCTCGGCCGTACAAGGCGCAGTCCCCATTTACCCAGGCATTGACATCGATCTGCCGACCGCAGCAAACGAAAAGCAGACTGAACCGGCAGACGTGAAGGCTGAGGTATTGGCCGCGTTCAAGGCCGAGGCGACTGGAGTTGTGTTGTCACGCAAGTATTCGGAAATGAAGCTTACGAACCTGGCTGCAGTTGGCGAGGCACTTCGCGAAATAGGCGCTTGAGTCCGCGGATGCGCATTGAACAAAGCCAATCAACCTGCATCGAAGGGAAGAAGGAAATGGACAATTCGGTTGGAAGCAGCAACGAAACCTCCCGGCGGAAATTCCTCAAGGAGGTAAGCATGACGTCTGCCTTGGCTCTCGCGGGCGGCACGGCGTTTGCAAGGGCGAGTAGCGAAAGACAATTGTCGAATCAATCGGGGCAATCGAGTGCCGCACAAAATCGCACAGAATCCAAGAAATTTGTCGCAATCCAAATCGGGGCGCGGTCATTTGTGGATGAGGGGGTCGATAAGTGTCTCGACACGTTGCAAGAGAAAGCCTCCGTTAACGTGCTCATGCCCACTGTATTCACATATGGGAGGGGACTCGCCGGTCGACAAATTCCCGGATTGCCGTTGCCAGACCATGGTGTGCAGACCTACGACGAGATTCATGGAGGAAGCTATACCAAGATCCATCCGGAGTTTTACAGAAACTCCGTCATTCAAGACGTGCGAGCTCCCGAATTGGGGGACTTCGACATCCTGGCGGACGTGACTCCCAAGGCCAAAGCACGAGGTATGAAGGTGTATTGTCTGTTTGAAGAGGCATACAACCCGAGACTGATGCCCAATTTTGAAAAAGTTGCAGAGGTGGACCTGTACGGAAAAATTGGCCGCAGTACTTGTTTCAACAACCCCAATGCTAGAAGTTTCCTTACGTCGCTGGTGCAGGACTGGTTCACGAACAATGACCTGGACGGCATGATGTGGGAGTCTGAACGTCAAGGCCCCCTTAATATGGCCCTGAAAGCCGACTTCAGCTCCGGTGCCCGCAGGTCGATCTGTTGCTTTTGCAAGCACTGCCTCCGGAAGGGGCATGAGCTGGGAATCAACATTGAACGCGCCAGAACTGGATATGTTGAGCTGGACCGCTGGGTCATTCAGGTCACCACACAACCGCTTCCCAGCGATGGCAGCTTTGTAACTTTGTGGCGTTTGCTCCTCGAGTATCCTGAGATTCTTGCCTGGGAAAATCTCTGGTTTCACAGCCAGGAGGAAATGTATGGGCTGATCTATGGAACCGTGAAAGAGGTTAATCCCAGAGCTCAGGTGGGCTGGCACATCATGCATCTAGTTACGATGAGTCCTTTCTACCAGGCCGATCAGAATTATGCTCGGCTGGCTCATGTCTCCGACTACATCAAGCCGTCTCCATATAACAACTGTGCCGGACCTCGACTGGCACAATACGTCAAAAATGTTCAATCTACAATTTTCCGTGATTTTACACCGGATGAAGTCCTCGAACTTCACTATAAAATTCTTCACCTTGAAGGAGAACCTGGCCTGGACAAGCTTCCTACCGCCGGCCTATCAGCAAACTATGTAGGCAGAGAAACTGAGCGAGCGCTTGCCGATGTACACGGCGCAGTGCCCATCTATCCTGGAATCGATATAGACATTCCTACGGCCTTGAATGAAAAGCGAACTCAGCCATCAGACGTCAAAGCTGCGGTGCTCGCTGCATTCAAGGCTGGCGCACCCGGCGTTGTCTTGTCGCGCAAATACGCGGAGATGAGGCTTACAAACCTGGCCGGAGCCGGCGAAGCGCTGCGCGAACTCGATGTAAGATAAGGCATAGAAGGGTGCCCCCGGGACGAAACCGTCCTTCCGTACGCCGGGCCTTATGCGTCAACCAAGGGCCGCTCAGATTTTCGTGAGTCTGTGAGCCGGCAAGGAGGACGAATGGTTAACATTTTGTTCTCCGCAGGTTCATAATTGCCGTAGCTTATCCCGTTTTGCCCGCCATCCGCTGTTTCCGTTCCTTTACCTCTTGTTGCCGCGCGATTCATGCTTAGGTGCGCACACCAAGGATATCCAGCGGCGAGGCCCCTGGAGCCAGTGGTTCCGGTGCTCTAGGCGAGGGCCGATGCAGCAACCTGACACAGCGTTGCCGGGAGTCTATGCCTCCCGGTTCCGTTGAAAGAATCACATTGGGTCCTGGAAAGCGTTACAGTCTCACGGTATGGTTTCCGAGGTTTCAATGACCCCTGTACCGGTAACCGAACGAGCAGGTTCTCTTTGATTGGCCCCCTACATCTTAGCTCGGAGGGGAACGATTGGTATTGACGAGTTCCGAGCCTGAATAAGAGCGAAGGAAATGGTTGTACGCAAGTAGATATACAATCGAAATCTACCGAGCGCTCCCCAATCGGTTTCTCATTGGATTCCATGCCTGCCAAATCTGCTTCAAGTCAACCTCATTCCGCACCGCGGAAGCTCAAACGCCGACTCGGCTTCTTCGATTCTTCGATGATTGTGACCGGCGTAATGATCGGCTCAGGCATCTTCATCGTTCCTGCTGATATGGCGCGGACGATTCAGAGCCCGGGCTGGCTGCTCGTCGCGTGGGTTTTCACAGGGGTGCTGACTATCAGCGCAGCCCTTTCGTTTGGCGAGCTATCCAGCATGATGCCCGGTGCGGGGGGAATGTACCTTTATCTGAGCGAGGCGTATTCGCCACTTTGGGGATTTCTCTACGGGTGGACCTTCTTTACAGTGATCCAGACCGGGAGCATTGCGGCGGTTGCGGTTGCGTTTTCCCGGTTTTCAGGCGTGCTTATCCCCTGGATCTCCGAGTCGCAATATCTCGTGCATCCCATCCGCTTATTTACGTACTACGCTATCTCCTTGTCGACGTCGCAGCTGGTCTCACTTGTTGTGATCGTGCTTCTGACAGCTTGCAATACATTCGGCATAGAGTACGGCAAATGGATCCAGAATCTATTTACAGTGACGAAGATTGCCGCGCTCCTTGGCATAATTTTCTGTGGACTTACGGTGGGATGTAATCGCTCGGTCGTAAGGGCGAACTTCTCCCACATGTTTCTGCCTCATGGAAACCAGGTCTCGACGCAACTCCCTTCTGTCCTGTCGGGAGTAGGTATCCTGGTTGCAGTTTGCGTGGCCCAATCTGGCTCTCTCTTCTCGGCTGACTCGTGGCACAACATTACGTTCGCTGCTGAAGAGGTGCGCGACCCGCGTCGCGTGCTTCCACGCGCGCTCGCGTTTGGCAGTGTCCTCGTCATTCTGCTTTATATGGGCACCAACATTGCTTATCTCACCACGTTGAGATTCAGCGAGATTCAGACTACCCCTCGGGATCTGGTTGCCGCGGCAATGCTGGAAAAGATTTTGCCTTCCATCGGTGGGCGCATTATGGCGATTGCCATAATGATCTCAACTTTCGGCTGCATCAACAGCCTGATCCTCTCAGGGGCACGAGCCTATTTTGCCATGGCTCGCGATGGCCTGTTTCTTTCCGCAGCAGCAAAGGTGAATCGCGCGGATGTGCCTGGAGTGTCTCTGGCGCTGCAAGCAGTTTGGGCCGTCCTGCTCGTGCTGCTGACTACCTATTCTCCGTTGACAGGGTACGGCAATCTTTACAGTAATCTGCTCGATTACATTATCTCGGCCGCTTTAGTGTTCTACATTCTCACGATTGCAGCGGTGATTGTGCTGCGGCGGAAACGTCCGGATGCGGAACGGCCCTACCGGACAATCGGATACCCGATTACACCGGTCCTTTACATCGTCGGGGCAGCGGCGATCATTTTGTGTCTCCTTATTTTTCGTCCGGCGACTACGTGGCCTGGATTCGCAATCGTAATTCTCGGCGTTCCCGTTTACTTGATGTTTCGGCGCAGAAACAATTTGTGCGAAGGCAGGCGTAATTGCCCCGAATGAAACCTGACTTCCCGTTTCAACCCGCGAGAAGGAAGGCATTTTCCCGGTTGGAATGGAGCGAGAATGGCGCGCTCTATACTGCGCCGGCATGCCTGACCAATGGTCGGTGCTCAATGGCGTTGTCGATCAGCCTGATGATGCCTTCAAGTTCCTCTCCTACCAGTTCAAGCCTGGGAGGACGAACTGTCGCCGTGCCAACACCGGCACGCGCCTCGGCCAGTTTGATCAGTTGGACGAATTTAGGCACTGTATCGAGACGCAAAAGGGGCAAGAACCAGCGATACAGCTTGAATGCTTCTGTCCAGCGGCCAGCCTTGGCAAGGTCAAAAAGCGCCACAGACTCCTGAGGAAAGGCATTGACAAGGCCCGCAATCCATCCTGTGGCGCCTGCAGCGATGGCTTCGACGATTTCATCGTCGACGCCGACGAAGACCGCCAGCCTGTCTCCGAGGAGGGAGCGGATAGCAGTAACCCGGCGCACGTCTCCGCTTGATTCCTTGACTGCCATGAAATTGCCGTGCACCGCCGCAAGCTCGACAATCTGCTCAGGAGTGAAGTCGGTGCCATACGCAATCGGGTTGTTGTACAGCATGCATGAATGCTGTGTTGCGCGAAAGACTGCCGAGATGTGCGCCTTCATCTCTCGCCAGTCTCCTCGATAGACGTAAGGCGGAAGCACCATGAGGCCATCGCAACCAATCTCAGACGCCGTCTTTGCCAAGGCAACGGTCTCGGCGGTGGAAAGTCCTGATATCCCGGCCACGAGGGGCGCGTCCACGGCGGCGCGAATAGTTTCGAGAACAGCTTTCTTTTCGGCGTTGCTCATCGCAGCCGCTTCACCGAGCGAGCCCAAAGCAATGATACCCGTGCATCCGCTCGCGATCATCCATTTGGCACGCTTCGCGATCGACGCGTGATCGAGGCTGAGGTCGGGGTTAAAGGCGGTGGTCATCGCCGGCATGACACCTTTCCAGATCATGGGTTCTCCTTAGACGGAACTTGCGGATCTCCAATTAGCGTCGAGAGCCGAACTGGGTAAACTGGCGGACGAGTAAATTCACTTTTCCACCCTGATAGAAATTCTAGTGCGGCGCCACAGATTCTGCCCTGACAGGCTCCCATGCCACATCGCGTGTGGAGCTTGGCAGCACGCATCGAACGCTGATGGTGAAGCGCAGACCACGGAACGTCTTCGCAACGACAGACGATGGTGTCCGGTTTAGGGAGATAACGAAGCTCGGGCCGCAGCGCAAATGTGCGGTCCATTGCACGCGCCATCTTTTCGAGCGCTTTCCGTTTGTTGAAGAGCCGGGAGGTCTGTTCCTTATTTCCCGTCGCAGCCAGCCCGGCAATTTGTCCTTCGACCAACGCCAGCTCGAGTCCGCCGATACCCGTCGATTCACCAACGGTGAATACCCGGTCTGCCGATGTCTGCTGCCACTCATCGACTTTGACCTTGCCGTGGTCCAGCATGCAGCCGAAAGCGGATGGAAGTTCTGTGTTCGGCACCAGGTGGAATCCACAAGCAACAAGGTCGCAATCGACCGTCTTAGACTTGGCTCCATTTGTAACGGTAATGGAGCCCACACAGTCATCGCCCTCCGCAGAGAGGGGCCACCACCCGCATCGGAGTGGAGAGTTCCGCAGCCCGGCGCCGTAACCAAGAGCGGACCAAAGCATATTGCGACGCTTCAGGACTGAGGCGGTAAACCGAATCATCTGGCTCCAAGAGCTCTGCTCATAAACGCCTTGAATGCGCGCACCTTTCGACTTCAGGAATGCGGCTACCGCTAGCAGAAGCGGGCCGGTTCCCGCGACAACAATCCGTTTACCCTCGACAGAGAATCCCGACTTGACGAGCGCTTGCAGTCCCCCCGCGGCAAACACGTTGGGCAGCGTCCAGCCTGGAAAGGGGAGGACAAGCTCGCGCGCACCGGTGGCCAGGATAGCGCTGTGGAAAGTAATCTCGATCGCCTCGTTTTCGTTTTCGGCGAGCACCAACTCTTCAGAGAGGCGAGCTACCACACGCGTGGATGAAAGCAGCGTAGCGCCGCATTCGCGGAGACGGCGAAGCCATAGAGCTGCGTCCCGGCTGGACGATACGTGTTGCGCTGGCTCGTCGGTCGTGGCGCGCCAGATTTGTCCGCCGGGGAAAGGGTTGTCGTCTACGAGAATGGCCTTCGCACCGGACTTTGCCGCGGACACACAAGCTGCGATGCCGGCTGGTCCCGCGCCGATCACGAGGACATCGCAGTTGAGTTCGGCTCTTCTAGTCATCGGTATTCACCACCATGCCATCTTCGCAGAGTATCTGGCATGTGCGCTGCTGGGTTCTGCGATTGACCATAGCCCGGCACTCGAAGCAAATCCCCATTCCGCAGAGTGGGCCTCTCATGCTTCCTTGCACCGACCTTCGAAATCCTGAACTGCTGTGCAGGATTGCGGCGGCAACAGTGGTCCCGGTCGGCACCTCGACCACGTGGCCGTCGATCGTCAATTTCAACGCACTAGACATGGGCGATCCGGTCGACCCGCGCGGGAAGAAAAGGTTCGAGAGGAATCGCTGGTGAACGGCCGTCAAAATAGGCAGAGAGCAGTTCCGCGGTGGCCAGCGAGGTCGTGATCCCAAGGCCTTCATGTCCCGTGGCGAGAAATATCGTATCGTCCTCCGGCCAAGGGCCGACCAACGGCAGCTTGTCTGGGGTCGCTGCGCGGTAACCTGTCCACGTGCGGAGAATGGAGCAGTCTGCGAGCCCGGGCATATAAGCAACCGCGCGCGCCAGCATCCGGCTTAGGATCGGATAATCAACGGTCGCAGGCGAGTCGAACTGCCGTGAAGAACCGATCAATACCTGACCAGTAACGCGCGGCTGGACATTGAACGCAACCGAGTCTTCCGATATGGAATGCGCGCTTTTGAGGTAACCGAGCTCGACGATCTGATGATGCAGGAAACCTGGATAGCGTTCTGTAATCGCCAAGTGCCCCTTTCTTTTTCTGATCGGAATTCCCGCGGTCAACTCCGCGGATCTCTCGCCGGCGGCGTTGACGATCCGTCGCGATTTCAGGCGCCGTCCATCGCGAAACACGGCGGTACCGTCTCCGATGGCTGAGATCTCTCCGTCGATGACTACCGCTCCATGAGCGACGGCTTGCTCTGCGAGAAACTGTGCCACTATAGGCGCATATACCACGGCATCCGAGTGCACTAGCAACCCGCCCATCAGGTCGCGGCTGAGTTGGGGTTCCAGCGCAATAAGCGCATCGTGTCCAAGGATCTCTGTGGAGACGCCGCGCGCCTGGTAAAACGAGTGTTTCCGCGTAACTTCGTCCATTTCCTCGCGATCTGCGCCAACCCAGAGCGTTCCGCACTGCTGGAATTCAGCGGAGGGCGGCAGAGTTTGGGCCAGGGTTTGCCACAGGTTCTGCGAGTATTGGGTGAGGAAGAACTGAGCCGGAGAGTCGTCCATCACCACGATGTGGCCCATGCCGGCAGCGGTCGCGCCGAGTCCAGCACCCATGCAATCGACGAGCGCAACCCGCA
>DASRLI010000488.1:0-27239 GCA_035648535.1 Occallatibacter sp. | reverse complement strand
ATCCCCTTCGGCAGCGCCTCTGGGTAGATCAGCGGAATCAGGATGAGAAGAACAAGAATCGAACCGTTGACGATGCCTGTGAACATCATCCAACGACCACTCTTGGTCTTGAGCCTGCCTCCGGATTCAAACGTGGAATCTTCAAACATGGCCAGCCTCGAATCGGGTGTTGGTTACTCCTAGTTAGACACCGCGAGAACTGCAAATGTTCCCGTGCATAAAAACCGTCCCCATAGAAGCGTGTCCACCTTATCAGAACAACGCCTCACCTGCAAACCTGCTGCAAAACCGGTGCAATTCTCGAGTCCCGGCTACGTCCTTTTTGCCGTGCTCCTGGCCGGTTGAATCCCCTTACATCCTGCCCAGGAAAACCTTTCCTTACAAACGGCGAAAGGGGGCCTGTGCAACGACGTCGCAACTTCTTCAAACTCGTGCGCGCTTCGCGGCCGGCAGAGTCGTAACCTTGCCCTGCCCCCCGCGCCACTGCTGCCACGCGACCAGCATTGGCGCGGCAACGGCGATCGATGAATAAGTACCGATAAGAATACCTACCACAAGCGCAAATGAAAAGCCTTTCAAAACCGGACCGCCAAAGACATAAAGCGAGAGCACGGTCAGGAAGGTCAGCCCCGAGGTGAGCACAGTCCGGCTCAGTGTCTGGTTGATGCTTCGGTTCACCACGTCCGGTAGTGCTTCACGCCTGCTCATGCGCAGGTTTTCACGGATGCGGTCGAATACGACGATCGTGTCGTTCATCGAATAGCCAACCAGCGTGAGGATTGCCGCAATGACGGTCAGACTTATTTCCTGGCCGGTCAGCGCAAAGGCGCCCACAGTGATGAGCGTGTCGTGGAAGCAGGCAACGACTGCGGCCACGCCGTAGATCAATTGGAAACGGAACCAGAGATAGACCAGCATGCCCAGCATGGAGTAGAGCGTGGCAAGCCCAGCCTGCTTTTCAAGCTGCTTGCCGACCGTAGGGCCTACTACCTGCACGTTACGCACAGTGAATGGATTGCCGTAGTGCGCTTGAAGCGCGTCGACGATCTGCTGGCGGCCAACGTCGAGAGTGGTCTCGTTGGTCTGCTCAGGTAGGCTGATAAGCACTTCATTGTTGGCGGGCACGTCGTAAATTACGACGCTGGCGTCTTTGATGCCGGCCGACTCGGTAGCCTGGCGAATCTTGCCGATATCGGGCGTTTGAACAAACTGAACCTGCACCTGGGTGCCGCCACGAAAGTCCACGCTCAGGGGGACCGGGCTGCCGATCTTGGCCCAGTGCATGCTCATCGAAATGATGCCAGCAATGCTGAAGATCATTGAAAAGGCGAGGAAGTACCACTTCTTCCCGAGCCAATCCACATTTACGCCGTGAAACAATTCCACTGGTTCTCTCCGCTTCCTGCAAGCTGAAGGCCCTTGAGGCCTCAGCGTTCAATGTTTCTCTGCCGCCGGTCAGGAATCCCGATCCGGCAGCTTTGGTTCCTAAACCTAGATTGACACCACTTCCCCTGGCTTCAATTTGTTCAGGTGAGCCTCGAAGATTACGCGCGAGACATACACCGCCGTGAAGAGGTTGGCTGCCAGACCGAAGGTCAAGGTGACCGCGAAGCCCTTCACTGGTCCGCTTCCGAACAAGAACAGGATGGCGGCCGACACAATGGTCGTTACGTGCGTATCAACGATGGTGACCCAGGCATGAGCAAAGCCCTGATCCACGGCTGCAGAGGGCGCCTTGCCGGCTCGGACCTCTTCCCGTATACGCTCAAAAATCAGCACGTTCGAGTCCACGCCCATGCCGATGGTCAGAATCACTCCGGCAATGCCCGGCAGCGTAAGCGTGGCCTTGGAAAAGCCCATGAATCCCAGCAGGATTACAAGGTTCAGGAACAACGCCAGGTCGGCGTTGATGCCCGAGCCGCGGTAATAGATGAGCATGAATGCCATGACGACCAGCACGCCAACGACGGCCGCCGTTACGCCCTGGCGAATTGAGTCCGCGCCCAGGGACGCGCCCACGGTGCGATCTTCAAGGTAGTTGAGCGAAGCGGGAAGGGCACCGGTCCGAAGCATCTTCGACAGGATTTCAACTTCCTCAGGAGAGAAGCTGCCTTCGATTTCACCGCTGTCGCGAATGGCGCTCTTAATGTTGGCTACTTCGCGGACACGCCCGCCCATGACCACCGCCATGCTCTTGCCCACGTTAGCGCTGGTATAGTCCCAGAACTTGTCGCCGGCGTCATTGGTCAGGGTGAAGCGGACATTCCTCAGGCCGTTCTGGTCCGTACCTGGGTCGGCAGAGCGGAAGTCGCTGCCCGACACGATTGAAATGCGCTGCAGCACATACACGCTGTCGGCGTCGGATCCAGTCGCTAAAGCTCCGGAGCCATGAATCAATTCCTCATCGGCCGGAACCGCGCCACCAACGCTGGCAAGCGCCGCGGTTTCGTCCTGGTAGGGTCCGCCCACCACAGCGTGAATCTCAAGCCGCGCAGTGGACTGGATGATGCTCTTTACCCGGTCCAGATCGCTGATGCCCGGCAGCTCCACCAGAATCTGGTTGGCGCCCAGGTTGTACTCCTGAATCAAAGGCTCGCTCACGCCCAGCGAATCGACCCGGTCGCGGATAGTTTCGATGGCCTGCTGGACCGTCTTCTCGTCCAGGGCCTTTTCCACAAGCGGCTTCATGGTCAGAGTGAAACTCGAGTCCGATCCCCCGCCGGTCAGGTCGTATTCATTGGAGTATTTGGTGTCAAGCAGGGAGCGCACTGCGCTGGCGTTGGCCGGGGTGATGCCTTCCACCCGAAGTACTTCCGGCTTGCCGGTGCCATCCTGCCTGAGCGGCTCCGGTTTATACACCTGCGAAAACGTCAGGTTGGCGGTCTTCAGATCCTGTTGAATCCGAGCTACAGCGTTGTCCGTTTCGCCGTTCACCGCCTCTTTGACTACCACCTGCAAGATCAGGTGGGCGCCGCCACGCAGATCCAGGCCCAGGTGAATCCGGCTGCTCATCGCTTCCATTAAGGCCTTGCCGCTCACGCCCGACGGAATTCCAAAGATGCCGTACAGGCAAACCAGCAGCACTGCAACGATCAGGGCAACCCTGTTCTTAAGATTCTTCTTCATTATTCCGTTTCTCTACTTCAAAAATGCTAAAAAGCCCGTCCGAGTCTTGAAAACCCGAAGGCGCTTGCTAGGAGCCCGAAGCGTCTTCCTGGGTGGTGACGGAGGCAATCGCGTTCTTGGCTATTTCCAGTTTAAGGTTGTCCGGGGCTACGCGAACAATGATCGAATCGTCCTTAATCGACAATATGATTCCGCGGATGCCTCCAGCGGTGGTCACACGGTCGCCGGTCTTGATCGACCCCAGCATCGCCTGCCACTGTTTTTGCCGCTTCTGTTGCGGGCGGATCATCACCAGGTAAAGCACCGGGATCAATAGCAGGGGCAGAAGCACCGTCAGACCGCCTCCGGCTGCTCCGGTGGGTGCTGCCAAAAAGAACGCAAAACTCGTCGCCACACTCATCCTTTGCTCGCCCTCAAGCCGCTAACTCGCCGCCGTTCAGGGCACAGGCATGCCCGGCCTTTTGCCGGGCGCCTGAAAAATAGATTTGTCTCCGGGAACGGTCCTGGCTGTCGGTCCACTCCAGCCCAGGCTCGGGGAGAAGGGTTAGATTGCAGCATGACGGGAACCGGATTCCCTTCCCGTGCACGCATCCATCTCTGGAACCCTACTTCCGTCTGCTTCCTGTTCGACACAGCTTTCCTTTGGTGCTCCGGCGACGGAAACCATACCGTTCAGCCTTTGCTCGTTCCGCCCGGATCCCAAAAGAGTGCCTAGAAAGATAAGATACGCGTGGCCGGTTGCGTGTCAAGGCGCAACGGGGGCGAATCGGCTCCCGCCCAAGCCCTCCGACCCCTTATTAAGCCCTTACAGGTTGTCTACCCCATCCTTACCGCCTGCGGTTTCATCTGGACTCAGTACGCTCTCCGCCCCGGGGCGCGCTCGTAGTTCCAAGCCGGATAAGGCCGAGCAAGGCCAGCCGCACACCCAGAATCTGTCCCGCGCACTGATGCCCATGCGCCGCCTCAGCCTTCCGCAAAAGCTCGTCGAGAGATTCCATGTTTTCCGTCGTCTTGCTACTTCGCCTTCACTTCCGGAGCAGCGGCTGGGGTCTCCGCGTCGTCGCCCGAGTCCTCGACCAATACAGCCGAACCTGGAATGATTTCGAAGCTGACTGCATCCTTGCCGGCAGGATGAAAGTTGATCCGCAGCGGCTCGCGCTGCCAATCCGGTTGACCGCAGGCCGGCGCAGCGTGGCTTTCCGGATCGAAGGCATCCAGCTTCTTAGCCAGCACCGGCTTGCGTGCAGCGACCTGCGCCACCACGGCATAGAGACTCTTGCCGCTCGCGGTCACTCCGCAGTAGGCTCCGTAGTCGCGAAACCAGCTCACCTGGCTCACGCCGGGGTCGTAGTCCGGCAGCTTAAGGGGCGTGACTCGGCCGGTAACCCGGTCAACAAGCAGCCATGGACCACGCTGCCAGACCCATTGCCCCGGCTTGTCTCCGGGGTCTCGTTTGTCGCTTGGTAAAGCGTCGTTGAGGCGAATCACGCGCCGGACCACGAAGCTGCGGTCAGTCACATCGTGGGCATCGCCAGTGGTCCATTCCTTCAGAACCCCGTCCACGAGGAGGGCGCGAATCTTGAGCGTGCCGTCACTTGTCGCGGGACCGGCTGCAGCGCCGGCCGGATCGCCTGCCTGGGAGTAGGGCACGCGCTTTACTACGCCCAGAGCTATACTGTGCCCCTTGCGTGGAGCTGCTTGCGCTGGAATTTCGAGCAAAACAGGCATCATGGCCAACATTGCAAACGCTGCCACCACTGCAAATCTTGGGCCCTTACTCATTTATCTATCTCCTAAAGTTCTGCTGCCTCGACGGCCCGTGCAATGCGGAATGCCGTGCCCTCGTTCAAATGCGCCGCAAGCACCTGCATGCCCACGGGCAGCCCGGTCCTAGTTGCGCCGCACGGCACATTGACGCCGCAAATACCAGCAAGGCTCGCTGTCACCGTATAAATATCAGCCAGGTACATGGCGAGTGGATCGCCGGTCTTCTCGCCCAGCTTGAACGCGGGCATGGGCGCGGTCGGCGTCACGATCGCGTCCACGTCCGCGAAGGCGCGCAGATACTCCTCGGCCAGCAGGCGCCGCACCTGCTGGGCTTTCAGATAATAAGCATCGTAGTAGCCCGCGGAAAGCGCATAGGTCCCCAGCAGAATGCGCCGTTTGACTTCTGCGCCAAAGCCCTCGTCGCGGGAGTGGCTGTACATTGCGGACAATGTCTCGGACGCAGGCGACCGGTAGCCGTAGCGCACGCCATCGAAACGAGCCAGATTGGCGCTGGCCTCAGCGGTTGCCACCAGGTAGTACGTGGGAATCGCGTACTTTGTATGTGGCAGTGAGATCGGCTTTACTTTGCATCCGGCATTCTCAAGCGCGGCAATGCCCTTTTCAATGGCCCCCCGCACCTCAGGGTCCAGCCCCTCAGCAAAGTACTCTCCCGGGACACCGATGCGCAGGCCTTCGACTGTTTTATCGCTTTCCGCCGCGAAGTCTGGAACGGGGGCGGGAGAACTGGTCGCGTCTTTCGGATCGGGGCCCGCAATTACGCCCAACAGCGTGGCGGCGTCGCGCACGTTGGCGGCGAACGGTCCCACGCGATCAAGTGATGAGGCAAAAGCGATGAGACCGTAGCGGGAGACGCGCCCATAGGTGGGGAGAACGCCGACAACGCCACAAAAACTGGCAGGCTGGCGGATTGAGCCGCCCGTGTCGCTGCCCAGCGTGGCCACAGCCATGTTGGCCGCAACCGCAGCCGCAGAGCCACCACTCGAACCGCCCGGTACCCGCGCTGTGTCCACCGGATTGCGCACCAGCCCGTAGGCCGAATTCTCGTTCGACGATCCCATGGCGAACTCGTCGCAGTTGATTTTTCCGAGCAGTACCGCTCCGGCAGCTTCCAGCTTTGCCACCGACGTCGCGTCATACGGAGGCCTGTAGCCTTTGAGAATCTTCGACCCCGCAGTGGCTGGAGCGCCCTTCATCACCAGCACGTCCTTGATGCCCACCGGGATGCCGGCCAGCGGAGCAAGCGGGTCGCCCTTGGCAGCCGCATCGTCCACACGAGCAGCCTGAGCGAGAGCACGCTCTTTGGTAAGGCTCAGGTAAACGTTCAGCCGCGGATTGATCTTCGCGATGCGATCGTAGTAGTTGGCGGCCAGATCACTGGCCTTGGTGCGGCCCGAAGTAATTTCGGCGCGCAAAGCGGCCAGCGTCATGGGCTTTTCGACATAGGTCTCCGCGAGGGAGTTTTCCGCTGTTTTGGCTTCGCTGGACAATCGAACCTTCCTTATCGAACTTTCATTGCTTCCTGGCTGCCTGTTCTGCTTTATTCGTTCGCGCGCAACCGCAAATCATGTGCTGAATGTATGCGGTGCTTACCGCTCAATCACTTTGGGGACCTTGAAGAAGACCTGATCGCTCTCCGGCGCCTGGGGCATCACGGCTGAGCGATCGAGTGAAGGCTGGACCTCGTCGGCACGCGGCGTGCTGGCACTGGCCGCATCTCCCAACTCGCTCACCTGGGCCAAAGGCAATACGCCCGCTGTATCCAGTTCGTTCAGCTCGGCCACATAGTCGAGAATTGCGTTCAGGTCCTGGAGCATGTGCCCGGTCTCTTCCGGCGTCAGTTCCAGGTGCGCCAATTCGGCCACACGCTCTACTTCTTCCACGGTTACTTTTGCGGTCATTCCCTTATCTTCCCCATCTGTGGCTTACGGGTCTGGTCTTCCTGCCGATTCCGCTGCAAACACTCTTCAGAACAGCCCGAAGATTGTGCCTGAAGATAAAGTATAGCCGTTGCCCATTGACGTTTAGCCCTGTTGCATTCGCGCTGGCGGCATCAGTCCACGGTCATAGTCAAAGTAACCGCATGAGATATCCCGGTGGAGGAAACTGTGACGGGAATCGTATAGGTTCCAGGGGGAGTGGCGGAGGAGCTGCCCGAGCCACCCGAACCGCCCGAACCACCGCCCGTTCCTCCGCCCGAACTGGTGCAACTGGAAACCGAGCCTGCCAACACCGCCAACAGTAAGATCAGCAGCAGGGACTTCCGGCGGCGCACTAAGGCGAACGGCAGCAGCAAAAGTCCGCAGGCCAACGGAAGCATGCGCCATGCGGTCGGGCTTTCTGCGCGGGCCAGAGTTGCTTTCCCCGTCGAAATTCCGACCGTGACGTTTCCTGTTGCGCCTGCGCTCACGGTTGTCGTCGGGGGATTGAAGAGGCACAGCGCATTAGCTGGAAGCGTGCCGCAGGTGTAAGTAAAATTCCCCTGGGCTCCGTTAGCGGGATTGATCGTCACTCCATAATTTGCTGTCTGGCCGGCGGCAATCGTAAGGCTGCTCGAACCGGAGGCGGCAACCGTGAAATCGAAGCCGATGCCCACCAGCGCCACGTTGGCCGGAACCCTTACTGAGGTTGAGCTGACCGTTAACGCACCCGCCACCGTCCCGCTCGCAGTGGGCTGAAAGATCACTCCTGCGCTGCAGTTTGATCCTGCGGCCAGGCTGCCGGAACAGGTGTTCTGCGTCAGGAGAAACGGTCTGCTGACCGCAAGCGACAGCGACCCGATTGCATAGCTGCTGTTGTTGCTGATAGTCACTGGCAATGCCGCGCTGGACTGGCCGACACCCACTGCCGGGAAGGTCAACTGCGCCGGGTTGCCGCCCAGTCCACTCGACAACTGTCCCGTACCATTGAGCGGCACCGAAACAGGAGTCACGCCAAGTGTCGAAGAGGTCACAATGAGCGTGGCCGCGATGGGTCCCGTTGAAGCTGGAGTGAACATCACCTGCACAGTGCAACTGCCGCCGGCGTTCAAAGTGGCTCCGCAAGTTGAGGCGCCTACTGAATAGCTGGCCGCGGCCGGGCCTGTGATCTGGAAGCCTGCATTGGCCAGTGCCACTCCGCCGGTGTTGCTGATGGTCAATGTCTGCGGCGCGCTGGCAACGCCGGGCTGCTGCGTCGAAAAATTCAAGCTCGTGGGGTTGACGCTGAGCGCCGGTGGAGCGACGCCCGTGCCGGTAAGGGTTGCTGTCTGCGTGCGCAGCGCATCGAAAACAGTGAGCGTGCCGGACAAGCTGCCCAACTGCTTGGGGGCGAAGACTACGCTGATGGTGCAGGCGGCGTGGCCGGTCAATTGCGTTCCACAGTTGTTCGATGTCTGAAAGGCCCCGTTCGCCGATACGCTGATGACCGTCAGCGTCAGGTCCCCGGTGTTAGTGAGCGTGATGGTTTGCGCGGCCGAGAGTGCCCCTGTCGCCGTCGCTGAAAAACTCAGCGAGCCCGGGTTCAGATCATCCGTTGCGGCGGTGGCTCCAGTTCCGTTCAGCGCCACCGTCTGAGTCCCGGCGCCGTCGGTAAATACCAGTGTTCCCGCTGCTGCTCCTGGCTGCGTAGGCGCGAACCTGATCAGCACCTGGCAACTGGAGTTCGCCGCCAGGGCGGTTGTCCCGCACGTGTTGCTTGAGATCTTAAAAGGAGAAGTAATGGTGACGCCGCTAATCGGAACCGCCACCGCGCTGCTGTTGCCCGCCTGAACCTGCATCGGCGCGGACGTGGTGCCCACTTCCACTTCACCAAAATCTACGCTGGGAGGTGTCAGGCTGACCGCGCCCGCTGCGGCCCCGGTCCCCGTCATGTCCACCGTCAGCTGTCCGCCATAAATGTTGGCGTTGATGGTCATCTGCCCGGCGCGGCTGCCGGCTCCGCTGGGCGTGAACGTCACTTGGATGGCGCAGCTCGACCCCGCCACAACGCTCGTGTTGACGCAGTTGTCGGTCGCGCTAAAGTCCCCGCTTATTGAAATGGCCGTCACCGCCAGGGCGCTGCTACCGGTGTTCTGAAGGGTTACCGTCTGCGCGCTGCTGGCGGTCCCGAAAGCCTGGCTGGCAAAGGTAAGTGCAGTTGGGCTGGGCGCAGCAGCTGTCAGGCTCGTGCCCGCAGTCCACAGCGGGGATTGCCAGATTCCACGGCCGTACGACGCCGCTACCAGCAGTGGCGACGATATGCCTGCCGGAGAAGTGCTTAGCGCAACCACCGGCGCCGCCGGCAGTCCAGTTCCAAACACAGACCAGCAGTTGGACTGGGCCTGCGCGCAGCTTGCCATCTGGGTTGTGAAGTACACCCCTTCGTCCGTGGCAATGTAGACCGTATTGGCATCCTGCGGGTCGACGACAATGCTGCTGGCGGGCGTCTCTGGCAAGTTTGCATTCAGATCCGTCCAATGTGCTCCGCCGTCGGTTGTGCGGTAGGCCACCTGTATCGCTGTCGACGAATTCTCAGCTCCTTCGACGGTCACATATGCCGTGTTTCCAGTCGCGTCATGGGGGTCAATGAAGATGCTGGAAATGTCCATGCCGAATTTGTTCAGCGAATTGATGTCGTTGGCGACCGGGCCGAGGGTCACATCGCGCCACGCGGGGCGTCCACTTGAAGCTGGGTTGACAGTCGCGCTTAACACATGGCCGGACAGATTTGCGCCGCCGTTGGCGGACCCGTACATGCCCAGGTAGACTTGCTCGCCGCCACCAGGCAATGCCATTGCAGCCATCGTGCGTATCAATGCATCGCCGTCGCATTTGCCGCTCGTGGAGCCGTTATCAAGAATTGCGCTGATGGCGTTCGATCCACTCCAGCCGCTTTTGTCTGCCGGTCCGCGCCAGACACGGCAGGTGCCGACCAGTAATTGGGAATGATCGAGTGGGTCCACCAGAAACGGGGCCGGCGTGGGCATAGTGTTCCCATCTCCAGCCACGTCTGCGTCGCTGACTACCGGGCTCGAACCAAAATCCGCCGCCGCGCACTCTGCCGATTGCGAACAGCGGTAGATGGAGACTCCCGCTTGGCTGTTCACATACCAGTTGCTGTCATCACTGGGGTCGACCGCAACAGGGCCGCCGTAACCGCCAAGAATCTGCGGCCAATTCCCCGTGACCGTGGTGCTCTTCACGCCCGCTGTCCCGTTTACTCCAAGCCCCGCCATCATCGTGTAGGGCGTTTTTGTCACCCCGGAGAGGCTCGCCACTTCGGCCAGCGAGCCGAGGCTCCCGTTCAGGTTTTGGAAGTGGTTAGAATCCGCAATGGAGCAGACCTGTCCTTTCTCTCCAATGGCGTCGGTTGAGCTCCAAAGCCCGCTGTCGTTGCCCACAAATATTTCCAGCGGATTTGCTGTGTTCC
Source organism: Occallatibacter sp. (assembly GCA_035648535.1). GTDB lineage: Bacteria > Acidobacteriota > Terriglobia > Terriglobales > Acidobacteriaceae > Telmatobacter. The sequence goes on along the minus strand of DASRLI010000488.1, from coordinate 16,940 downwards.
AAGCCAGCGCGTGCTGGAACGCGCCCACCTGCGCACTCTTGCAGGTGGTTGAGTTGGTGGTGTTGCGCCATGCGCATCCCATGGCCAGACTGCACTTCCACAGGTCGTCGGCCCCGGCCAGCAGCAGCGTGTCCTGCCCCGCCCCCAAGGCCGCCGGCACCGCGGCCAGTGCCAGCGTGTAGCTGCCGTCGGCGATAGTGGCCGCTCCTTTGGGTGTGTTCGTCTCCAGCGCCGCGGTGCTCCACTGCTTGCCAAAGGCGACGGTCTGGCTGCTGCATGACCCACTGCTTATCCCGCACTGATCCTGCCACAGCCCCTGATCCTGGTCATTCACATCCACGGTCCACGCAAACGTATCGCCCGTAAATGGATTGACGGCCAGTGTGCCGCGATCGATGGGGCAGGCGATCGAGCCTGTGCTGCCCGAATTGGTTGGACAAAGCAGCGCGCCAAGACCTGAGCCTGGCTGTGCGGTCATGCGCGTCCAGGTAATGCCGTCCATTGACTGGTAGTAGCCGTGGAAGCGCACCGCGGCTATGAACAACTTCCGCACCGGATTCCACACCACTGAAGTGGCTGCATTTCCGTCCGGCCCTGCGAATGCCGCTAGCGGACCCTGTACGAAGTTCCCGCCGCCGTCTGTAATTGTCGCAAGATGCCAGGTGGCGCCGCTATCGGAGGAGTAGTACAACCCCTGATAGCTGCTGCCGATCCGCGCCGCATTCACCAGCGTGCCTTCATAGGCCTGCGACACCGCTGCCACCACCAACTGCGGACTCACGGTGCTCCATGCAAAGCCTGCAAAGCCTTCGCCGAGGAATCTGAAGTCCCTAATGCCCAGGCCTACTTCTACATCGTTGGTCCTGGAGATCAGGCTCCAAGTATTTCCGCCGTCGGTGGAACGCAGAATGCCGCCGCCATAGTAGGAGTCGAGAACGTCATTGGGATCGCCGGTGCCGGCTAGAATCACTCCCGTTCCACCCGGCTGAACCGTCAGTGCGCCGATGCTTATGGAGGCATCCACGGCCCCGCCAAGGGTCGCCGGCGTATCTGTCATCGGTGTAAAAACTATGGAGGCCGGTTTGGACGTCGCCGCGTTCTGGCTTACCCACACACCTCCGCCAGTTGTTCCCAGATAAAGGCGATTGCCAGTAGCGTCAGAAGGGTCCAGTGCCAGCGCTGTAACGCGCCCCGTAACCAGACCGAACCCCGGCGTCTGAACGGCTGTCGGGCCCAGCGGCTGCCATGTCGCAGTTGCCGCGGTTCCGGCCTCGATTCCAATGGTGCTCATTTGCCCGAAGGTGCGCCGCATGCCGGAGCGCTTTGGGGTCAGCCCGCGAGCAGGAGTCCAACCCCGGTCAGACAGAAACCGCCGAGCCTCAATTACACGCGGGGGTAGATTCGCCTGGTGCATCTGGACTTGCGCTTAGGAATTCGAATTTGCTTCTTGCGCTGGTGCTCCAGGCGCCGCAAGGACAACGAGAGCCAATGCTGCCGACACAATGGCCCGCTTAAAGGCCAGCGGCTCGAATTCCCTCTGAGTGGAAACACAACTTCTCACCCTGCCACAGAGGGCGGGCTTGCGAAAGTTCAACTCGAAGGTGCACTTTGTCACACGCGTCCGGAATCCGATTTCTGCTTCCCCTCTCTTTCATATTCCGAGGGGGATGAATACAGAAGCCTTTGGATAACGCAATGTGAAACAAGCAGTTTCCGGGATTGGAATCGTGGCCCATTATAGGACAGGGCAAAAGGGAGCCGCCTGTGATGGCCGTTACACGAGCGCGGACCGTACCTGTTTGGTTAGGTACGGACTTGATCGACCTGTTGGTGGATATACGCCTGAGCATCGAGCTTCCGCGAGATCGAAGCACCTGTCATGGGCCGCACCAGACCGAAGACGGGGCGGTTGAACCAGGGCCGGTCGTGCTTGCCGACGATCGCCCATGCGATGCCGGCATAGCCGCTCGGGTCGCGGCCGTCCAGTTCGTAACGATCGTTCAATAGGATTGCCCAATCGAATGCAGTGGCCGGGTCCGGCGCCCATTCAAGAATCTTTTTCGCCCAGTACATGCGCATGTAGTTGTGCATCCATCCGTTCGCAACCATCTCCCGCTGTGCTGCGTTCCAAAGATCGTCGTGGGTTTCGCCGCGCTCCAATTGTTGGAGGCTGTAGCGATACGGGCGTGGGTCGCCGGCGTGTTCGATCAATGTCTTGCGGGCCCACGGTGCGGCGCACTCCCAGTTGTCGTAGTTTGGCTCGTGGCGCACGAAGAGCACTGCAAGCTCACGCCAGCCGATGAGTTGCTCAAGATATTTGTCGCCGGCTGCAGCCGAGGCTTTGCCGTTGGCAACAGCCTTCTTTACTGCGAGTGCAATGGTCAGCGGTCCAATGTTGCCGAAGTGCAGATATGGAGACAGGCGGCTGGTCCCGCGCGTCTCGGGATGATTGCGCGTTTCCTCGTAGTCTTTGAGTTCAAGATTTACAAATTCTTTCAGGCGCTTGAGCGCGGAATGGGTTCCGCCGGTAAAGCTGTCAACCGGACGCACCGTGCGGTCGAGCTTACTAAACCCGGTGGTTATGTCTTCCGAAAGAGAGATCACCGGAGGGGCCTTGCGAGGTTTCCACGCGTGGAGAGGCTTGATCTTTGCAGATGCGACAAGATACTTGGGCAACTCAGCATTCAGGTGCGGACGAAAGTGATGCAGCAGGACAAAGCTGCGTCCGAAGACACGCGAGGGGACTACTACATCGGCGTCCACCGTCCAGTAAGGAAGCTTGAGCTTTTTGGCGAGCACTGTGCGCCAGCGTTCTGGTTCGCGGCATCGGTTTTCGTCGCCGACGACGAGCGCTGCTGCCACCTCTTCCAGGAATGCTTCCAATGTTGCTGGCGACTTGCGAACCACAAATCCAAAACCGCGCTCGGCTGCATCTTCGGCCACGTCCCTTAGCCCCTGCTGAAGAAAGTGATAGTGGCGCAGGTTAGCATTGGGGTAGTTGGGAATCACCTGGAAATAGACCACAACGGGAAGCGCGAACAGGTTGCCTGCTTCGATGGCCACATCAAGTGCAGGGTTATCCACGATGCGCATGGCGCGCTCCATCCAATAGACGACGCATTGCCCTTCTTTCCGTGGTGCACCGGCTCGCCGAACCAGCACGCGGGGTTGGCTTGCGAGCTTTGCTAGCTCTTCTGAAGTTTGTGTGTCGCGACCTGTGCGCGTCATTGGGGATTGGCCTCTATCTCTATTGTCAATATTGCAGACGGTCAAATGCGTTTGGCTTTTTTCCGCTTCGGTGACACGAAAAGAATTGCTCTGAAAATTGATTGGGCGCGTTAGGATGGGGTGGTTGTTGCTGACACGCATGCTGCTTTCCCGAAATTCAGTTACACATTCCCGGAGTTGAGGTCCTGCTGTGAAACGAATTGTTGTCGCGATTGTTTTGATTATTGCTGCCACTGCGCTGCGCGCGGAGGACTACACGCTCGGGCCTGACTCGCGGCCGCATGATGGAGTGCCGAAGGGCACGGTGACGAAGTTCGTTCTGAAGCCGGGAGAATATTATCCGGGCACTCCGCATAACTGCGCGGTGTATGTGCCTGCGCAGTACGACGCGAGCAAGCCGACGCCGTTCATGATCTTCCTCGACGGCAGCGGAGCACTGGGTGATGGCGTGCGCGTGCCGGTGGTGTTCGACAATCTGATTGCGAAACATGAACTACCGCCGATGATTGGCATTTTCATTGATCCGGGAGTTCTGCCGGTGAATTCGGACGAGGTTCAGAATCGCTATAACCGCATCTTTGAGTACGACTCGCTGAGCGGGCGGTTTGCGGAGTTCTTACTTAATGAGCTGATCCCTGAGGTCGCGAAGAGTTACAACCTTTCGAAGGATCCGAATGACCACGGCATCAGCGGAGTGAGCACGGGCGCCGTGGGAGCATTCATGGCGGCGTGGAACCGGCCCGACCAATTTCATCGCGTGCTGAGTTTCATCGGAACGTATGTCGCGATGAAGGGCGCGGATTCGATGCCGGCGCTGGTGCGCAAGACAGAGCCGAAGCCGATACGACTCTTCATGCAGGATGGAACAAACGATCACATCGTTCCCGCCGAGCCTTATGGCACTTCGTTCTCTGGCAGTTGGCCGATGGCGAACCATGTGATGTATGAGGCGCTCGAGTATTCCGGCTATGACGTGAAGTTAGTGATGGGCACTGAAGGCCATAACATGAAGCAGGGCGGAGCTATCATGCCGGATGCGCTGCGCTGGTTGTGGCGAGGCTCTTCGGAACCTATCGTGGTGCATGAACCAGAGGCGATGACGCAGCCGGGTTGGGATCCGCGCGGCAAGGTATATGCCACCGTATTTGCAGATAAGCCATGGAAGAAGTTAGAGGGGAGTTATACGTCGGCACTAACTCCAACTGCCGATCGGGATGGCAATGTCTACTTTGCCGATGCCGGAGCAAGCCGCATTTACAAGGTCACGCCGGACGGGAATGCGGCGGTGTTCAAGGAGCACGCGGGCTCTGCCTTTGCGCTCTGTTTTGGCGCTGATGGGCGACTCTATGCATCGGAACCTTTGCAGAAGCGGATTGTGTCTTATGGCGCTGTCGGTGATGTAAAGGTTGTAGCAGAGAATGTAGAGGCGCACGATCTTGCGATAACTCAAAAGGGCGCGATCTACTTCACAGATGAGAAGAACAAGACAATAGGGATGGTGGATGCGGCCGGACACATGCGCGTGGTGTACGACGGAGGGGAGATTGTGGAGCCCGCGGGGATTGCGCTATCACCGGACCAGGCGATGGTGATTGTTACTGACGCGCAGTCGCGGTTCGCATGGTCATTTCAGATTGGTGCGGCTGGGATGTTGGAAAATGGCGAGCCCTTCTACAGGCTGGAGATGCCGGAGATGGGCTCGAAGAGCGAGGCCAAAAGTGTCGCGATGGATGCGGAGGGCGCGGCTTACTTCGCGACTCCGGGGAGGATTCAGGTGTGCGAGGCAAGCGGGCGGGTGATCGAGATTTTGAATGCTCCGGAGGCGGGGCCGGACGCGGAGGAACTGACCAGCGTTGCATTTGCGGGGAGCGGGCAGACCTGGCTTTATGCGGTGGAGGGAACGAAGCTTTATCGGCGGCCGGTGAAGGTTACTTATGCGCCAGTGTGGGCTCCGGTGAAGCCGCCGAAACCGCTTTTGTGAGGGCTGGAATGGTCGCTTTTTTGCAACCTCGACAGCGCTAAACGTTCGCTTAGATGGTTACGAAATGGGGCCAAATGTTCGCTTGCAGGGTTGCACTTTGTCGAGGGGTTAACCCTTTTTGATATCAAATTTGGCGAAATGGCTGCTCACAAGGTTGCGCATTGAGACGAAGGGTTGCAGTCAATTGAACAGGGTATTTGCGGAAGAGGTTCAATTGGGGTCGGCTGCGCGCGTAAGACATTGAAAAAAGGTGTTTTTGCGCGTTATTCTTGTCTGTGCGGCCGCCTGTGGAATGTTCAATCCCGGGAATCGGGTCGCATCCGGTTTCATGTCGAGCCGACCCTCCGGGGCGGCGGGATTGTGGCGGACGCTCACCCAGAGTTATTCTCGCGTTCTCTCTGACGGGAGAATGAAAAGCTCGGGGACTCTGTGGTGCCCCACCCTTCGCAAAATGCGCGAAGGATGGGGCACGGGGCATTCGTGGCGGATTTGGAAATGAAGAAGGCCGCCGTTGGGCGGCCCTTTGAGGTCAGAGTTGAAGGCGCTTACCAGCGGCCCCAGGCGCGGCTCATGTAGTCGGCCAGTGTCATGCTGATGAGGCCGAGGAAGATGAAGACGCCGGCGATGAGGGTTAGCTTGGTGAGCTTTGTGCTGTACTTGACGCCCATGAAGAAGAGCACCACCAGCATGGCTTTGCTGGTTGCGATGGCCAGCGCGATGACCGGATTCCAGGCATGGAGGTCAATGAACGACGCCCATACCGTGAGGGCTGTGCCGACCAGCAACGAGAACAGGATGATGATGTAGAGCACGGGGCTGGTGACGTGGTGTTGGTGTCCTTCGTGTTGTGCTTGCTCGCTCATGCGGTCGTGTCCTTTATTGATGTCTGCTGATCAGGTAGAGCAGCGCGAACAGGTAGATCCAGATGATGTCGACAAAGTGCCAGTAGAGGCCGAAGTTCTCAACGAATGTGACGTGACCGCTGGTGTAAGCCCCGGCTCGCGCTCTGAAGATCATGTATCCAAGGATGGCGATGCCGATGATCATGTGCAGCGCGTGCATGCCGGTCATGGCGAAGTAGAGGAAGAAGTAAAGCTCGGTGTGACGGGCCATATCCAGCGGCAGCGGCTTGTCGTGATACTGCGCGATGTCGGGATCCGAAGCTGGATTGAGGAAGGACTGGAGGCTGTAGTGCATGCCCGGGATGTGGTGCTTCTCCCACTTTTCGTGGTATTCGATGGTCTTGATGCCAAGGAAGCACGTGCCCAGGATGAAGGTGAGGATGAGGCAAAGGACGAGCCCGTTCTTGCGCCGGGTCTCAGAGCACCATACGCCCATGGCCATGGTGAAGCTGGAGAAAATCAGCACTGCCGTGTTGGCGGTACCCCAGCCAACGTTCAACTGGTGCGAGCCGGCCACGAAGGCGGGGTAGTACCAGTTGCGGTAGATGAGGTAGGCGGCAAACAGGCCGCCGAAGAACATGACCTCAGTGAGCAGGAAGAGCCACATGGCAAAGTTGGTGGTGTCCGCCTGCTGCTCGACGGATTGAAAGTGATGGCGCAGGTAGGAGGGATGCTCCCCGTGAGGGTTGACGGCCTCCGCCAGTGCGCCGTGGGCGGTCGCGGGACTATCGGACACTGGCCACCTCTTTCGCTTGTTGAGTCTCAAGCCACTCGTAGTCGTAGGCTTCGTGGTCCATGATGGGGGTCACAAGAAAATTCTCCGTCAGCGGCGGCGACTGGGTTTGCCACTCGAGGCCGGTTGCCTGCCAGGGATTATTGCCGGCGATGGCGCCGTACTTGAGCGACCAGGTGAGGTAGAGAACCGGCAGCAGGTAACCCACTCCGAGGATTGTGGCTCCTGCGGTGGAGAAGACGTTGAGAACCTGGAACTCCGGTGGATAGGCTGCGTAGCGCCGCGGCATTCCCAGCGTGCCAAGGATGAACTGCGGGAAGAAGGTCAGGTTGAAGCCGATGAACGTGACCACCGCAGCGAGTTGCGAGATCTTTTCCGGATACATGCGCCCGGTCATCTTGGGCCACCAGAAGTGGATGCCGGCGAGGAAGGCCATCAACATGCCGCCGACCATGACGAAGTGGAAGTGGGCGACGATGAAGTAGGTCTCGGTGAGGTGAATGTCGGTGCCGGATGCGCCGAGGAATACGCCGGTCATGCCGCCAATGGTGAACAGCCCCATGAAGCCGAAGGAGTAGAGCATCGGCGTTTCAAACGTGATGGAGCCCTTGTAGAGAGTGAATGCCCAGTTGAAGATTTTGATGGCCGAGGGCACCGCAACCAGCATGGTGAGCAGCGAGAACACCAGCACCGCATAGTTGGAGATGCCCATGATGAACATGTGGTGGGCCCAGACGAAAAAGCCGAAGACCGCGATGGCCACCGAAGAGAATGCCACAGCCGTATAGCCGAAGACGCGTTTTCGGCTGAAGGTGGAGATGGTCTCAGAGATGACCCCCATACCGGGCAGAATCATGATGTAGACGGCGGGGTGGGAGTAGAACCAGAACAGGTGTTGGAAGAGAAGCGGGTCACCACCTTTGGTGGGGTCGAACACGCCGATGCCGACCGTACGCTCGAGAGCCAGCAGAACTATGGAGATGGCGAGCACCGGAGTGCCGAGCACCATGAGGATGCTGGCCGCGTAGTGGGCCCAGCAGAACAGCGGAAGCCGGAACCAGGTCATGCCGGGGCAGCGCATCTTGTGCAGTGTGACGATAAAGTTGAGACCGGTGAAGATGGAGCTGAAGCCGGCGATGAAGACAGCCATGCCAGTGGACATGACGTTGGTGTTGATGTAGTGGGTGGAGAGCGGAGTGGTGAAGGTCCAGCCGGTATCGACGCCGCCCGCCGCCATGGTGTAGATGACGAGGATGCCGCCGGCAACATACAGATACCAGCTGAGCAGGTTGATTTTGGGCAGGGCCAGATCCTTGGCGCCGATCATCATGGGGATGAAGAAGTTGCCCAGCGTGGCCGGAACCGACGGCACCAGGAACAGGAAGACCATGATGACGCCGTGCATGGTGAACACCTTGTTATAGGTGTCGGTAGCCATGAGATCGCTTTGCGGCGTGAGCAGTTCGAGGCGGATGAGGCCGGCCAGGGCTCCGCCGATGAAGAAGAAGAACGTGATCGAGATCAGATAGAGGATTGCGATCCGCTTATGATCTCCGGTCAGCAGCCAACTGAGCAGGCCGTTTTCCTTGGTGAGGAAGTTGGTCTTTGGAATCCTGGCTGTGGACTGATCGGGAAGATTGATGATTGTGGAGCTCATGGGTTCACCTTCCCCTGCGGTTTAGCTTGTTGGCCTGCCGCAGCGCCTACGCTCTCTGGGAGCAAGTCGGTTGTATTGGTTGTCTGCTGGATACGGTAGTCGGAGTCGAGGTGCTTGATGTACTCGACCAGCGCAATTACGCCCTCTTCGCTGACTTGCCCCTGGTAAGTGGGCATGATGGGCGCGTATCCCTGGGTAATATGTTGCGACGGGTTGAGGATGGACTCGCGCAGATAGGCGTCGTCGGCGGTGATGGCTTGGCCGCTGGTGAGTGTGAGCTTGGAGCCGTAGACATTGGCCAGGCTGGGGCCACGCGCGTCGGGACGTGTGTTGTGGCAGGCGGCACAGCTGAGACTTGCAAAGAGCCGTTCGCCATCCTGGGCGAGCGAGTTGCCGCTGGTGGAACTGGCCAGCCACTTCTTGAAGTCGTCTGGCGAGAGCACCACGATGTCGCCGATCATTTGCGAGTGGTTGGTGCCGCAGTACTGGGTGCAAAAGAGGTGATAGGTGCCGGGCGTGGTGGCTTCAAACCAGACAGTCGTGTATCGGCCCGGAATGGCTTCACGCTTTACGCGGAATGCGGGGATCGAGAAGCTGTGAAACACGTCCTGCGAGATCATGGTCAACTGCACCGGCTGGCCGGTGGGCACGTGGAGGGAGTTGATTTCGTGCTGACCGCCGGGATGCTCGGCCTTCCACATCCACTGCTTGCCGACCACGTAGATGTTCATGGCGTTGGCGGGCGGAGTGTAGATGCGGAAGTAGAGGAGCGCGCCCCACACAAACATGATGAGGAAAAGGCCGAGGGGGATGATGGTCCAGGTGGCCTCAAGCAGCGTGGAGCCCTCGATCTGGATGGCGTGCGGATGGCGCTCCTTGCTGTAGAGAATGGAGAAGCTGAAGACGAGCAGAACGACGATCGTGAGCCCGATGAGGCTCACCAGGGCCATGAAGAAATACAGCGCGTCCATCTGAGGCGCGATCTTGGACGCCTCCGGCGGAAACAGCGCGAAGTTCGTCATCCACTTGACGAGAAACTGCCAGAGTACTGGACTGATTTGGTTCATTCCGTTATCCGTTCACCTTTTTGCCTGTCCCCGATGCTCCCCGACCGGTGTTTCCTTTATCGCCGTTTTCGTTTTGTACCGCGTTATCATCGTGATGGAGGTCGCGGCGGAACATGACCAGCATGAATCCGCCCAATAGCAGTACCGTAAGGCCACCACCCATTTGCACCACCCTGGCCACAATCAGCGAGTGGGTGTTGGTTTGGGGATTGTAGTGGTAGCAGTACGTGAGAATGTTGTCGACCGGCGAGCCGATGCGGTTGGACGACGCCTCGTTCAAGCCGAGCAGCAGATCCTTGGGCGAGTACTCGACGCCCATGTAGTACTGAGCGAGCTTGCCCTCGGGAGTTACGACCTGGATGGCGCTGGCGTGGGCGAATTGCGTCTGGTTGCTGTTGGGCAACTGAATCTTTACGTAGCGAAAGCCGGTTGCCTGGGTGAGCGCGTCGATATTGGGCTGCGTGCCAGTCATGAAGTGCCAGCCGTTGGCGGTTTCGGGATGGCCGTAGCGCTTGACGTATTCACGCTTTTTGGCGGCGGCCAGGTCAGTGCCTTCGGTGGGATCGATACTGATTACGATTACGTCGAAGTCCTTCCCGGGGACATACTTCACCATTTGCAAGGCGCTGGTGAGGCCGTTCATTTCTTCGGAGCAGAGCATGGGGCAGCGGTAGTAGACAAGAGCAAGAATCGCGGGGCGCTTGCCGAAGTAGTTGCCGAGCGCGACTTGCCGGCCTGCATCGTCAGTGAAGGTGAGGTTGAGCGGGAGCTGCTGGTTGAGGCGCTGCTCGATGCCAACGCCGTCAAGAAGCGCGGGCGGCTTATCGTTGACGGGGCCCGCCTGCTTGTCACCATAGCTGGAGACCTGGGCGATGAGCGCAGGATATGCAACGGACAGGCAGAGCGAGAGCGTGCCCGCTGCGGCGATTGCCGTGGTGCGCCAGCTTCTGTGGATTGTGCGTGTGCTCTGCATGATTCCCTGCTCTCCTTCTCCCGGCCTGACTTGCGATTGCTTGCCGGGTGCGGTCGTGGTGTTGGCGCGATCGCTACTTGCCTTCCTGCTGGCGGGCCTGAATGGCCTGGGCCGCAGCTTCTTCCTGTTCAAAGCCGGTGCGTGCGAAGCCGTCGGTCAAGGGCACCTGCAACTTCGGTGTGCTGTCTCCGGTTAATAGCGGAGTGGTCTGGACCGCCGGCGCTACGGGCAGGCCGCGCTGGGCAATCAGCGCCATGGCGCGCTCGATGGGGATCCTGACCTTGGTGTGTGCTGGGTCAGCCCAACTGTAGTTGTCGAGCAGCAGATCTTCGCGGGCGTGGAGATCGGCGACATCCTGGTTGCCGTCGTCCACCTGCACACGCGGCGTGGGGAACTGCTGAGTGAGCTCGGCGACCTTGTTCTGCAAGTCCGGATTGTTGGGCAGATTGCCGAGCTGGCGAACATCGACGGTTTTAGTCCACCTGGTGTCGGGGCCGTCTTCCTTGTTCATGCGCGCGTTGATGACTTTGCCGATGCCGTAGCAGAGGATGGCGGTGACCACTACAAAGATGCTGAGCGCGGTGATGAAGACGAGGATTCCCGTGATCTTGACGTCGCTCTGCTCAAAGCCCGCGGATGTGTCGATTTTTTCCGGCTCGTGTTCCGAGCCGTGATTCTCAGGCTTGTGCATGTTCAGGCTCCAGGATTTCCGCCAGATGCGGGTCGTTGGTCTGCACCAGTGGCCGCGTCTTCAGGCGGTTACAGAAAAAGGCCACCCAGAAGGAAACCATTGCGACGGGGACGGCTATGTATTCCAGAATTCCCCAACTGAAATGGAGGTTGCGCGCGGCATCTTTGAAGTTGGGCTCGATGAGCCAGAACAGATCGAAGGCCTTGGCGAAGACCATCCATTGGCAGACGCGGACGAGGCGCTTTTCGTTGCGCTTGATGTCGCGCGAGAGCAGCATGGTGAACGGGATCAGCCAGTGGAAGAGGAAGTCGAGGGTGATGATGACGCCCCAGTGGCCGCGAATGCGGTCGAGGTACCAGGGAATTTCCTCGGGCAGGTTGCCGGACCAGATGATGAGGAACTGCGCGAAGGCCAGGTAGATGTTGAGCATGACGAAGGCGAAGGTGAACTTGCCCAAATCGTGCTGTTCGGTCTGGCGAAGAATGGTCTTGAAGGGCTCTGCCTTGGACAGCGAGATGGAAACGATGATGGAGAGCGCGAGGACCGAGTAGCCCTGGCCGACGAGGAAGAGCAGGCCGTAGACCGAGGAGTACCAGGTGGGGTCCATCGACATGACCCAGTAGATGACGGCTGCGGTCATGGTAAGCGAGTAGACGACGATTCCGGGGCCGCTGACGTTTTCGAGTTTCTTGATCCAGTAGGGCGTGTTGCCTTGCCGATCGGCGTCGCGCTGGAGGGCCAGGGAGTTGAGGCGCCACGTGTAGTAAGTCCAGATGGCGAAGCAGAGCAGGCCGACCCAGGCGAAGGCGGCGGGATTGAGCATGGGGCGCTTGAATTCGATGGCGTGCGCCTGAACCTCGTTAATGAGGCCGGACTTGAGTGCGGCTGTGACGTCGCCGACCTGGGCCCAGAGGTAGAGTTTCTTCATTTCAATGACGACGACGCACCAGTAGAAGAAGACCAGAGGAAGGGTGCGGCTCATTGCCTCAAGAGGCCGGCGGAGGAGGAGGCCCCACTTGCCGCCGGAGCAGTACTGGACCATGAGCAGGGCCAGGCCGCCGACGCACCAGCCGAAGGTGAGCATCATGCCGAGTACCCAGGCGCGCATTACGTGGTCGATGGATCCGTCTGCGAAGGCCAGGCCAGCGGCGATCACCGAGAAGATTGCTCCTACCGTGAGCGCGCGCGTCTTCCAGCCGTCGACTAAAGCCGGACAGCTGAGGTCGGCGGGGAGCGTATTGGCGTGCGATTCGTGAGCCATTCCGTCTGTCCTTACTTCGCGGCCGCAGGTGCGGCAGGTTTACTTGCGGGAATCTTGATGGCCGGATCTGCGGGGTTGGCCGGAGCCATGCCGGGCGTACCCTCTTTCGCGATATGCGGATACGCCTGCACAGCAGTTGCCGGCAGAGCCCAGGGTTGCGAGTACTCGGGATGCCCTTCGCTCGTGGCAATGCCCTTGAGGTCCTGCACTTGTGCGCCCGCAGGCACATCGGCGGCGGTGGCCGCCTGGCTCAACTGCAGAGCGCGAATGTAAGCCGCAACGGCCCAGCGATCTTCTGGCGTGAGTTGTGCCGAGTAGTCGGGCATGGCGCCGTAGCCGTGGGTCATTACGTAGAAGTAGTGCGAGATGGGCTGCGTGAGGCGCACCTGGTCATGCAGGTTGGCGGCAGGTTTGTAACCGCGCTGGACGATCTCGCCGAGGCCGTTGCCGACGCGCGAGTGGCAGGGCGTGCAGTAGATGTTGAACCGTTCCTGGCCGCGCCTGAGCACTTCCATCGTTACCGGGAAGGGCATGAGATTCTGCTCTTCGCGGTAACCGTTCGCGCCCTGTACCACGCCGGTGTAGAAGTAACTGTCTTCGCGCAGTTGGCCGCGGGCTACGGTATTGAGCACCTGCGGACGAGCGCCGCGATGGTCGGCGAAGAAGCTAGTTCCCCGCTGCGGGAACATCCTGGGCTGATCCTGCATGTCCTGGCGGCAGCCGGCCACGAGCACCAGCGCGGCGAATCCGAAGGCGGCAAGGACTCGGCTGATCGGCAGTTGTGGTATCCCATCCTTGCGCCAAAAAGAAGGCGCAAGGATGGGGCACGGAGAGTCTGTGGGACACCCGGCGGTAACAATTCGCCCGAGAATTCGATTGAGGCGGTTCGCTTGCATCAGTACTCCACCTCCACCACCGAAGCCGGCTGGAAGGTCTGGAGGTAAGCCTTCGCTTCCACCAGGTTGAACTTCGGGTCGAGCGCCTCAAGGCACAGGAAGAACTTGTCAGTCGTTGCGCCGTTGCGGAAGTTGGGTGCGTTGAACAGCGGATGATAGAGGGACGGCAACCCGTTGAGCGCCATCATGCCGAAGCACGCCGAGAGTCCGGCCCAAAGGATGGTCCACTCATAGGCGGGCACAATGAACGCCGGCCATGAGTAGGTGGGACGCCCACCGATATTCAGCGGATATGCGAGAACCGAGATCCAGGTCTCGAGCAAGAACATGGCCGCGAGGCCCATGAGAGCGCCGACAAGGGTAACGAGCGGCACCTTGTTGCGGTGGAAGCCAATGGCCTCGGCCGCTTCTTCGACCGGATAGGGCGTGTAGCAGTCCATGCGCCGCCAGCCGTCGTGGCGTGCCTGACGCGCGGCGCGCACCAGGTCGCTGGGGTTATCGAATTCAGCCAACAGGCCGTAGGTTCCTTCGCGTGGGGGCATAATCAGTCACCAGCCTTCGCGGTTGCCTTGGGTGTAATCTTTGCTCCGGGTAACATCATGCGGATCTCATTCATGGGAATCATGGGCAGGAAGCGCACAAACAAGAGGAACAGCGCGGTGAACAATCCCAGCGTTCCCACGAAGGTCATATAGTCCCACTTGGTGGCGCGATAGGTTCCCCACGACGAGGGGAGAAAGTCGCGGTAGAGGCTGGTCACAATGATCACAAAGCGCTCAAACCACATGCCCGTATTGACAATGAGGGATAGGACAAACATGAACGGGATGGAAGTACGCAGCTTGCGCGACCACAGCGTAGTCAGCGGAATCGCAAGGTTGCAGGTAACCAATACCCAATAGGCCCAGCCCATGGGCCCGAACATGCGGTTCCACATCATGAAGGCTTCCCAGTGCGAGGCCGAGTACCAGGCCATGAAGACTTCCATGCCGTAGCCGTAGGCGACGATGAAGCCGGTGGCCAACATAACCTTGCCCATATTGTCGATATGACGCTCGGTTACCAGCGCTTCAAGGTGGTAGAACTTGCGCAGCGGAATGGCCAGGGTGAGCACCATGGCAAAGCCGGAGTAGATGGCGCCGGCCACAAAGTAGGGTGGGAAAATAGTGGTGTGCCAGCCGGGAAGGACGGCCACAGCGAAGTCGAAGCTGATGACCGTGTGCACCGAGAGTACCAGCGGAGTAGCAAGGCCGGCCAACAGCAGCGAAGCCGTCTCATAGCGCATCCAGTGGCGTACAGAACCGCGCCAGCCCATGGAAAGCAGGCCGTAGAAGTACTGGCCGACCTTTGATTCGGAGCGGTCACGCAAGGTGCCGAAGTCCGGAATCATGCCCAGATACCAGAAGACCACGGAGATGGTGGCGTAAGTGGAAACCGCGAAGACGTCCCATAGGAGCGGCGAGCGGAACTGCGGCCAGATGTTCATCGAGAGGGGAAGCGGCAGCATCCAGTAAGCGAGCCAGGGTCGGCCCACGTGGATGAGCGGGAACATACCGGCGCAGACCACCGCAAAGATGGTCATTGCTTCGGCGAAGCGGTTGATGGAGTTACGCCAGCCCTGCTTGAAGAGGAGAAGAATTGCCGAGATCAACGTGCCGGCGTGGCCGATACCGATCCACCAGACGAAGTTGATGATGGCAAAGCCCCATGCCACCGGCTGGGTGATGCCCCAGATGCCGACGCCGACAAGGAACAGCCACACCACGGCGACCAGGAGCGCAGTTGCAACGCTGCCGGCGATGCCGAAGAACATGAACCAGCCGAGCGGCGTATGCGGCGTGAGCACGATACGCGAGATCTTCTCGGTGACCGACTTGAAGGTCTGGCCCGGCCCTATGACCCGGAATTCTCCGGTTGCGGGATCGACTCCGGGATCTTTGGTTTTCACTTCGCTGGTTGCCATCGTGAATTTAACCCTTTGCCGGTGCGTGTTCCACCGGCGCTTCTTCGAGTTCGGAGTTCGGATTAATGACCGCGGCCACATACGTGGTACGTGGGCGGGTGTTTAGATCGGCAAGCACCTGGTAGCTGCGCTCGTCGGCGCGAAGTTTTGCAACCCGGCTCTGCTTGTCGTTGATGTTGCCGAAGGTGATGGCCGAGGCCGGGCACGCCTGCTGGCAGGCGGTTACGACTTCGCCGTCGCGTACCGGACGGTTCTCCTTGTCCGCATCGATCTTGGCTTCGTTGATGCGCTGCACGCAGTAGCTGCACTTTTCCATGACGCCGCGCGAACGGACGGAAACGTCGGGGTTGCGCATCAGCTTGAGGCTTTCGGTCTCGTAATCGGCGAAGAGCAGGAAGTTGAAGCGGCGCACCTTGTAGGGGCAGTTGTTGGAGCAGTATCGAGTGCCCACGCAGCGGTTGTAGACCATGGTGTTGAGGCCTTCAGGCGTATGCACCGTTGCGCCGACCGGGCAAACTTGCTCGCAGGGCGCGTTCTCGCAGTGCTGGCAGGCCATGGGCTGGAAGTGCGCGCGGGGCGCTGAAAGATCGCCCTCAAAGTAGGTGTCGATGCGCAGCCACTGCATATTGCGGCCGATGCGTACCTGCTGCTTGCCCACTACGGAGATGTTGTTTTCGGCGTAGCAGCTGACGATGCAGGCGTTGCAGCCGGTGCAGCTGTTCATGTCGATCGACATGCCCCAGGCGTTGTCAGGGTAAGTCCAGTTGGGGAACATCGAGGTCCCCATGTCGGTCTTCTCGTGGCCCTCGCCCTCGTTCGCGAATCCGGGGTTGGCCTTGAACTGCTCCAGCGTGGCGTAGCGAACAACGCCGCGTGGGCCGAGTGCTTCATCGGCTTCAAGCGAGTTGTTGCCGGTTCCCTGTCCGCCGAAGGTCTTCGACCGGTGATCCTGGTAGTGGCTCTTGGTGACGGCGAGGCCCCACTTGCCTTCGATCTTGCGGATGGAGCCGGTGGCGTGGAAGGGCGCCCAGGTGTTGCGGATGAGATAGGCATTGAAGCCTGCTCCCGAGCCGACGCGGCCCGCAAACTCGCGGCCGTAGCCGAGGTAGACGGTGACTGAATTATCAGGATGGCCGGGCGCAACGATGACTGGCGCCTTTACCTTGCCGCCGCCAACGGTGAGTTCGACGATGTCGTCTTCTTCCAGGCCCAGCTTGGTGAGCGTTGCACCGGAGACGATGGCGGCGTTGTCCCAGCTGAGGCTGGTTACGGGCTTAGGCAGCTCCTGGAGCCAGCCGACGTTGGACCAGCGGCCGTCATATATGTTGGGGTCGGGACGGAAGATGATCTCGAGCGAATCTTTCGAGGTGGGCGCGGGGACTGCTCCCTTGAACGCGGCATCTGCGCCTGATTTTGCAGTCTTGTCGTACGAGGTGCCTTCAATCCATCCGGCATGAAGCGCTTTGCGCCAGCCGATCTCGAAATAGCCCTTGATCAAAGGCTTCGAGGTGGCGCGCACTGCTTCGTACGCACTCAGCATGGGCTCGTCGAGCAGCGACTGCAGAACATCGTGGGCCGTCCGGCCGCC
>DASRLI010000487.1:0-3486 GCA_035648535.1 Occallatibacter sp. | reverse complement strand
GTGCCGACACTGGTTGAGAAACGTGGTGGCGGAATTGTCTACGGCCTGAAGCAGGGCGACTTTGTTCTCGAAGACAACGGTGTGCCGCAAAAGATCCGGGTACAGGAGGAAATGGACACCGCTCCGGTTGCGCTGGTGGTTGCAGTGGAACAGGGCGGAGTGAGCGTTCTCGAATTCGACAAGCTGGCCAAGCTCGGTCCGCTCCTCGACCTGTTTCTCAGCGACTCGCGCAGTCAGGCGGCCCTGATGGGATTCGACTCCAGACCCCATCTCATTCGCGATTACACTCATTCCAGCGCAGCCATCAACGACGCGCTCAACCACCTCGAGCCGGGCGATGGTGGCGCTGCGATTCTGGATACCGTAAGCTCCGCCGTCGATCTGCTTGAGACCCAGCCGAAAGAGTATCGCCGAGTTTTGCTCTTGATAAGCGAGCAGCGCGACCACGGCAGCAAACACACCAAAATTCCGCAGCTGATCCAGAAGATCGGCGGTTCCGACGTGCTGGTGCTGAGCGTGTCGTTTTCCCCTGCGCGAGCGGAACTGCTCCATGACGTGAAGGACGACGTTGTCGGCAATGGCGACCAGCCCACAATGAACATGGTTTCGGCGCTGATTATGGCCGTCAAGGCTTTCAAGAAGAACGTGACTAAAGAGGTGGCCGGGATGAGCGGCGGTGAGTACACCACGTTCACCGGCGACAAGCGGTTCGAGCAACAGGTGGTCGATGCGGCCAAACATATGCGCAACCGCTATCTGATTACCTTCAGCCCGTCAGACCCCTCGCCCGGCCTGCATACCATCCGGGTGCGCACCGCTCAGGATTACGGTGCCAGGATCGTGGCACGTGCCAATTATTGGTCGGCGCCGCAGCCATAAGATCATAATTTAGAGCGATATATGATCATGACAGCCCTTCAAGACGAACCATACAAAGTTCAAGTACGAGGATTGATTTCACCTCAAAGGACAAAATGCCACGGAAACTGTGGCATAATGTCCCTATGGGCCAAGCACAACGAATTGCGATTCTCCCGTCACCTTTCATCTTGGATTGGAAGGCGGTGGAGCAAGGTGTGCCGCTTCCTACGTTAGAGGAGTTCGCTGCTTCCGCCGGTTTTGAGCTCAAGGAACTGCTTGAAGTTGTAATTCCGGCTCGGACGCTGAAGCACCGTCGCCAGCGAAAAGAACCACTCAGCCTTGATGAGTCCGACAGGTTGGCTCGAGTGGCGCGTGTCTATGCTTTGGCCGTGCGTGTATTTGGGAATCCTGAAAAAGCACGCAGATGGTTGACGAAGCCCAAGGTGCGTTTTGATGAGCAGACGCCGCTTGCGATGCTAAGGACGGATTTGGGCGGGCGACAGGTGGAGGAGATGCTAATTCAGATTGATGAAGGGATGTTCGCATAAGAATTTAGGCCGGAAATACAATTCTTGTTTGTGGTCGGCGGGAATACTCTGCGAAGAGGTTAAACTAGACAACCGTTCATCCGGGTCGCGCGGGGATCGTCTCATCGACGTTAAACATGGCAACCGTAGCACCTAAGTCAGAGACCGAAAACTGAAGTTCGAACCGTGTCTGATTTGGAGTTTGCTATGGCAATATATTGGCGCGTCAGTAATTACACTGACCTGAGCGGTGAAGGTGGACGTAGAGCCAGTGCCCGGTGGCATACGGCGGGCTCAAGAGTTGTCTATTTGGCGGATTCACCAATGAGTGCTCTAGTGGAGTCGCTTGTTCATCTCGAGGTGGACAGCGACGATGCTCCGGATTCCTACACCCTGCTCAAGATCTCTGTTCCTGATAACCTTGCTGTGCAACTTCTCGATCCCCCCGCCGAGTCCGAATGGAAGCAAGACATTGAACTGACCAGAAGCATCGGCGATGCATGGTTGGCTTCCTTCAAAACCCCGTTGGCACGCGTTCCTTCCGTCATCGCTCCACAGACCTGGAACTACCTTTTGAACCCTGAGCATCTCGACGCGAGGCAGGTACAGATTGCCGAAGTCATCAAAGAGCGCTTCGACAGTCGCCTCTTCCGGTTCGGTACGCGCTGAGCGAGGGTTTGCTTCCAGGTTCCGCCCGCCCGGCAAATAGCGCTGGGCGGCGCGTTCATGTTAATCTCACAATAGACACTTAAGAAGTGGACCTGAGAAGACAAGAGGAGTAACTGACGCCGTGCTGGCGACTGCTAAGAAAACCACCCTGATCGAACGCTTCCGCACCCACGATACAGACACCGGTTCGCCGGAAGTCCAGATCGCGATTCTGAGTGAGCGGATTGGTGAACTGACCGAGCACTTCAAGACCCACAAGAAGGATCACGCCTCGCGGCGCGGCCTTTTGCAATTGGTCAGCAAACGCCGCCGTCTGCTGGATTACCTGAAGACGCATGATTCCGATCGCTATCGCGACGTAATCGGCAAACTCGGTATCCGCAAGTAATCAGAAAGCTGACATTGACCCGGAAGCGCCCAGACCGGAAATTGGTCACGGCCCCTGTTCCACCCAGAACCTGGGGCCATGGTGTACCTGGCGAACTCAACCCGCTGCCAGGGACGGCGCACAGCTATCGGCTGTGCGCCGTTCCTGCGCTGCGCAGATCGCAGATGCCGGGAGGGCTTATTCTCCCGCGCTTTGTGCGCTCGTCTGCGCGCGACCTTTCGGCCGCCAGATCCATCGCCAATATTTCCATAACTGCCTGCGCGTTCCCCACACAAGTTTCTCAAGCGAACAAAACGAAAAGAGGAATCTATGTCTACCAAGCATGAAGTAGCTGTCGAGCTTGCCGGCGGCAAGCGTCTGGTCTTTGAGACCGGCCGCATGGCCAAGCAAGCCTCTGGCGCCGCACTGGTGACCACTGGTGAAACCGTCGTCCTGGCCACAGCCGTGGCTTCTCCCGATCCCAGAGAAGGAATCGACTTCTTCCCCCTTACCGTGGATTACCGCGAGTACACCTACGCAGGTGGCCGCATTCCCGGCGGATTCATCAAGCGCGAGGGCCGGCCGAGCGAAAAGGAAGTGCTCACCTGCCGCCAGATTGATCGCCCCATTCGTCCGTTGTTTCCTGATGGTTTCCGCAACGAGACCCAGGTAATCGCATTGGTCTTCTCCGCCGACAAGGAAAACGACCCCGATGTGGTCGGCATTAATGCAGCCGCGGCAGCTCTGGCTCTTTCTGACATTCCCTTTAGCGCCACAGTGGGCGCAGTGCGGGTTGGCCGCGTGAATGGCGAGTTTGTTATCAACCCCACCTATGCGGAGCGCGCAGCCACCACCGTCAACATCATGGTCGTTGGGCACAAAGACGGAATCGTGATGATCGAGTCCGGCGCCAAGGAAGAAACCGAAGAGGTGATCCTCGCCGCCATCGAATTTGCCCACACCGAGATCAAGAAGATCGTCGCGGCAATCGATGAACTCGTTTCAAAGGCCGGCAAGCCCAAGCGGGCATTCAGTGCACCGGAGTTCGACGAGACCTACTAC
>DASRLI010000486.1:0-3659 GCA_035648535.1 Occallatibacter sp. | reverse complement strand
TCGTAATACCGCTCAGCGCCACCGGAGCCGCGGACCACGCGCGCATTTTCCAGCAACCATATCTTGCTGCCGTCCTTACGATAGGCTTGATACTCGAAGTTATGAACGCTCCCGTTCTCCTCCACCAGGCGCTTGAACAGCTCGCGCGCGCCCGGATCCACATATCCCTGGCCGGCAACGTCGGTGCGGCCGGCCATCAACTCTTCCGGGAAGTCGTAGCCAAAGAGCCGGGCCAGCGCCGGGTTCGCGCTCAGCACTCTTCCGTCCGGGGTGGTCTGGTAGATGCCGATCACGGCCTCTTCGAATATCCGCCGGTACTTTTCCTCCGCCTGGCTCAGTGCCACTTCCGTCTTCTTCCTCCCGGTGATGTCCTCAAACATTGTCCACAGATGAGGTTCATCCCCAAAAACAAAGGGCGCGAAGTAGGCGTTGACCCAAAGCTCTTTGCCGAAGGTGGTGGCTATGTGGACCTCGCGATGGCAAAGCGCGCCGGTTGCCAGCGCTTCGTCTGCCAGGGTCAACAAACCGGATTGCCGCCAGGACTCCAGGTGGCGAAAGTTCTGCGCCCTTACCTGCTCGATGCCGGCGCCGACCAGTTGGGCGCTGGCAGGGCTGGCGACCACCGCCTCCCCGGAGGCCTTGTAGACGACGATGCCGAGCGGCGATGTGTCCAGGATCGTTTGCATAAAGTGCAAGGCCCCGGCCATTCTCTTCTCTGCCTGCTTGCGCTCGCTGATATCGCGGATGGTGCAGACTATGTATTTGCGGTCCAGGTGGACGTAACGTAGACCCACTTCTACCGGGAAGGTTGAACCGTCCTTCCGCCGCTGGAGACCCTGGAACATTGCGTATCCCGACTTCAGCAATTCGCCGTCCACTCTTGCGCGCACAGTTTCGTCGACGGTGGGATCGATGTCGCGAACGCTCATGGATAGAAGTTCTTCGCGCGTGTAGTCAAGATTCAAACAGGCTCTTGCATTCACGTCGACCAGGCGCATCGTTTCCATGTCAACGACCTGAATCGTGTCGTTGGATTGATCCACCAACAGGCGGAAGAGCTTCAGTGCTTCCTCGGCCCGGGTGCGCTCGTCCCGTGCGGCCTTTTCTTCCAGGGCGCGGCGAACGGCGGCCGGTAGGCGGGTCGGGCGGTCTTTGAGGATGTAGTCGGTAGCGCCCTGTTTGATGAATTCCGCCGCAGCCTCTTCGCCGATCGCGCCGGTGACGAGAAGGAAAGGGATGTCTTTCGTGGATCGCTTCAGAGCCTCCAGAGCATCCGTTCCGCTCCAGCCTGGCATCCGATGGTCTGA
The DNA here is from genome assembly GCA_035648535.1 of Occallatibacter sp. Classification (GTDB taxonomy): domain Bacteria; phylum Acidobacteriota; class Terriglobia; order Terriglobales; family Acidobacteriaceae; genus Telmatobacter. The sequence goes on along the minus strand of DASRLI010000486.1, from coordinate 2,352 downwards.
AAGAACAACATCGTAGGATCCAGATTCGAGCTTGCGGGAAAATTCCTCTCTCGTGCTCACCACGTCCGCCGCGACCTCGTATCCCGCATCCTGCAGCACACGCAAGTAAAGCTCGGCGTCCGCCGGTACATCCTCAGCACACAAGATGCGAAGCACCTTCGGCTGGGGCAGATCAACATCGCTCTTCTGAGGCGCTTCCGGCTCGTTCTGCTTCATATTACTCCGTTGGCAGGCGGCGGAATATTGACTACCAGCCAGTAGAGGCCCAGTTGGCGGACGGCATCGCGGAACTCGTCGAAGTCCACCGGCTTCTGCACGTAGCCGTTCGCTCCCAGGTCGTAGCCAGTGATCAAATCCTTCTCCTCCCGCGAAGAGGTGAGAATAATCACCGGAATCCTCCGTGTCCGCGGGTCGCTCTTCAAGGCCCGGAGCACCTCCATCCCGTCCACCTTGGGCAGCTTCAGGTCCAGCAACACCAGTTGTACGGGGCGGTCAAACGAGCGGTCCGCGTGGGGTCCCCGGCAAAACAGGAAGTCCAGCGCCTCTTCCCCATCCCGCGCCACATGGATACCGTTGCACAGCTTTCCTGCCCGCAGGGCATGCTGCGTCAGTTCCACGTCGTCCGGGTTGTCTTCCACCAAAAGGATTTCCGCTTCGCGGATAAGATCCGTCATCATACTGCCGCCTCGCCTTCCACTCCGCGCCTCAGTGTAAAAGAGAACATTGCGCCCTTGTCCAGTTCCGCTTCGGCCCACACCCGGCCGCCATGCTTGTGCACAATGCGCTGCACCGTTGCCAGGCCCACCCCGGTTCCCTCGAAGTCCTCCGCCCGGTGCAGCCGCTGAAAGACGCCGAACAGCTTGTCGGCGTACTTCATGGAAAATCCGACGCCGTTATCGCGGACAAATACCAGTGTCTCTCCGTCCTGCTTGCGAGTCCCCACCTCGATGAGGGCCTTCGCCCGCGGCCGTGTGAACTTCAACGCGTTGCTGAGCAGGTTGGCGAACACCTGTTGGATGAGTCCCGCGTCGCACTCCACAAAAGGCAACTCCCCCACGCGCCACTCGATCTCCCGGCCCTGCGCCTCCTCTTTCAGGTTCCTCACGGCCCCCTCCACTACTCCCTTCAGTCCCACGATTTCCAGTTTCAACTCCGTTCGCCCCACACGCGACAGGCCCAACAAATCGTCCATCAACTCTCCGGCATGCCGCGCGCCCGCCCGGATGCGCACGACCATCCGCTGCCCCTCGGCCGGCAGGTGCGGGGCAAACTCCTCTGCCAGGATCTTCGAAAAACCGTCCATATGCCGCAGCGGCGCGCGCAGGTCGTGCGAAACGGAATAGGTAAAGGCTTCCAGTTCACGGTTGGCGCTCTCCAGAGCCAGGGCGTGCTCCTTCAATTCCGCGTTGAGCTGCTGGAGTTGCGCCTCGGCGCGCTTGCGCTCGGTGATGTCGCGAATAGCGCCCGAAATCAGCGTACCTTCCGCGGTCTCCAGAGGGCTAAGTCTGACATCGATGGGAAACTCACGGTTGTCTTTGCTTAGGCCGTACAGTTCCAGATCCGCTCCCATCTCCCGCAAATGCGGGTGAGCGGAAAAATCTGCCCGTTGCTCCGCGTGCTCTTGCCGGGAGCGTTCCGGTACTAGCATCTCAATCTTCCGCCCTATGAGCTCCTCTCTGCCGTAGCCAAAGAGCTTTTCAAGCTGAGCGTTGACCAGGACGATATCCCCATGCCGGTTCACGATCACCATGGCATCGGGCGCCGCTTCCAGAAGACCGCGGAACGTGGCCTCGGCCTTCTTGCGCTCGGTGATGTCCTCGATTGCCAGGAGAATCGACTCGGTGTTGTTGCCCAGGCGGAAGAGCATGCGGGCATTGAGGAGCATGGTGCGGCGGCCAATGCCTGTGAAATCCTGCTCCACCTCGAAATCCTGAAACGAGGTGTGCCGCGGCAATATTTCTGCCAGCAGAGGCCGGAGCGCAGGAATATCCCACCGGCCGTTTTCCAATTCGTAGAACGGTTTGCCCTCGGTCTCCTGGGGCGTTACCCGAAAGGTCTGATAAAAGGAGCGATTGGCCGACAGCACGCGCAACTCCGCGTCCAGAACCAGCAGCGGCTGGCGCACCGTGTCCACGATGTTCTCCGCATAGGCGCGGGCTTTCTCGGTAAGTTCGAGCTCGCGTTGCAGGGTAGCGGCGTTTCGGCGCACCAGGAACAGGACTGCTGTGAGAAGCCCCGCCAGCAATACGACAAGCCCCGCGAAAAGTGCAAGAGTTTGTGCGTTGCTGACGCGAAGTTCGTCGGAGCGGTGCTGCAAGAGTTGATTCTCCGCCGCCGCCATTTCCGCGATTG
>DASRLI010000485.1:0-9212 GCA_035648535.1 Occallatibacter sp. | reverse complement strand
CTGTAGCCTATTGATTAAAGGGGATTTACAGAACGTTCGGAAAGCTTCCTAACCGCCTTCCTAACGGTTTTGAAAAAGTTCGCCTGAGGTTTCTCCAATTTGGGTATCTAAGAGTGGAGAAAGAACCATGGCGAATCGTAGTGTTCAGTTGTACAAGTACGTCAAGATTGATGGACGCTGGCAGTATCGCAAGGCAGTGTTCCACGACAACAATAAAATCAAAGCTCACGCAATTCGAACCAGTTTAGGTGAGCAGATCATCAAGGATGGCACGTATGTGCTGTCTTACGGGCGCCGGTGGGAGCCGGTAGGCAATGACCCCACCGAAGCTGTTAGGGCTCTCCTGAAGAAGCGCGGTGAGCTCCTACACACTGCCAACGGCGGTACCATACAATCCGAAACGCAGCAGCCCAAGGTATCAGGTACCTTAAAATCAGCGTTCGATGTTTGGCTGCAAGAGAACATCGATGGTGGTGCTCACTCAGAGACCGTCCGTGCCAAGCGTCTCGTGGCCACCAGCTTTATGAAGTCATGCAAGGTCAAGATGCTGTCTTCGGTCACCCGTCGATGTGTTTGGGGTACATCAACGAGCACCTCATCAAGCAGGGCAATGGTGGACGCACCCGGTTCAACAAGGCACTCCACCTGAAACAGTGGCTAAAGTTCCACAAGTTGGACTTGCTGACCAGTGCCGACATGCCGGACTACACGACCGATGACCCGGTGGCGTTGGAAGATGATGAGTTGGATTTGTTCTGGCAGGCTTGCCCTGGACACAAGCGTCTACTCTACACCGTGTTGCTCCAGTGTGGCCTTCGCAAGCAGGAGATTCAGACCCTGCGCTGGGTAGACATCGTGGGTGGCAACGAGCCACACATCAAAATCCAAGAGCGGCCAGAGTACGGATATGTGCCCAAGCTTCATCACTGCCGGAAGGTTCCACTCGCCGATCCGAAGCTATACGCGGCCTTAATGGATTGGAAGCTGGTGTCTAAAGGGCCACTCGTCTTCCACACAAAGTCCGGGAAACCACTCACTCATTTGTGGGAGGACACGCAAGCGATCTTTCGCAAGGCTGGCGTGGACATGGAAAAAGGGCACCCTCACTGTTTCCGAGCAACCTACTGCACGACCCTGCTCAGGAACAACGTTCCGATTCCTGACATCATGGCCGTGATGGGGCATCTCGATGTTGAAAGCACCATGAGGTACATGGCCGTGCTTCGCAAGAAGGATTTGCACAACAAGATGGCGGCGGTGAAGTTCAGAGCGGCTGCTTAGATATTCAGCGGGCGAGTAAGCTCCTGGGGCATAAGTCGCTGAGGACCACTGACGGCCAACGGGAAACTCCTCTCGAGGAGCAATATCAGCCTGGTCAGGATGAGAAGTCCCAGTTCGAGGGACAACTTGAACCGGAGGGCAGTTACGGCGCGCGGGGTAGTCTACTTCGATCCAGGTCAAGGTATGGTACAGGGAGCTATAGTTCAAAGTTGCACGAATTTTGACGGGGCTCGCCAATTTCTCCACCATCACCCAGCTGTTAGTTCGCTACGAACCTATTACGGCTCTATTAACCGCGTCCAGAAGTATGGCTCCCCAATACCCGGCGTGCCACCGCCAGTTAGAGCATCAGAGAGTTCCAATTCCCAACGTGATGAAACTCATGGGAATCCGCGGACTCTCGGAAGATCGATCACAGTAATCGCTGACCGGCGACATGCCGCCGATTCGAGATCGGCATCGTTGAAATTGGTCCTGACTCCCCCTCAATCCTGTTTGGCTGCAAACATGAACAAATGGGTTCACTGACACGGAGCGCGCCCTTTCCATAGCCTTCCCGTATTGAGCACCGCAAGGTGCGGCCAGGAAGCCGACTCGGAAGAGCTCCTCCTCAAAGACAAAGCGGGCAGGTCACATGCTACCCTGCTGCACTGAACCGTGGCACTTCTTATACTTCTTACCGCTTAGGCACGCGCAAAGTTCATTCCTTCCCTGCACTGGGAAGTTCCTACCCACGCTACCAGAAGTATCTTGAAGATGGAGTCACCGGGACATGGCTTGAGTTCTTCAAGAAGGAGGTGCGGCAGGAACAGGCCGCCGAAGCCGCATCGGGGTACGCTCAAATCCCCTATGTGGACTACTGCTCTGATTGCGGCACGTTCTACGTGTGGCAAGTCGAAGACTGCAGTGCATGTGGGGACACACGCATTGGCAAAGCCACAATTTGGAACCATCTGAAGATGTAACTGGTAACCCCGGTGGCTGGTGTCGGCCCCCGGGCCGTAAACTCCGGGCAGTTGGTGATCACGAACTCGCCGGATCGCAAGAACGATTGAAGTACTCTCCACAGGCAATGAGGCCACACCTCCGCAACTTCTCCTGATAACCAAGCAGTCCGAGAGGTGGTCTTTCGCCACATGAGTGCGTTGCGAGTGCGTACGTAGTTTCCCAGCCCGTTCATGCGGCCGCAGGCATGCATCGCGTCGGCTTTGATGTACGGCCCCGCCGGATCCACGAAGCCGCTTCTTCAGCTTCGTATAGTCCAGACCCAGCGGATGAGCAACCGGATATACCCCGTGTTGCCGCGCCAGTTCCGCCGCACCTTCCCATAGCGCATCAGGAAGCTTCGTCCGATGCGGACGGGTGCTGCGAAACTGGTCCAGTTGACGCTGCAACTGGACGATTGGCTCGGGAATGGGAGATGTGATTTTGCTGTTCAATACCAATCGACCTCAGCGACTGATTGAACTGAGCAACGAGACTCACATGGCGTCACGCACACTTGCCGAAAGCTCACCACGAAGCCTACGAATGGACCCGGCACCATCGACCCTCCTTTCGGTAATTCTTGTCCCCGTTTTACCATTAGCGGCGCTGATGATCCCCTTTTGTCGCATGAGGCCTGAGGTCTATGAGAGGGATCGACCCATCGAACTTGTTATCTACCAGAAAACGAATCAGCTATTCGCGCACGCGCCGTTACCTGTCGAATTGCAATACTTGCACTTGCCCATGATTTCTCCTGTCGTCGAAATAAGAGCGGCTAATCTTTGGGAAAGAGCACCTTGTTCTTGTCCTTCTTTCGGGGCAGGGTGAGGTCGATGGGGGGACCGAAGAAGTACAGCGCGACGAGATTGCCGGTGTCGAGGTCCTCCTCCACTTTGCCCCTCCTGGCATTGATAATGTCCTGCTTGTAGCCGGCGATGGCGAGGATGGGTTTCGGTTCGACGCTCTCGATTTTGGCGGACCAAAGAGCGGAGCCTTTGGGAAGCAGCCCAAGCTCTTTTTTCACCTCGATCACATCGTTGTAGGTCTTGATGAGCTCCTCCGCGTGATTTTTAGCGAAGAGTTTGTACTTTTCGATCTGCTTGTTGACTTCCTTACGGCCCTTGGAGTCGGAATAGAGCCGGCCGTCGAAGATCTGTTTCAACTCGATGAACACGAGCGCGTTAAGATTCTTGTCGTAATTCACCAGATCGATTCTCGTACTGCGGCTTCTCGTCTTGCGGCTGCTTGACGCGTCGTCTTCTTCGGGATCAATCAGAGTGCCGGACTCAGAGAATGCTATTTCGACATCGAGCAGAGTATTGCGGTTCTTCTCCACCAGTTTGGACTGAATGCTCTTTTCCTCGCCGGCGAGTCTAGCGATATTCGACTTGATCCGATCGAAGTTCTCTTTTTCGAGAATCGAAGTGACCAGGTCGCAGGACTTCAGGTCGACGGTAAGATCCTTGCCGGAGGGATTGACATCGACGTATTCCTCTTCCTTGCGACGGGAAGCGATCAGATATTTGTAGTGGGTGCGGCAGACGACCTTCTTATTCTTAAGGCGGATCTCCAGCAGACTTCCCATTCGGTTATAGACGCTGAGATAGTCGCCGCGAACCTGGATGTTGATCTCCGGATCTTTGTGTGAGCGCTCGACAAGTGTGTTCCACCATTCGTGCTTGCCCGATTTAAGTTCCTTCACAAGCGGATGAGTCGCAGTGAGATGTACAAATTGCTTCCGGGGCGCCATGAAACCTTCCTATCAGGCCAGGACAAAAACCTCGCCGTCGTTGAGTCTGACTACGTTTGCAAAGATATGAGAGAAATCTTCGCCGTGTTCGGTGTGAATGGGAACGAGCTTGCGCGGCTTCAGCGCTGTCGCCAACTTCTGCAGTTCCTCTACCGGCGCGTGTCCGCTCGTATGGGCGTAGACGAAGTTGACTGCCGGGTCGCTGCGGCAGGCGGAGATCCTGTCACTGCCGAAGTAGTCGGCGTGGGTTCCGTCGAGATAGCCGAGCCACTGCGAGTAGATGACGTTGACGGGGGCTGCGGCGTTCTTGAATTCATCAATGAGGCGAAAGCTGGACATCTTGCCGAAGTAGAGAAACGATTCGGGAGTTGCGTGTAGTTCCTCACGCTTGACCCTGTGGCCATAGAGTCGCTTTCTGAAATCTCCGAAGTAGTCTGGGTTGGCCTTGAGCCTTTCGTCCTGACTGTGAGTGGCGAAAACTTTTATCTCGGCCCAGTCCATGGCGGGCGTGTTTCGAGTGATCTGCCGGAGTTGTTCGAGAACCCATGCGGTGTAGATATCGATGACTAGGAGCTTGCCGGCATGTTTGCACGCCAGATAGGCGGAGACGATGCGGTCGATGTTTTGCGAGGACGACAGCAGGAACGAGATGTTCTTTTGCTGTTGGACTGTCTGAAAGATTGTGTTTTCGACTGCCGTCTCGTCAGGGAAGAGGTCGTTGTTGCGATGCAGCATGGTGCCCTCGAGGAAGAGGATACCGCGAGTCACGTGATCTATTTTCCGCCGACGCGTACACTTAGAGGCGGATTGAGCAATTCGACGAGGTCGCAGGGAAGTTCGCGCCGTTGCTGGTGTGAGGTTGAGGAATCCGATCCGTTACTCGCAATCGGGCTGCAACAGGTTCCTGGAGCCTGCAAATGAATGGGCTGCTCCTCGGATGAGAGGAACAGCCCAAGTTGTTTTCCGCCGGAATTGGCTCAGCTACTTCTGGGGGTTCGACGTTCCAGCCAGATTATTTTCACTAGCCGGGGTCTGTGGTGTGGCACCCTGGCCAGGTTGGGTCGGAGCCGGCTGCGTTTGCAACTGGGCGGAAGGAGCGCTTTGCTCCACGCCGATGGCTGCGCCTGAGACCACTAACTCAACACGCCGGTTCTTCGCTCTTCCCTGATTCGTCGAGTTATCGGCGATGGGGTCGTTCTTGCCCAGGCCTCTTGCCGTGATGTTGGCATCCACAACACTCTGCGATACAAGATAGTCGCGAACGCCGTCCGCGCGCTCCTCGGATAACTTCTGGTTATACTCATCGGATCCGATGTTATCTGTGTGTCCCTCCACCTGGAGCTTCAAATCAGGGTAGGCAAGCAGGATCCCCGAAACCTTGGCCAGCTTTTCGCGAGCCTCGGGCTTCAATGTGTATTTGTTGAAGTCAAAGAGCACGTCGGACATGTTCACAATCAAGCCACGCGCCGTTTCAGTGGTCTGCAGCACCTGATTCAACTGCTGCCGCAGCCGTTCGCGGGCCTGGTCTGCCTGTTGAGCGGCTTGCTGCGCGCTCAACTCGGCCTGATGCTGCGCTTCGCGTGCCTTCTCTGCTCGAGCCTGGGCTTCAGCTGCCGCGGCGTCTGCAGCAGCTCGTGCGGCGGCCTGCTGCTCGGCTGCCGCCTGAGACTGCTGGGCTGCCAATTGGGCCTGCTGTGCGGCTGCCTGCGACTGCTGTGCCTGCTGCTCCGCATCTAACCGAGCCTGTTGCGCCGCAGCGTCGTCCTCTGCCTTGATCTTGCGAATGGTGATGATGCGCGCGTCTTCAGCCGACTGAACAGCCTCACGAGCGAACGTGATGGTTTCCTTGCGGTCCCGCCTGTGCGTGTCGATATCTTCCGCGTTCTGCAATGCGGTTTTGGCCGTAGTCATCGTATCCGCGGCGTATTTGTCCGCTCCAGCGGCCACGGCGATCTCGACCGCCATCTGAGCTTCGTAAAGCTCCAGAGGCGAACGCTCATCGCGAGTGATGGGGTTAAGCACCGTGTGGCGTCCGGCTGTTTCCTCATATGCTCCGCGAGGCAGCAGGGAATAGTGGGCATTCACCTGCTCGATGACTCCTTGCGTGCGGTCGTCAACGATGTTTTGCATCACCACCACGTCGCTCGGCATGGTCACGGCAAAGTAAGGCTCGGCAGTTACAATCAAGCCGAAGGCCTGCAGGTTGGTTGTAACTGTAATCTGATTCTTGTCTTTGGAACCGGTGGGAAGCACTTCGCCCAGATTCACTGGTCGCCCCTCCGGTGTAATGGCCCACAGCACATACGTCAGATACTCGGTGCCAAAACCGTTGGCGGGGCTCAATCCCTCAAAACTGGCTTCGATGGAAGTCCTTCCCAGTCGGGCGTCCACCTTGGCGGAACCCTTGGCACCAGACAGCAGACTCGTTCCCTGAAAGCCAATTTTTGTGGAGCCATTGCGATGGAAGTAGTTGATGGCGGGAATGTCGCGTCCGACCACTTGAATCCTGTAAAGGGGAACTTTGTCGCGCGTCCCTTCCTGGGTCATTGGCACGGCATTGGTTTGCATGGGCGACTGTCCGCGGGCGGTTGGGTTTGCTTCCTGCGGACTCGCCAAACCTGAAGCCGCGAGCAGCAAAATTGGGAAACAGTATAGAACTTTGCTCCTGATCATCCGGTTGTCCTCCTTCGTCTTCGTTGCGGTACGAGCCCCGGTTCCCGAGGCCTAGACTTCATGTACCCAGCCATGGAGTGACACGGTTGGCAATGCAATAGATGCCACGCGCAGCGGGCGAGTTGCAGGGCCGACGCATATAAATCACACCGCGTGGGCGAATACAGCGAAAGTGCTCTTCCGGGCCACAAACTGGACTCGTTCCAGCCGAACGAATAAGCCAATAGGCCTTCGATGCAGCAACAGGGATGCGTTTTGCGGCCCGAAATGGTCGAGATGATTTGATTTGCTATGCCAAACCGTCGCCTCGTAATCAGGGCAGTAACTGTTTGTCTCAAGTTCCGATATGCGTCGGCCCTGGGGCGAGTTGTGACCGAGTTCTGTCCTGTGCACAAGTGATATACACTGGAATTTCCGTTTTGACTTCCAGGAGCCCCGCACGATACTTGAGTTTCTGTTTTTGAAGCCCAGCTAACTGATAAAAGACTTCTGGGCGGCGGTATGTCTGTTTAGAATTGCTCATCTTGGCAGACAACTACTGCGGAACCCGGATTTTCCGCTCGCGCAGCCGATACTTCAGACACAGCTCTGACTCTTTCCCGCCTTTCTGCCGTGCTTATTTTCCAAGCTTTTCGGCTACCCCGCTGGCACCGGCAGAGCCTCAATCCGCCGCAGCATGCTTCCGAACAAGCGCCGCGTGAGATGGCTCTCCGCCAGCAAAAGCCAGTAGTAACGGGCATGCTTTACCAGCCGCCCGCCGGTCTTCACCAACCGTTGCTGCAGGCTGGTCAACGACCACGTTCGGATTCCCTTCGGCAGCACGAGCCGCCGCCACAGGTTGCCCAGGTTGTATGCGATCACGCTGAGCCACAGCCTAACTTCGTTGGACCGGAATCGATGGCAGCTCAGCCGCGTCATTTTCACCGCTTGCTTCCCCTCTTTGATCCACTGCTCGGCCGTCCCTCGCTTGTTGTAGAACCGTACCACCGCCCGGTTCGGCGTCTCCAGATTGGTCACGATGAACCCGATGCGAGGGAACAACTCCCCGGTATGATGCTCGACCTTCGCTACCACTCGCCGTGCCGTCGTCCAACTGGATGCCTTGTAGAGAAAGCTCTTGTACCACATGATCGGTTTGTGACTGGGACGCTCCACCGGGCGCGGCAGCAGTTCTGATACATCCCGTTCCAGGTTCTCATTGGCCGGGATGCGGATGGCATACTTCACGCCCCGCTCCTCCAGCGCCTTGTAGATCTCCGGCTTGGCGAAGGCGGCGTCGGCGCGGAACACCACTTCCTTGCCCAGTTTCTGCTGCCATTCAATCTCGGAAAGCAACAGTTCTTCCCAGTCTTCGGCACTATGCACGTTGCCGGGGCGCAGCTTTGCCGCCAGACAGTCGCCCTCCCGATTGAATAGCAATAGCGGGTGATAGCAGGTGGACTCGAAGTGACCGTTGTACGCGCTATTCTCCTGCTGACCGTACACCGGGATCTCGGTCGAGTCCATATCCAGCACTATCCGCTGTTGCGCATCGATGGCTTCGACCTTGCCGATGAGTTCGCGGTTGATGCGGACCAAGCTGGCGAAGTTCTCCTCCTCGGCCAGCATCTCGGTCTCGAACGTCTGCAAGCGCGAAGTCAGTGCCGCGCCGCGATCCCAAGTCTTCTCCGAGCCGATCAACCGGAACGTCGGATCTTGCGCCAGCCTTTCGGCGTCGTTAACATCCTCATAGCCTGCGATGCGGCTGTAGACGGACTGGCGGAACAGATCGGCGAGCGGAAGTTGGGTATTCTTCCCGTGCCGTGCGTCGGTCAGGTGCTGGGTGATTAGTTCGCCGAAGCCCAGCCGTTCATCCAACTCACGAACAAGGATGAGGCCACCGTCGGAGGTGACCCGTGATCCCTGGAAACTGATCTTCAAGGAGGCGTTGAAAGAAAGCTGAAACGGCCCGTTTTGTTTCTCACCCATTGGGTGTTGTCCTCCGGAGCGTCTTCATCACGCTCAAAACCCTATGGATATTGATGATGAACTCTATCCGAAGATTCGCAAGTCAACATCAAAATGGAAATGTGGGCTGAAATGACTCGGCCTGTCCGCGAGAGGGAGGAAGACGCGCCCACTGCTTCCAAGGCCGTTTTGAGGGTTCTCGGCCACCAGGCAAGGCTGGGGCTGCCTGACCTGGTACGCATGCCGGGCGGTAACTATTTGTACCGGCAGGCACAGACTTCCAGATGCGAATGCAAGTGGGGCTCCCCGAAATCTTCGCTCAGAAGCCGACCTTCCGTCTTTGCTGCAGCGCATGCCACAATCGCAAGGTGAAGACCCTTACGCCAAAGCACAAGTGGACTTTCAGGGCACGGTTTCGTTACCGGGCATTTGGGTGGGAGGGTTCTCGGCCACCAGGCAAGGCTGGGGCTGCCTGACCTGGTACGCATGCCGGGCGGTAACTATTTGTACCGGCAGGCACAGACTTCCAGATGCGAATGCAAGTGGGGCTCCCCGAAATCTTCGCTCAGAAGCC
>DASRLI010000484.1:0-5062 GCA_035648535.1 Occallatibacter sp. | reverse complement strand
AGATTTGTCAGGGCCTGGACCAATACGCCAACGTGCGCCCCACCAGAATTCTGCCCGGCATTGATGCTCCGCTGAAGCGCTGCAAGGCCGAAGATTTGAACTGGGTGATCGTGCGCGAAAACTCCGAGGGCGAATATTCCGGCGCGGGCGGCCGGGTGCACCAGGGATTCCCGATCGAAGTGGCGACAGATTTGTCGGTAATGACACGTGCAGGCGTGGAGCGGATTCAGCGCTTCGGGTTCAAGCTGGCGCAATCGCGGCCGCGCAAACTCCTCACGCTGGTTACCAAGAGCAATGCGCAGCGCCACGCCATGGTGATGTGGGACGAAGTTGCGAACCAGGTTGCAAAGGAATTTCCCGACGTGAAGTGGGACAAGGAGATGGTGGACGCTGCCACGGCTCGCATGGTGAATCGGCCGGCATCGCTGGATACAATTCTGGCCACGAATCTGCACGCCGATATATTGAGCGATCTCGCTGCGGCGCTGGCCGGCAGCCTGGGCATTGGCCCCACTGCGAACATCAACCCGGAGCGCCTGTATCCATCGATGTTTGAGCCCATCCACGGGTCGGCGTTCGACATCATGGGCAAGGGCGTAGCTAACCCCGTTGGCACGTTCTGGACAGTGGTGATGATGCTCGAGCACCTGGGCGAGAATGAAGCTGCGCAGCGGTTGATGCAGGCCATCGAGCACGTGACCGCGAACGAGAAGCTGCACACGCGCGACCTGGGCGGCAAGGCCATGACAGCCGATGTCACCGTGGCCGTTTGTGCGGAGATTGCAGCAACGGCCAAGAGGCCGTTGGCAACCGCGTGAACCTACCTGCAGTGATGTCCGAAATCGAAACCCGCGTTGTGCGCAGGCTGCAGCGGCGCATTCTTCCGTTCGTCATGGTGCTGTACTTTGTCAGCTTCCTTGATCGCGTGAACGTAGGGTTTGCAGCCTTCAGCATGAACAAGGCGATCGGCCTCACTCCCTCGGCCTTCGGCTTCGGCGGGGGAGTGTTTTTTCTCGGCTATATTCTGTTTCAGGTTCCTTCGAATCTGATCATGCTGCGGGTGGGCGCACGGGTGTGGATCGCGCAGGTGGTTGTGGCGTGGGGATTCGTGTCGGTCGCCTCGGCATTCGTCGTCGGGCCGCACAGTTTTTATGCGCTGCGCTTTCTACTCGGACTCGCGGAGTCGGGATTTTTTCCCGGCACCTTGTTGTATTTGAGCCTCTGGTTCCCTGCCCGCCACCGGGCACAGGCCATTGCCGCCTTCATGGCCGCCGCACCGCTATCCACCGCAATTGGCTCGCCGATTTCAGGCGCGCTGATGGAACTGCCAAAGTTTCTCGGGCTGATGAACTGGCAGTGGCTCTACATTATTGAAGCGCTGCCGGCCATCGCGCTCGGCTTCCTTACTCTCAAGGTGTTGACGGACAAACCGGAAGACGCGAAGTGGCTGGACGACGAGGAGCGCGCGTGGTTGGCTTCCACTCTGGAGGCCGAGCGTCTGGAGAGCAGCATGCACGCCGGAAACCGCAAAGCAAAAGGCGGAGAAGTGTGGGCGGCTCTCCGCGATCCGCGCGTATTGGCGCTGGCGCTGGTGTATTCCGGTACTTCGGCGGGTTTGTATGCGTTGGGACTGTGGTCGCCGCTGATCCTCAGGCAGTTCGGCTATTCGGCAATGACCATCGGGTGGCTCAACTCGGCGCCGAGCTTTGTGGCCGTTGCAGCCATGATCCTTTGGGCGCGCCACTCCGACCTTACGTTGGAACGGACATGGCATGTGGCAATCCCTTGCCTGGCCGCTTGCCTCGGATTTGTGTGGGCCGGAAACTCGGCCGGCGCACTGGGTGTGATTCTGGCGCTCACCATCGTGAATATGGGCGTCAACGCTGCCAAGGGCCCCGTATGGGCCATGCCGAGCATGTTCCTTTCCGGAGCCAGCGCTGCCGCTGGAATTGCGCTCATCAACTCGATGGGCAACCTGGGCGGGTTCGCCGGACCGCTGTTGATTGGCTGGCTAAAGGACAAGTTGGGAAGTTATGCCGCCGGCTTGTATGCGGTGGGCGGAATGCTGGCCCTGTCGGCAGTTGTGGTTGTAGCCATGGCCAGACAGACGAACCGGAGCGCGCCAGCACGAGCGGATTCTTAGCGCCTTTTCGCGCCGCGCCGATGGGTTGAAGGCTTTACTTCGCGAACCTGATCGACAGTGAAGGTTCTTTCGGCCAGAAGGTTGAATTCAAGGCGAGCGGACAGGCGCACGTGATAAACCAGCACGGGCCGGAAGCAGGCAATGCAGGTCCCGCCTTGGCGGCGGACGCTGGGATAAACGATCCCATTCGATCCGCGCTGAAGCAACTTCGCGGCGAGCTGCTGCGATTCCCGATAGCACTCAGGAATGCGACTGGGCTTCAGGTACTTGCGAAAGCTGGATGAGACGCCGCGCAAATCGTGAAACTCGGCAGCGAAGTCTGCGAGGTAGTCGTCGCAGGTTGAAACTTCTTCAAACTTCCAGTCGACTTCACGGAGTTGCTCGAGCTTGTGAAAGGCGACTTCGGCGATGGAGGTTTCGCGTTCGAGCGCCGCATACCAGGCGCCGCGGCGGTTGTTGTTGAATCGGCCGCCCTGTGGAGCAGCGTGAGTGAAGGACGCATTCACGATCTGACTGTAGGCGACCCCGTAGAGGAGCTCATGCACGCCGATACCCGGCAGCAGGCCTTCCTCGCCGAGCAGCCGAGCATTGGTTGCGCCGTCCAGTTCAACCAGTCCCTGCACTTCCCTTTCATTGTCAGCGAGTTCTGCAAGCACGGTCCCTTCAGTGCTGTATTTGGAGGGGATGAGGCGGTGAGCGCCAGAGAAGGAGCACTCGCGTACCGGTGGATTCATTGTCCGCCACGCCGCGCGTCCAACATCTGCCGCACTTCCATCATCCCCGGCTGCCCCAGGCGGAGAATGTATTGGAGTGGTGTTGTTCCGCGAAACATTGGATTGCTGTTGGGAAGCGCCATCCACGCGTCAGCCAGGCGCTCGCTATAGAGGATGTTGAGAGCCTTGAAGATTCCGATCAGCAGCGAGATGCGGGTCAGCACATCCTGATCGAGTGTGCGCCGGGCGGGCGCTTTTTTCAACGCGTAAAACGAGCCGGACGAGATGCCGCCGAGCAGTGTGCGCGCATCTTCGTCCTTGACGCCCCACTTCTGCGCGACGCGCAGGAAGGCTTTGATGCCCGCCGGACTGAGGCGCTCTCGCGTGGAACGATCGGAGAGGTTGGCGGCTACATCGAACCGGTAGCCTGCGATTTGCGGAATGGTAATAGCGGCAGCCATGCGAGCCTCCAATAATGGAATAATTATACTCCATATTTGGAGCGATCGGAAAATTTCCAGCAGGATCGATTTTTGGCCGCACCAGCCGGGGGAGCCCGCAGGGCCGCATCCTTTTCAGTTTTTGTCGGCGAGCCTGCGTGCCAACAAAACCTTTTCCGCCTCGAATCTGCAATTTTCTGCGTTTGCTTTCTGGCGTGCTCAGATAGAATGATCTCGGCCATGAACGCTACGGCAGTTCGAGGTAATTGGGTCGGACGCGTCATTGACGGGAGGTTCACTCTCCTGCAATGGCTCGGCGGCTCCGGGCGGAGTGGTGCCTTCCTCACGGAACTTCCCGGCGACCAGGCTCAGAAGGCCGTCATCAAGCTCATTCCCGCTGACGCAGCAGGCGCGGAAGGCCGCATGGCAGGCTGGGCCGCGGCATCGGGCCTGTCACATCCTCACCTGATGCGCCTGTTTCACACCGGACGATGCCAGGTTGACGATTCCGCGCTGCTCTATGCAGTTTCGGAATATGCCGATGAAGTTCTGTCGGAGATTCTTCCGGAGCGAGCCCTCACGCCCGACGAAGCCAGGGAAATGCTGGAGCCGGTTCTCGATGCACTCTCCTACCTTCATGCGAAGGGTTTGGTGCACGGTCACCTCAAGCCATCGAACATCCTTGTCGTCGGCGACAAGTTGAAACTCTCCGGCGACAGTCTCTACGTCGCAGGCGGGCTCCGCAGTGACGAAACAGACCTCAGCATCTACGACGCACCCGAAGCAGCTACCGGGACCATCTCGCCCGCCGCGGATGTCTGGTCACTGGGTGTCACCCTGGTTGAAGCCCTGACCCAGCGCCGGCCAGTATGGGATAGTTCGACGGATACTGATCCGACTGTTCCGAAATCCATTCCGCAACCCTTTGAAGAAATTGCGCGCGAATGTCTCTTTTCGGAACCCGCGCTTCGATGCGCACTCGGCGATGTCAAGGCTCTTTTGGATCCTGAGCAGTTGCGCTGGGAACCGGAAGCCGTCATCGACAAGAAGCCGCCTTCCAACCTCGGCATGGTTGCTCTCATCACAGTGGTGCTCATCCTGGTTGCGTCATTCGCCGTGATTGTGGTGCGGTCTCACAACACTCAACCATCCATCCCGGGCGCGGACCAACAACAAGCACCGGCGCAGCAGCAAGCGCCAGCGGCCACCACCGCGGCAACACAACAAGCTCAGCAACCCTCGCCCGCGCCTGAGCCTCAGCAGCTGGAACCGGCTGCCCCGGCGCAAGCTCCGGCAGCGCAGAACACAACCACGAATGGAGCCGCGGTAAAGGGTGAAGTCGCTCAGCGGGTAATGCCCGACTTATTGCCGGCCGCTGTGAGGTCAATCCAGGGCAAGGTCAACGTGCGCATACGGGTCGAGGTTGATGCGAGCGGAGCTGTTTCAAACGCAAGTTTCGACTCTGCTGGACCAAGCAAGTATTTTGCCAAAATGGCTCTGCAGGCTGCGCAGCAGTGGAAATTCAAGCCTGCGCAAATGGATGGGCGGGCCGTCCCCAGCGTGTGGATATTGCATTTTCTGTTCACGCAGTCCGCAGTCGACGTCACTCCTGCTGAATCAACCCCCTAGGCGTGTGTCGGGCATAGATTCGTGACGGAGGCTACAGCGAGGGCAGCAGGTTCTGTTTTAAGTTCGAGCCATGGGCCAGAACTTCATTGCTGACACTGTCAACCAGACGCTTCTGTTTCCCCCGTCGCTTCACGATT
>DASRLI010000483.1:0-5128 GCA_035648535.1 Occallatibacter sp. | reverse complement strand
CCGGGCAGTCGATGTAGAGGTGAGCGGCCATGACCAAGCGGGGAGAACCGTTACCAATCAATCAGGCGTTGAACCGGCCGAGGGCCAAACTTGGCCTCGACCTCTCAGCATGGATGGCGATCGTATTCGTCACGGTAACGGTTTTCCTCGTCGGGTTCCGAATGTTGGCGATCGTTAGCTTTCCCATGATGGCGGGCGGAGCTTGGCTCATCGTTCGCAAACACCCAAAGATGTTCCAGCTCTGGGGCCTGAGCCTCAGCCAGAAGAGCTACTATGACCCGCGCAAACACTGAACAGCTCAAACATACCCCGTGGTTCGCAAAGGCCGGAGCGGCCTGCAGCATCGTTCCGATCTCCCGCTTCGTTGGGCCGAACGTCTTCGCGCTCAAGGGTGGAGGTTACGGTTGCCTCTTCTCTTTGACAGGCTTGGACGAAGAGGGATTGACCGACCGGGAGCTTGAGTCGCGGGTTCGGCAAATCGAGGGCGCTCTGCGCGGTCTACCCGAAGGGTCGTGTCTTTATCAGTACACCCGCGTGATGTCGGGGTTCGAGATCCCCCGACAGAAGCGGTATCCCAACGAGGTTACCGACACGTTCGCAAGCGACCGTCTCGCATATCTCGACAAGAACGCGGCCTTCCGTCGGATCGACCTCCACTGGTGTCTGACACTGGAGCCTTCCCAGGCGAAGACATTCGAGCGGAAGCCGGAGGAGAACGCTGTCGATACCTCCCGGATGCTCTCGGACTTGGAGAAGACGGCGACCCTTCTTGAAGGACATCTTGGCAGCTCGCTCGGTCTGAAGCTGCTGGGTAAGGCCCAAGCCTTCCAGTTCTTCAGTTATCTCTTCAATCTGGAGGAATGGGCTGGCCTCGACCAACTTCGAGGCGACAACGGAGTGGATCGCCAGATCGTCAAGAGTCCCGTCGCTTGGCACAGCGATCATGTGCAGGTCGGCAAGCGTCACGTCCAGATGTTCTCGCTCAAGACGACCCCGGAGGCGTCGCGGCCCTGCATTTTCTCCGGCCTGCTGACCTTGGATTGCGATAGTGTTCTGTGCTCGACGTGGCGGGTGAAGTCAACATCGGCTGCCCGCAGTGAGATCGACGCCCAGGAAAAGTTCATATCCTTCTTCAAGGTTGGCGTCCTGCAGCGGGTCATGAGTGGAAGGGATGCGGCCTCGCTCGATACCGGGGCCGGAGCTAAGGCAGCGAACAACAACGTCGATGACCTCAGCGACGTAATCCGTTCGCTCGACAAGAAAGCGCAGGGTGAGTTTTCGCTTCGCCTGCTTTTGGCTGCCCGTAGCCCGGAGCAGCTACGAGACATCGTTCCTGCCGTCCATCGAGTGTTTGTGGATGCACGGGCTCAGGTGATGGAGGAATCCCTTGGCAATCTCTCCGCCTTCTACGCGATGTTCCCTGGCAATCACAAGTTCAATGTCTTCCCACTGTGGCTCGCCGAGGACCATCATGCTCGCCTCTCCTCTGTGTTCGCTCCTCATATCGGGCACCCGCACTCGGAAGACCTCGATTCGGAGTACCTCAACATCTTCGAAACGCGCACACGGACGCCGTTCTTTCAGGATGTATATGTGGATGGCGTTCGGGTCATGCTCATCATCGGGCCTACAGGGACCGGGAAGTCTGTGCATGGGAACCAGATCATCTCGCTGGAACAGAAGTATGGCGGGTTTACCTACATCTTCGACATCGGCGGTAGCTATGAGAGTGTCGTAGAGCTGTACGGTGGGCGTGTTGACCGAGTTGGCAAAGACGGCCCACGGGTTAATCCATTCGCTCTGGAGCCGACCGAAAGCAATATCAAGTTCCTGTACTCGTTCGTGAAGCTCTTACTTACCAACGGCGGCGCCGAGCTGGAGCCGGAAGACGATGACGTGATCCATAAGGCCGTGCAGGATATGTACCTGCTCGACCAGGCGAACCGGAGGCTGTCCAATCTATTCCTGCCGAAGAAGCTCGATCGGTATCTCTCGAAGTGGGTTGGCAAGGGCATCTATAACGCTGTCTTCGACAACATCGAAGACAGCCTCTCGCTCTCGCGACTCCAATGCTTCGACTTCCAGGGCGTGAACAACGAGCAGTACGCCGACCTCATCGAGCCGCTGATGGTGTGGCTGCTACGCCGCATCAACGACGTGCTCTACAACCCCGCCAATCTCGGAGTACCGAAGCACATCCTCATCGAAGAGATCTTCTCTTCGATGAAGAACAAGCAGCTTTTGGATGGCGCTCTCGCTTCAATCAAGACCGTCCGCAAGAACCTTGGCGGCGTGACCATGATCGGCCAGTCCGCTGACGACCTCGGCGCGAACGCAGACAGCATCGTGAATTCCTGCACGTCGTTTCTGTTCTTGAAAGATGCGACGTTCAACCGGAAGCGGTATGCCGAACTCTTCAAGATGAACGAGCAGCAGCTCGCTCTCTTCGAGAGCTTGCAGGACCGCGAAGGACTTTACATGCGGCGCGACGGGCTCACGAAGGTCGTCACCCTGAATCTGGACAGCCGCAGTTACGCAACGTTTTCGACCAAGCCAAAAGACCGAGTACGCCGGACCAAACTGATCGAAAAATACGGACTCTCCGAGGGCATCTCCCGCTTTGCCCAGGGTGAGACTGCCTAACCATTTCCACCCAACCGAAAGGACCTCACCTGTGAAGCCGCCCATCGTTGTCTTCGTTTCCTTTGGACTCGCCCTTGCAACCGCCTCCGCAAACGCGAGTACGCCGCCCGAACCGCATCGCCTGCAACCGAACGCTCCGCGTTCCGTCACCGTCTCCGAAGCCGAGACGCCCCCGGTGATCCGCGCCGGCCTGCTGCAATCGACGCTCATTCTGCTTCCGGTCGAGGAGAAGATTGCGACCGTCTTCGGTGGAGACACCGTGGACTGGGTGTTCGACGGCGGCCATGTCGCCAGCCGCTTTATCAGCGTGAAGCCAAAACTGGCGAACACGACCACGGACATCCACATAGTCTCCGACCACGGCAACGAATACACGTTGCAGCTTCAGGAGATCTCCGGTGACGCGGACGCGCACTTCGACTCCAAAGTGTTCATCGTCCCCGGAGACAAGGCGGCAAAGGACCGACTCACGGACATGCCGGTCTTCGTACCCGCCGCTGAGCTGGACAAGGCCAGGCAGGAAGCCGTCGCTGCAAAAGCCGCACAGACCGCCGAAGTGAAGGCGGAGGAGAGCAAAGCTGAGACGTATCGGAGCCAGTATCCCGGCAGCTTGCACTTCGACTACAGCTGGGACCAAAAGAAGGGTAAGCAACTTGGCCTGCAACAGATTTGGCATGACGACAAGTTCACTTACCTGCGCGGCCAGTTCCAGGAGACCCCGGCGCTGTACGAACTGAAGGACAAGAAGGGCTCGCTCATCAACTTCGACTACAACGCCGGCCTGTACACGGTGCCCAAGCAACTCGATAACGGGTATCTCACCATAGGCAAGCAAAAGGTGGAGTTCCACCGCATCGACGGGAAGGAGTAACCATGCCCGAGACAAATCCAAATCAGGCCGCCACCGTTCCGCAGCAGCCAGAGGCAACGTCGCCGTTGAAGAAGAGCACTCCAGTCATCGTCGCGTTGATCGCCATCGTTGCCCTGATCGGCATAGCGAACATCTCCAGCCTGGTGAGCGGCAACAAGAAGGCCGCGCCAGCCAGTGCGCTGCCCATGCGGCCTGCGTCGGCGAATCCGCAGCAGGTGAGCAGCTTCGAGTCGCAGCAGCAGATGCAGGCGCGTCGTGACGCCGACGACCGCCAGCACCAGCAGGAGCTTGCTGCCTTGCAGCAGCAGCTCCAGTCCGAACAGGCTGTACCCGGCCCTGAAGCTGCCGGAACCGCTCCGATGACCGCCGCGCAGCGTAACGCGATCTATGGAGACAGCTCCAATGCGCCCAAGCAGACCTCCAATGTCTCTCAGGCGCAGGCCGAGGCCAAGCAGAAAGCGTTGGTGCGGGAAAAGCTGCATCAGGACGCTCTTAGCAGCGATACCGTTGCCATCGATTTTGCGCACCCAACCGCACCAACTGGCGCACCAGCGCAGACGACTGCTGTGTTGGGTGAACGCGAGGAACTGACCCCTACGTCCTCCACAGAGACCGTTGCAGCCTCCGCTCCCGATGTTGGAGACGGCAGGAAGCAGACGAACGCGCAGACTGTGGCAGATCAGCAGCCAAAGAGTAATGGCAAGAACGACCCGATGGCCGGGTACGACTTCGACGGCTACCAGGGACGGCTCTATCGGGTATTCGAGGGAACGGTCCTTGAGGGAGTCGTGACGAATCATATCGACGGCGGCTTGAGTGGCCCGATCCTCATCATGCTCACGACGGACTACTACTCGCACGACCATCAGCAGCTCCTTATGCCGCAGGGAACGCGGCTCATTGGGAACGTGCAGAGTGTCGGCAATGCCCAGCAAAGGAAGATGTTCGTGACCTTCCATCGTGCCGTGTGCCCGGATGGCTTCTCGCTCGACTTCGACAAGTACATCGGGCTTGACCCTCTGGGAACGACCGGCCTTGCGACGAACGTCGATCACGGCTACCTCCAGGCGTTCGCCGCAGCCGCAGCGGTTGGCGGTTTGGGCGGACTCGCGCAGATCGGGAACAACGGGAGTGTCCTGTCGCCCTCCACTGAGATACGCAACGGCATCTCCGGGCAGGCCGCCACTGAGGGCGAACAGGTGCTCAATCACTTCCTCAACCGCCTGCCAATCATCACGCTAAAGGAAGGCTCTCGCGCCCGCGTTTATATCGGCCGGGACATCCTCATTCCGTCCTACGCGGAGCATCGCGTCGATCCCACCCTTTGACCTGGAGAATCCGATGAGGCTCCGCCTTTCAAACCGTCGTCTCGCCTTCGCATGTGTGCCCTGTTTCGCCGCAACGCTTGCATTGGGCATGGTGCGATTTGCAAGAACGGATGCCGCCGACACGTTGGAGAGGGCAGTTCGGTTCTATGGCGACATTCCAGACCGAATTGGTGACGCCGTCACGAACCTCAAAATGCTTCCGGAGCGGATGGACCCGACCTGCTCTGAGTGCAACTAACCCCTAACCCTTCAGGAGCCTCTATGAAGTTCAACATGAAGAAACACA
>DASRLI010000482.1:0-2574 GCA_035648535.1 Occallatibacter sp. | reverse complement strand
TACGACCAGTTCAACTCTCCGGTTCTCCTGACGTCCGCTGGAGTTTTCGTTTGAAGCCACAGGTGAAGAATTCCCAAAGCCTGTTGCGCCCACCGAATTTGTCGCTACTCCCTGTGCCACAAGATACTCGCGGACCGCGCCAGCCCGATTCTCAGACAACTTCTGATTCATCTCATCGCCGCCGACATTGTCGGTGTATCCACCAACTGCAATGTTGAGCCCGGGATATGCAATCAGAATTCCGGCAACCTTGGCCAGCTTTTCACGAGCACCCGGCTTCAACGAGTATCGCCCGGTGTCGAACAACACGTCGGACATGCTAACAATGAGCCCCCGGGCGCTGTCGCGCGTCTGGAGGATCTTGTTTAACTGTTCCGATAGCTGCGCGCGCATTGCCGCTTTTTCGCTATTCGCCTGTTGTTGGCCCTGTTGCGCTTGCTGTGCAAGCAAGCGGGACTGGTCAGCATCAGCCTGAGCCGCGTTAACTGCGGCCGCCGATGTTGCCTGGTTTGTGGCCATCGCAGCCTGGGCATTTGCAGCATCAGCTTGCGCATTTTCCGCATTGGCTTGCGCCGCTGCCATGTTAGCCTGCGACCTTGCTGCGTCGGACTGGGCCCTCTCCTTCAGTCGCGTGGCGTCGTCTGCCTGGGCCTGCGATCTTGCTGAATCCGACTCGGCTCTCTCCTTCAGACGGGTGGCGTCGTCAGCCTCAGCCTGCGATCTCGCTTGTGCATCGCTCGCCCCCTGCCGTTCCGCTGCCAGGCGATCCGCGTCGATCCTCTTGACGGCGATCTCGCGAGCGTCCTCCGCAGTCTGTACGGCCTCTCGTGCAGAAGCAATCAGCGGCTTTCTTTCGATATGCCTGCTTACCGCATAATCATCGGCGGCCTTCATCGACCGGACAGCGTGCTGATAGCTTTCGCCCGCATACTGCTCTGCCCCTTCGGATTCAGCAATGCGTAGCGCATTCCTCGCTTCGTAGAACTCCAGAGGTAATTTGGCGTTTAGAACTACAGGGTCGAACTTGTAGCCGGTGGGAAGATACCCCCCGCGTTCCATCAATTCATATTTCGCGTTGACTGCCTCGGTGCTCCCCTTTGTGTCGTCGCGCGCGATATTCTCAAGCACGACAACATTGCTGGGCTGCCGGACGGCAAAGTAAGGTTCCGCGGTGACGATCAGAGCAAAGGCCTGCAGATCTGTTGTTGCAGTCAGCTTGCTTCGGTTGTTGTCGCCGACAAGAACTTCGCCAAGATTTACGGCTCGCCCCTCGGGCGAGATCGCCCACATGACGTACGTGAGATATTCATTGCCAAAGGATGTGGGATTATCCAGGTTTCTGAATTCTGCCTCAACCTCCAGGGTGCCGCGCTTGCTTCGCACCTTGGCATTGCCGCCGGCAGTGGGCAGCAATGTTGTGCCCGCAAAGTCCACACTGGTGGCACCGCTACGGTGCCGGTAATTGACAGCCTGGACCGTGCGGCTGATCACGACAGTATGGTACGTGGATGCAGGGCCGGCTGGATCAACGACCACAGTCGCTTGCACGTTGGTCTGGGCAAACGCGCTCAAACTGAGAGCGCTTCCGATTGCTAAAAGAACGAAACTTCTCACGGGTCCTCCTTTGGGCAGAACTCTGCCGGCTTGCTTTATGCTTGTCTTGCGTTGAGAGGCGGAACGATTACGCCACCGGTAACTCGCGCTCGCATTACCCAACACGGAACTGAGAAACGTAATGGAGAAGATCGAACACCTTCAGAAGCCACAACACCACGGCGATCACTACAACGAGATTCAGGATGCTTTTGATCGTTCCTTGCATGGGAATGCGGTTAACGAGCCATAACAACACGCCTACAACAGCGAGGATGATTACAACGGTGACGAGTGGCATTTCGTGGACTCCAATTCACACTCATTCTTCCAAAGCTAGGCGGGAGTTACTGAGCTACAGTGCTCACCTGAAAAGGGGTCAAGTCAGCCGCGCGGAACCCACGCCAGGTCGCCAGTCATCACGTAGATTGCGATAGCCGCAGCCATGAATAACGCGCACACCCAGAAGCGCCAGTCGCGGTGCATCCGCTGCCAGTAGGGCCCAGGGCCTGGTTCGCCGCGTTCTCCACTCTCTCCCTCATGATTGTGCCGGTTTCCGGTCATATATCCTCCATTTGTCACGACGTTCTCGCTACGTTAGTCTCATGCGCATACTTGCTGCCTGCCTTCGCCGCAACCCAGGAGTCATGGCTTTTGCGCTGCCACCGCGGTTACCTGGACCGGGTGTCCGGTGTTGGCCGCGGATGAACTAACCAACTGGCGCCGGTTTGTCAGCGGGTATCACAGTTCCTGCCGGGAAGATGAGAATCTGGATTGAACCCCAATCTGCGTCCACATTCGCGCCTGCCTGCTTGCCCATTCCCAAAGTCTTAAGCTGACTGTCGTCAAAGCCAAAGTTCTCAACCAGGTACTCGCGAACGACCATGGCCCTGGCCTCGGTCAGCAGCAGGTCCTTCTTTGTATCCCCATCCATGCCGGTGGAAGCCACGACGACCGCTACTCCGAACTGATTTTGCGCCA
>DASRLI010000481.1:0-27193 GCA_035648535.1 Occallatibacter sp. | reverse complement strand
GTCCAGGCCCAGAAACTGAAGGAGAATCCAGGCTCGGGCTCGACCGAGAATATCTGCGACTTCCAGTGCGTTTCAGTAATCGGCGAGAGTCGAGCGACGGCCACTTCGCCACCCTCCGCGCGCAGCCACGTGGCCGCCGCCTGGTGCACCGCATCGAGCGCAGTCACTTCCACCAGAACGTCCGCCGTCGAAGGAAACTGGCCGTCAACAAACTCGAGGTTGCCGAGCGGCGCAAGAAACGCGGCTCCCCGACTGTTCTCCTCATGCCACCCCTTGCCGGGAGCGAAGCCCAAGGCTGCGAAGAAGCTCGCCAGCCGGTCATAGGCCGCTGCATTGCCGGTGGGACGAAGAAAGGAGATGCCCTTGATCATGGTTTGATTCTATCGTGCGGGGGAGCCGGATTAGTGGGGTCGGGTTCGCGGTCTCCGACCCTTTTGCCAGAAGCAATGCGAAAGGACGGGGCACGCGCAATTGTGCTTCAACATTTCGCAAGGAAAGCAGGAAGGCCGGCGCATGGCCGGCCTTCGTTGTCTGCAATGCGTTGAATCGCGGACTATGTTGTGGAGCGAGGCACCACAGCAATCGCCGTGGCCGGCACAACAGTTCCGGTCCCCGAGAAGGCGCAGCCGACATCCTGACCACCTGCGGAGACGGGCGTGCAGGCGGGAAGATTGGGGCTGATCTGCAGCGAGTCGGTGGGCGGCGTCGCGGCGGATGGGTTGGCCGGGATGCTGATGTAGTGGATCTTGTTATCGCCCGCAGTGGAGACGAAGAAGATGGAATCGTCCGGTGTAAAGGCTCCGGCCAGGGGCGCGGTAATGGCTCCGCTGCCCGCGAGCGTTACGTAGCCAACCGTTCCCGGAGCGCCACCTGCGCCGGGCAGGTAGTAGGGCAACTGAGCGCCGGCCGAGACGCCGTTGTAAGTGACAAATGCCAGGTTAGATACCGGCGAAGCCACGACCTGGTTGATTGCGGTCGCATTGACGCCGGCAAGCGAAACCTGGCTGACGGTGCTCGCGATCGTCAGAGGCGACAGCGTCTGCGTGGTGCCGGAGATGGCGATGGGGCACGCGGTGGTGGGAATCGTCACGGCGAGGTCGGAGAGCGTAATTCCGCCGCCGAGCAGAGCCGCGCCAAGAATGTGTTTGCCGTCGGTGGTTGCAGTCAGAACGTCAGATTGCACGGGCTTGGAATCGCCTAGCGGATAGAGCGTCATGCTCGCGAAGTTGCCCACCGTACCGGCGGGGCACCAGGTGTGAGCAACGGTCGGAGTTCCTCTGAGATATGCGCCCACGCTGGGGATGGCCAGAGCCGGCGTTTGCATTGTGCCGGAGACCGCCACATTGGCCGGCAGCGTACCCGCCGGGATCGATCCAGGCGGCAGCGGGCTCGGCGGCAGCGGGTACGTGCTCCAGCCCGTGTCCTGGCTGTAGACGTAGAGCGTGTCAGTGTGTCCGGTAATCGCCGGCGGGTTATTCAGCGCAGCGTTATCGGTGATATAGAGGGTCTTCGAATCCGGAGTCCACACAGCAGCGTTTCCGAGGCCGCCAAAGGTCGTAAAGCCGCCGGCGGAGGCGCTGTAGAGATAAAAGAGCTGGCGCACCTGGTCGTTGACGAGCACTTGCGCGTTGTTGGGCGAAACGGCAAGCACCACGCCTGGAGCGTTGCTGTCCTGCTTGGAGATGGTATTGCTGCTCGCGTTGTAGACCATCAACTCGCGGGCCGAACCAAAATAAAGATTGGTGCCGGTCTGGTCCATGACCATGGAGTTGGGTACGTAGGGCAAACGAACCGTGGAACCGACAGTGCCAGTGAGCAGTTCGATCGGGACGAAGTACTGCGACTGGCCGGGCGCGGCGAACCAGACAAAGTCACTGATGGTGCCGGGAGTGGTGATGTTCACCGGATTCGACGAAATGGAAAGGCCGGTTCCATTAAAGCCAAGCTCATTGATAGGGGAAGGATTACATCCGGCCGGCTGGCAGATGGCATAAACCGACGCTACGCCGGGGAAGCGGGCTGTGACGCTTCCGGTGGTGGTGGCGCTGATGTCGATGGGATTGGTTGACTGGTAATCCAGCGTGAGGCCGGTGATCGGCAGGTTGTTGGTATCAAAAATTCTGGTGATCAGGTTCTGCTGCACGCCCTGTGTAATGATGCCCTTGGTAGTTCCGTCGGAGAGGGTAAGTACGATCGATTGCGGCGGGCAGGTGGAGAAGTAACCAGCCGAAGACCCGGAGCCCGCAACCGAAGCATTGATCGTGGTGGTGCCGGGCTCATTGGCGGTGATCTGGTTGGTGTTGGTGTTGATGGTCGCCACACTGGAATTGGCGACCGAATAGTTGAGAAAGCCGATGGCCGCCGTGCAGTTGGGAACGGTAGTAACACCAGCCGGCAGCGGGCAGGCAAACTGCGCAGGATTGGTAACGGTGGAAGGTTTGCACATCAGCACCTGCTGGCCATTGACGCTGTAGCAGGCCTGGGCATCCAGCTGCGCCGTTTGCGTTTGGGAAAGACACTGCTGGGGCCCGACCAGCGCAATTGAACTCACCTGCGCATGTACGTAGACTGCAACCGGATTAGAAGTTACCGAGACAGCCGAAGCGGTGATATAGGCCGTGGTATACGGCAGGCCGCCGGTCGAGGGCAGAGGGTTCGGAAAATTGCAGATGGTATAGTCTGCGATGCCGCCGCCCGTGTTCCTGTTCCAGGTGCCCGCGCAGATTTGGCCAGTGGGCGAAATATCAACCAGCTTGTTATTGGTTGTGCCGTAGGTGTACTGGTTTGAATTGACTGAGGCACCAGCGCCCTTGCAGGTAACGGCGTTGGGCTGCTGCACCGTCATGGTCTGTCCAAAAGCCAGAGAGATGCCCGTGGTCTGGGGCTGCAGCGTGATGGAGGCCACCTCAGTGTCCTTCAAGCCGTAGCCGAGACCATTGCAATAGTTACCCGCCGGGTTGCGTGTGCAGCCGGAGATGGATATCCCGGCAGGAATGGCCAGGCACAACATAAAAACAAGCGTCAAAAACCGCCGCATGAATCCTCCCCGCCCCGCTTTGTCGAGCCGCGGAACGGTCTGTCCGATTACGTGAGAAGAATTGAGTTATAGCAACCCGACCACAAGCCTTAGGCTGGCCTGCGGCGGGTGAAATCCGCCCAAACGACCGGCTCCCGACGGGATGCGCTTGCATGCTGCCGGCCGGCGAAAGAAGCTCTCAAAGACTTCAAGGGAAAAGTGTATCAGGACGGGCCCTACTCTGGCTTGAAGCAGACTGCTCGTGCTTCGAGCGGCCTGTCCTGTCGTCTTGCCCCTGTTGTCTCGCCTGCTTCTCTCCTCAAATAGACTCCCCCGGATGCGGATTGGGAGCAGCGGCGCCCCTAGGGAGCAGGGGGCATATAGCGGGCAAACCAGTCGACCGCCCGTACCACCACGTCCTCGCGGTGGCCGGGATCGGCGAAGCCGTGGCCTTCATTGGAATAAACCACGAGTTGCGCAGGCACATGTTGGTCGCGGAGCGCATGCCAGAACTCGAAGGACTGGGGCGCCGGGCACTCGCCGTCGCGGTCGCCAACCACGGTCAACGTGGGCGTTCTTGCCTGTTTGATAAAGGTGATAGCCGAGCTTTTGGCGTAGACCTGCGGGTCGTCGTAAACCGAAGCGCCAAAGTACGGAATCATCCACTGGTCGATGGAATTCTGCCCATAGTAGCTGAGCCAGTCTGAAATACCGGCGCCGGCGACCGCTGCTTTGAAGCGGCTGGTCTGGGTCACGGCAAACATGGTCATGAATCCGCCATAGCTCCAGCCCGTCAGTCCAACCCGGCCGGGGTCGACAGGATATTTCGCCAGGACAGTATCGACGCCGGCCAGGATGTCGCGCAGATCGCCATATCCGAAGTCCTTTCGGTTGCCCTGGGTAAAGGCCTCGCCCTGTCCGTAGCTGCCCCGTGGATTAGGCTGCAGGACAAAGTAGCCCAGGGCGGAGAAAACCGCTGGACTGAGGCCCCAGCCCGGGCCCCAGTTGGAAAGCACCACTGCGGCTGGCCCCCCGTGGACTTCCACAATAAGTGGGTACTTTTTCGACCGGTCGTAGTCCTTGGGAAACATGAGCCAGCCCTGTACGTGGAAGGAGTCGCTGGTCCAGTCGAGGGACATGGACTTGCCCCATGCCGGTTCAACGCCTTCGTTCAGATGCGTGAGCTGGGTCAGGATGGCGGGTCCGTTTCCCGAACCGGCCGGGTCGCCGGGCCTCGCGCCGTAAATCTCAGGCGGATGGTTGACGCTGCCGCCGTGGAAGACAAACAGTGAGCGATCGGCCGTAGCGGAAAGGCTCAGCTCCAGGGGGTCGGCGCCGACGCTTCCGGGAAAGCTGAATACTGGTTTGTCTGCGATGGCTGAAACGTTGTTTCCCGCGCCGTCGCCTTCAAGACGCAAGCGCACGAGTTGGCAATTGGCGCCTGCAATCTCGCTGAAAAAGAGGTTCCGATTGCCGTCCCAAACGATCCAGGCCGGCGAACTGGGCCGTTGACGTGTCAGGTTGTGAGGCTCGCCGCCGGTTGCTGAAACCATCCACACATCACCGCCGGTCACTCCCTGGTCGCTCATCAGGCCGCCGATGAACGCGATGGCCTTCCCATCCGGCGACCAGCGCGGAACGGCGATCTGGAGGCTATGCAGCGGGCCGGGGACATCAGCGGGAGCGAGGATGGCTTTGGGTTCGCCGCCCAGCCGTTGCGAGTAGAGTTTCGCCACCCACCAGTTGTTTTCTCCCGGTGGATCGGCGGCGACATAAGCCAGCGATTTCGAATCCGGCGACCAGTCGAATTCGTACACATGCAGGTTGGCCGGCGTGGCGAATGTTGGCTCGGCAGCCTCCGGCGCATCAGCCTTTGCAACCGCGACGCGCTGGATTTCAACGCCATCCTCTCCAATGATTCCCGATGGCGGTTTCATTGCGGCCAATGCTCCGGCGGGGCGCGTAGCTCCCTCAACGTAGAGAAAGGCGATGGCTTTTCCGTCCGGAGAAAATGCCGGGGCCCCAACGTATCCCCTCAGCATGGTGAGACGGCGGGCGGGGCTGTTATTCAGGTGAGAAAGATAGAGGTCCGTCTGATCGCCCGAACTCAGGCAATCTGACAAGAAGGCCAATGCGGCGGAATTGGGAGACCATGTGAGGTCGCTTTCGCTGCAGCGCTGATCTGGCGTTGTAGCCGCTGTAATGCGCTCGCTTTTTCCGAGGTTGTCGAGCGGTGCGACGCGAATCTCAGCGCCCTCGTGCGCACCCTGAATCCAGGCCAGCCGCTTGCCGTCCGGAGAAACTGCCACCTGGCCGAGGTAGCGCCCGCGGTTGAGACTGCGC
Organism: Occallatibacter sp.; assembly: GCA_035648535.1. Lineage (GTDB taxonomy): Bacteria > Acidobacteriota > Terriglobia > Terriglobales > Acidobacteriaceae > Telmatobacter. Next base: position 21,834 of record DASRLI010000481.1, on the reverse strand, counting down.
AGTACCTGCACGGTGTGGTCGTGGCTCGCCGCTTGAGAATCCTGGCCGACGAGGGTGAAAGCTGAACAGAGGAACAGGCCGGCGGCTAAGGATGCGGGCAGAGACTTGCGGAGGGACGGCAAAAACATAGGGAAATGCTATCAGTCCCGCGCCAGCGTTGCCGGTCCTCGCCAGCGTGAAACTCGCGTCGTATCTTCTCCCCGTCAGGAGGCCGGTGGTGCCAGAGGTTTCGCAGGCGGCGTAAGCACAAAGCCTTTGCGCACCAGCGCGAAGCCTTTCTGCGGAAGTTCAGCCTGCAATAGCTGATTTTCCGGGCCGGAGAAAAGCTCGGTCCGGGCACCGGCGATGGTCGCAACCAGGTGATGAGCGGTGATGGGCTTCCCATCCAGAGTTCCCTGCTCATCGGCGTAGGTGGCTAACTCGATTTGTGCCACTGATCCGGGCTGCGTGCCCGCTTGTTTGGGCAGGATGGCCCAAAGATCGCGGTTGTTGCGGATCACGCCGAGGGTCAGCAGAGTTTCAAGCGCACCGGGATCGAAATCCGCAAGAAAGACCGCGGCGGGATGCGCGTCAAGACGCACGGTGGAACTGCGCCCGTTGGCTGAGACGTTGAGTAGCAGTTGGGCCGAGTCGGGCGCGGCGGTCACATTCACAGCAGTGCCGTTGACGGCGGCGCTCAGTTGAACGTGCCTGAACTCATTGTTTGCGGAGAGCTGCTCAGTCTTCGAGAGCGCATACTCGAGCCCTTTCATTGAGACGCGAACCAGAGAAGTGGAGTCAAAACCGTCTTGAGTAGCGACGAAATTGAAGCTGGCTGTGCCCACCGGGTGGCCGAGCTGCGACACCTCAAAGCTGCCCGCCTGGGCCGAGGCGGCAACTGGAATCAAGGCAAGAGCTCCCAAAAGGGAGAAAGAAAGCAGATTACGCACGGGCGTATGTCGCTCCTGCGTGGTTAGACACGAAAATAAAGAAAGAGTTGCAGACGATAGGGATCAGGGGTCAGGGATCATGGATCAGCGCAGAATCGTCCCCGGCCCTCTCAGGGCTCCAATTAAGTGCACCGTGCCCCACCCTTGCGCCTTTTCCCGGCGCAAGGGTGGGAAGCCCCAAATCTCAATCAGGGTGTTTTAACTGATCCCTGATCCCTGCTTTTTAACCCTTTGCAGTCGCAAACCGCTTGTTGACCTCTTCCCAGTTGACGACGTTCCACCACGCGGCGAGGTAATCGGGCCGGCGGTTCTGGTACTTCAGGTAGTAAGCGTGCTCCCACACGTCGTTGCCGAGAATCGGGTAGAGTCCCTGCGAGAGCGGCGAGTCCTGGTTGGCCGTGGTCATCACCTTGAGCTTGCCGCCGGTAAAGACCAGCCAGCCCCAGCCGGAACCGAACTGCTTGGCCGTGGTCTCGTTGAAGGTCTTCTTGAAAGCGTCAAAGTCGCCGAAGTCGGCAGATATCTGGCTGGCGATGGCGCCCGAGGGGTTGCCGCCGATGCCGGCGGAGTTGGCCGGGCCCATCAGCTTCCAGAAAGCGGAGTGGTTTGAGTGACCGCCGCCGTTGTTGCGGACAACGCCGCGGATATCTTCCGGAATTGCAGCCAGGTCGCTGATCAGATCGTCGACGGACTTGGCAGCCAGCGCGGGGTGACTGGCCAGGGCGGCATTCACATTGGTGATGTAGGTCTGGTGATGCTTGTCGTGGTGGAGCTTCATCGTTTCGGCGTCGATGAAGGGTTCAAGCGCGGCGTAGTCGTAGGGCAGCGGTGCAAGTTCATAAGCCATCGGGGAATTTCCTCCGTTCGAATTGTAAGGTGTGGGTGGAACCCTGCGCTAAGCAGCAGCGAACAAGGTGTGGGGCGCCTGAGGGTCTGCTCGACGCTCTTCACAAGCGGCAGCGGGGCCTTCACTGTAGATGGATGCACAAAAGCGCTAGAGGGGTGCAAAAGACTGCGAATAAGAGTAATTAGGAAACCTTTGCCGGTCGCGGAACATCGATTAGGTGGGCCTTGGCAAGCATCTTCCCTGGTCTTCTAAAAGCATCCCCAAAAATTTGATGTGGCATTCCAAGTCTTACAATCCGAAAAGTAGCGTGCATCCATGAGCGATCAGGCGGACTACCGGTGGCTCGAGCAGCAGGGCGAAGCGTTCGGCAGCCCCGGACTTGAGCCGCGCTGGACTTCAAGCGTAAAAGACGCGGTGGGCACTGCCTACTCGGCCTCAAGCCGGGTGTGGTTCACCTGCTCGCACGGCATCCTCAACGAGATCTATCACCCCACCATTGACCGAGCCCAGGTCCGCGACATGGAATTCCTGGTCACGGACGGGGAGACATTCGTCCACGAGGAGAAGCGCGATCTGGAGTCGGCCTTCGAGTACATCGACGCGGAGGCGCTGGGGGTGCGTTATGTGAACAGCGATCCGCAGGGGCGCTACAAGCTGACCAAGGAGATCATCTGCGACCCGCATCATAGCGTGGTCCTTACGCATGTAAAGCTCGAGGGACACGAGGACCTGCTGCCGCGGCTCAAGGTCTATGCCCTGTTGGCGCCACACCTTAACGATGGTGGAGCGGGCAACAATGCGCGCGCGCTCGACATTGCCGGCAAGAAGGTACTTTTGGCGTGGAAAAATGAGTGGTCGCTGGCTTTATCGGCCAGTTGCGGGTTTTCCCGGGTGAGTTGCGGATTTGTAGGCGCAAGCGACGGCTGGCGCGACCTGATGGATAACTTCCGCATGGACTGGGAGTTCGGGTCGGCCACCGGCGGCAATGTTGCCTTGATGGGCGAGCTGGCGCTGGCGAACGCGGGTGTAGACGGTTCGCGGGAGTTCACCGTGGCCTTCGGGCTCGGCGAGGGGCATCATACGGCCACGCAGCAGACGATGGGCGCGCTGGCCACGCCCTTCAAGGATCAGCGCACCCGGTTCATCGAGCAATGGAAGCGAGCGGCCAATCCGGAGTGGCTGGCGGAAAAGGCGGCCGACGGTGGCAAGCTGATGCGTGCCAGCCACAATGTTCTGCTGGCCCATGAGGACAAGACATATTCAGGCGCATTTGTAGCCTCGTTGTCGATTCCCTGGGGACAGGTAAAAGACGACGACGACCTCGGCGGCTACCACCTGGTCTGGACGCGCGACATGGTCCAGACGGCAACCGCGCTCCTTGCCTGCGGACGGGCCGATACGGCGCGCCGTGCACTGGTTTACCTGGCCTGTACGCAGCAGTCCGACGGTGGCTTTGCACAGAATTTCTGGATCGACGGAACGCCCTACTGGAGCGGACTGCAACTGGACGAGGTGGCCTTCCCGCTGATGCTGGCCTGGCGCCTGTGGAAGGCCGATGCCTTGGGCGAACTGAAAATCTTCCCCTTCGTGGAGCGGGCGGCGGGGTTCCTGCTGCGTCATGCGCCCATCACCCACCAGGAGCGCTGGGAGGAGAACGCCGGCTACTCGCCCTCGACGCTGGCAGCAGTAATTTCCGGCTTGATTTGCGCCGCCGAAATTGCCCGCGCCCAGGATGCGGCGGAGATGGCCGTGTTTCTTGAGGAATACGCCGACTGGATCGAGAAACACATCGAAGACTGGACGGTGACCAACAACGGCGTTCTGCACCCCGCCATCAAGCGTCACTACATGCGCATCCGCCCGCCGGAGAAAGGCGAGGCCTACGCCTGCGAAAGCTGCGGAGACGAGATTCTGCGGCTGGCAAACCGGCCGCCGGGCGCGAACGTTGCGTTCGAAGCTCGGGAAATCATCGACGCCGGCTTCCTGGAACTGGTGCGGTACGGCGTGCGCCGGGCAGACGATCCGCTGATGGTGGACTCGCTCAAGGTGGTAGATGCGGTGCTGAAGCGCGACCTGCCGCAGGGGCCCGGCTGGCTGCGGTACAACGGCGACGGCTACGGGCAAAGGCCGGATGGCGGGCCGTTTCAGGGCTGGGGTCAGGGGCGCGTCTGGCCGCTGCTCACTGGCGAACGCGCGCACTACGAACTGGCGGCAGGCAACGGCTTTGAGCAGATGATAAAGACCTATGAGGCGTTTGCCACCTGCGGCCAGATGTTGCCGGAGCAGGTCTGGGACGAGCCGGACAAGGCGGGTACGAGCCTGCGGCGGGGGCAGCCCGCAGGGTCGGCTGTGCCGCTGGTCTGGGCGCACGCGGAGTACCTCAAGCTGCTGCGCTCGGCTAAGGATGGCAAGGTTTTCGACCGCATCGACCCCGTGTATGAACGCTATTGCGAGCCTGCGGGCAGGCAAAGACTTCGCCGCGATGTGGAAATTTACAGCCAGCGGCGGCCGATTCAGAAAATTGCCCCCGGAAGCACCCTGCGCATCCTGGACGAGAGGCTTTTTGCCGTGATTTGGACCGACGACGGCTGGAAGACAACGTGTAAATCCTTGAGCCGCAGCCTGGGCAGCGCCGGGTTCAGCGCGGATATTACCCCTGGAGCCGGAAGCGCCGCAGTGGAATGGACCCTCCATTGGCCCGAGCAGGACGCCTGGCTTGGATACAATGTTGAAGTCAAGGTTGACGCCAATTAAAGAGTTCCAAGGGTGCGGACCGCACTTCAGCCGAAAGGAAAAGTTCCAACCAAATGATTCCCAGCCTTACCGATACTTCACTCGATACGCTCTCCATCGACACTCTGCGGCTTCTTGCCGTTGACACGGTGGAGAAGGCCAAGAGCGGCCACCCCGGCGCGCCGCTTGGCTGTGCACCCATTGCGTACCTGCTGTTTCACAAGCTGATGAAGCACAATCCGGCGCACTCCAAGTGGGCGGACCGCGATCGCTTCGTGCTGTCAAATGGCCATGCATCGGCGCTGCTCTATTCCACGCTGTTTCTCTCCGGCTACAAACTTACGCTCGACGATCTGAAGGGCTTCAGGCAGTGGGGCTCGCGCACGCCGGGGCATCCGGAGTTCGGCGTTGCCGACGGCGTTGAGGCCACCACCGGTCCACTCGGGCAAGGCCTCGCAATGTCGGTTGGAATGGCCATGGCGGAGAAGCACCTGGCAGCGACCTACAACCGGCCCGGCTTTGAAGTTGTGAATCACTACACCTACGTGCTGGCCGGCGACGGCGACATGATGGAAGGCCTGTCTCACGAGGCATCTTCGCTCGCCGGAACCCTCGGCCTGGGCAAGCTTATCGTTCTCTACGACGACAACCTGATCTCTCTCGATGGCCCAACCGAACTGAGCTTTACCGAGAATGTTTACAAGCGCTTCGAGGCCTACAACTGGCACGTGCAGCGCGTGATGGACGGCAACGATGTGGCCGGCATTGAAGCGGCAATCGAAGCCGCCAAGGCCGAGACCGGAAAGCCCTCGTTGATTGCGGTTCGCACTGTCATCGGCTACGGATCGCCCAAGGCAGGAAGCAGCAAATCGCACGGCGAGCCCTTGGGCGCCGCAGATGTTATTGCGACCAAAAAGTTCTTTGGATTCCCCGAAGACCAGAACTTTTATCTTCCTGAAGACGCACTCGCCAACTGGCGCCAGGCCGATGAGCGGGGCGCGGGCTTTGAATCCGAATGGAAGAAGCTGTTCGCCGGTTATGCGGCGGCGTTTCCCGAGCTCGCGGCCGAGTTTGAACGCACCCAAAAGGGCGAGTTGAAGGCGGGTTGGAAAAAGACGATTCCCAGCTTCCCCGTTGGCAAAGCGGTTGCTACGCGCAATGCCGGCGCCGCGGTGATGAATGCCATTGCCGAGGATGTTCCAGAGCTGTTTGGCGGAGCCGCGGATCTGACCGCATCGACCAAGACGATCTTCAAACCCGGAGCAAATTTCCACCTCGACCCGGCGGGCCGCAACGTGTTCTTCGGTGTGCGCGAGCAGGCCATGTGCGCGGCAGTCAACGGAATGGCGGCGCACGGTGGGCTCATTCCATTCGGATCGACCTTCTTTGTGTTTTCCGATTACGCGAAACCGGCGCTGCGAATTGCTGCGCTGATGGGGGTCCACTCGCTGTTTGTGTTCACGCATGACTCCATCGGCGTGGGCGAGGATGGCCCGACGCATGAGCCGATCGAACACCTGATGGCGCTGCGCGCTCTGCCGCACATGACGGATTTTCGTCCGGCGGATGCGAACGAAACTGCCGCTGCGTGGCGGCTGGCTTTGGAGCGCAAAACTCCGTGCTTCTTTGCGCTCACTCGTCAGGACGTGCCGGTAATCGACGCGGCCACTCACGACGCGTATGCCGGAGTGAGCAAGGGCGCGTATGTGCTTGAAGATGCCGCCAACCCGCAGGTGGTGCTGATCGCCACCGGCTCTGAAGTGTGGCCCGCCTCGGATGCGATCAAACTATTGGCGGCCAGCGGAATTCGCGCGCGCCTGGTAAGCATGCCGAGCTGGAAGATCTTCGAAGAACAGACAGCCGAGTACAAAGCAAGCGTTCTACCCACCGGCGTGCCCAGGCTTGCGGTAGAGGCCGGAGCAACGCTTGGCTGGTGGAAGTATGTCGGCCTGGACGGCGACGTGATCGGGCTCGATCGGTTTGGAGCTTCCGCGCCGGGAGCGATTGCAATGAAGGAATTGGGATTCAGCGCGGAGAACGTAGTCGCACGCGCAAAGAAACTGGTGAAGTAAGTCAGTTGTCAGTGATCAGTTTTCAGTTGTCAGTTTCCATGAGGCCAGTTATCGGAATCGCAGATTCAGAATGTTTCTGATCCGTGGACTGATAACTGACAACTGAATACTGACAACCGTTCTGAAAGGAACGTATCGTGAAGCTTGTAATCAGCTCCGACCATGCAGGGTTTTCTCTCAAGGAGGAAGTTCGCGCTTATCTGGCCCAGGCCGGGCACGAAGTGGCAGACTTGGGTGCTTACAACACGGAGCCATCAGACTATCCCGACTTTGCGGAAAAGGTGGGCGAGGCTCTCAAACGTGGCGAAGCGCAGCGAGGAATTCTCATCTGCGGGTCTGGCGTGGGCGTGTGCGTGGCGGCCAACAAGATTCCCGGCATTCGCGCTGGAATTTGCCACGACACCTACTCGGCACACCAGGGCGTTGAACACGACGATATGAATGCGCTGGTTATGGGAGCACGCATTATCGGCGTGTCCCTGGCCTTCGAAATTGTGAACGCCTATGTTGGCGCCGTCTTCAACACAACGGAACCGCGCTATACGCGCCGCTTCAAGAAGGTGCAGGCCATTGAAGCGAAGTATATGTGTGGAGACGGCTCGGCAAACCCCGCCTGACGCATAAAGGATTGCAACAGCGGCAATTCACGGGGAGGTCCGCGAATAAGCCAGGCGCTCTGACGTTCATCAAAGATTCATTGCATCAACTCACACTGAAAGGCGCCGATGTTCCCCTTCGACGTGATCCTGTTCGACGTGGGCGGAGTCCTGCTGACCAACGGCTGGGACACGCAGGAGCGCACGCTTGCGATTGAGCGCTTCCACCTCGATCCGGCTCGCTTTGAAGCCCGGCACCAAGCGGCATATCCAGCCTGGGAGCGGGGGACAATTACCGTCAGGGATTATCTCGACGCGACGGTGTTCAACGAGCCGCGCAAGTTTTCCCAGGATGAGTTCTTTGCATTCATGCTCGCACAGTCCAAACTTCTTCCGGATGGAGCACTCGGAACTTTGAAGGAACTTGCGGCATCCAATAAGTGCATGTTAGGCGTGCTGAACAATGAAGCGCGCGAAACCAACGAATATCGCTTCGAAAAGTTTGGCCTGCGCATTTATCTCAAGGTGACATTGAGCTCCTGCTACCTGGGCGTGCGAAAGCCGGACAAGGCCATCTATCAAATGGCGCTGGATATACTCGGCCGGCCGCCGGAACGGATTCTGTTCATCGACGATCGAATGGAAAACGTGGCCGGTGCGGTAAATGCGGGGATGAAAGCTATTCAGTTTCACAGCGAGCAAGAATTGCGCAGGGAGTTGATAAGTCTGGGCATTCTTTAGCAGATCGGCACTGGAGGAGTTATGCAACTTGGATTGATCGGCCTGGGCAAGATGGGCGGTAACATGGCGGAGCGCCTGCGGCTGGGTGGCCACCAGGTGGTAGGCTTCGATTTCAACGCCGACGCCGTAGCAAAGTTGACCGCTTCAGGCAACGTCGGCGTTTCAACACTCGATGACTTAGCGAAGAAGTTAGTCGGTCGAAAAGCAATCTGGATCATGGTGCCGCAGGGCGATCCGGTGGACCAGACGCTGGCGAAGTTGGAGCCGCTGCTGAACCCCGGCGACATTCTCATCGATGGCGGAAACTCGAACTACAAGGACTCGAAGCGCCGATACAAAGAATTTACCGCGAAAGGTTTTCAGTTTGTCGACGTGGGAACCTCTGGAGGAGTGTGGGGGCTCAAAGAGGGTTATAGCATGATGATCGGCGGCGACCAGGAGCCGATCGAGTATCTGCGGCCTATCTTCGAGACGCTGGCGCCGGCGCCGGACAAGGGTTGGGGACACGTCGGTCCGGGCGGCTCAGGCCACTTTGTGAAGATGATTCACAACGGCATCGAGTACGGCATGATGCAGGCGTATGCCGAGGGCTTCACGATCATGGAAAAGAAAGAGGAGTTTGGCCTCAACCTTCCCCAGATTTCCCAGATCTGGCGCTACGGCAGCGTAGTGCGCAGCTGGCTGCTGGACCTGACCGCCGATGCTCTGGGCAAGAACCCCACGCTGGAAGGGCTCGAAGCATTTGTCGAGGACTCCGGCGAAGGTCGCTGGACGGTAATTGAGGCGATCGACCTCAATGTTTCGGCTCCGGTAATTACCGAGTCATTGATGCGCCGCATTCGCTCGAGGGAAGAAAATAACTTCACGGACCGCATGCTCGCCATCATGCGCAATGAATTCGGCGGCCACGCGGTAAAAAAAGACTAGGGGTCAGAAATCCGGGATCAGAGATGAGAAGCTCCTGGTACTGCTGCTGCATATCACTGAATCCGGAGGGAGCCGGGGCTTTAGTCCCCGGATAGAACGTGAATTCGCGCAGGCCTTCAGGGCCGCGTCTTTACCCTTTTTTTGCACGACAGCATGCAACTACAAATGTAGCTGAGAGCTGGAAGCTGAGAGCTGAACAAGCAGGAGGACAGCAATGACGACAATACAGGCGAATGTACGGCCGGAGGACCTTTTGCAGGTTCCGAAAGGCGCGGAGCGGATTCCCGATCCCGGAATCCTGGTAATCTTTGGCGCTTCGGGCGACCTGACCAAGCGCAAGCTGCTGCCCGCCTTGTTTCATCTGCGGCAGGCAAACCTGCTGCCGAAACAATTTGCCATTGTGGGCGTGGCGCGGCGGCCGCTCGGCGATGAGTTCGCCAAGGATATGCGCGCCGGCATTCTGGAATTTGGCGGCGTGGATGCAAGCGACCCCAAGCTGGACGATTTTGTGCAGCGCATCAGCTACTTTCCGCTGAACTTCGACGATCCCGCGGACTATGCGGGCCTGAAGGCCGAGTTGGATCGGATCGACAAGAAGGAGAGCATCGGCGGCAAGCGGCTGTTTTACCTTGCCACGGCGCCGGAGTTCTTCGCTGGGATCGTCGAAAATCTGGGCGCGCAGAACATGGCCCAGCCGGAGCAAGGGGTGGCGTCGGTTGTCATCGAAAAGCCCTTCGGCCACGACCTGGACTCAGCACGCGAGCTGAACCACCAGGTCAACGCCGTCTTCCATGAAAGCCAGGTCTTCCGCATTGACCACTACCTTGGCAAGGAGACGGTGCAGAATATCTTGGTCTTCCGCTTTGCCAACGGAATGTTCGAGCCGGTATGGAACCGCAATTACATTGACCACGTGCAAATCACAGCGGCCGAAACGCTCGGCGTCGAGGGGCGCGGACCGTTCTATGAAAAGGCCGGCGCGCTGCGTGACGTGGTGCAGAACCACATGATGGAATTGCTGAGCTTTGTGTCCATGGAGCCACCCTCGAGCTTTGATTCCGAAGCCGTGCGGCGGGAAAAAGTGAAAGTATGGCGCGCGATTCCGCCGGTACCAATTTTGAATGCGGTGCGCGGCCAGTACGGGCCCGGCATTGTGGAGGACCAGCACGTCGTCGGCTATCGCGACGAGGAGCGCGTCAATCCGAACTCTGGCACGGAAACCTATGCCGCGCTACGACTTGAAATCGAAAACTGGCGCTGGGCAGGCGTTCCCTTCTACCTGCGCGCCGGCAAGCGGCTCAAGAAACGCGCCACCGAAATCAGTATTCAGTTCAAGCAGCCGCCTCTGCTCATTTTCAACCGCATGGCAGCCACAGGGCCGTGCCAGGAGATTCAGCCCAACCTGCTCACCATCCGCATTCAGCCGGACGAAGGAATCTCTCTGCGCTTTGGAGCCAAGGTGCCCACAACGCCGAACATGGATGTCTGCCCGGTCATCATGGACTTCGACTACGAGGCGGCCTTCGGCAAGTCGAGCGCCAACGGCTACGAACGCTTGCTGCTCGACGCCATGCTGGGCGACCAGACGCTGTTCTCGCACCGCGACGGCGTGGAGATCAACTGGGCGCTCTACACGCCCATCCTCGACGCATGGGCGGCAAAGAAGCCTGAGGTCTTCCCCAACTACTTTGCGGGATCGTGGGGACCGGAGTGCTCCGAACATTTGCTGGAGCGCTGGGGCCACACCTGGAGAAACGACCTGGGCAAGAAGGGTTAAGCCGCAACGGGTATAAAACGGCAAAGGGCCGGAACTCCCGCGAGGAGATCCGGCCCTTTGTATTTGCTGCCCAGCCTCTATTGGCAGGACGTGAAGGTTAGATTCGATACCGCAACGGTGAATGGCCCCACGCCCGCCAGCGCGTTAACCGGGGATTTCATCTCCGAAGGGCTGCAATCCAGCGTACCGCCAGACCCCGGCACAATCGCGATTCCATCCACAACGTAGCTGGCCAAAGGCGCACTCTGCGCCAGTGTCGCGCCACTTGCCGACCATGCACCCACGTAAGGTCCGCCAGACGGAAGCGTCAGCGTGTAGGCCACACAGTCCGTTCCCGCAGGGCAGGTGAGCGTGCCGGTAGAAGGCGCAGTCTCCACAGCAAGCGTGTCCGAAGTTTGCGTTGTAGTTGGCGGCAGCGGAATCGTGTAGGTCGCGGTACTCGCCGACTCCAACCCGCTCAGCTGCACATCGGCAACCGTGGCGGCCGACGCGGCAGTTTGCGACGTAACGATTCCATTCAATGCCGCCGAACTTGTTGCGGTCACCGCCGGCAGGTACAGGTTCACGTTCCCGGTGGTGCTGCCAACTGCAACCCCGGTAACAATGGAGGGTTCGTAGAGGACTCCATCCTGCCGGGTTCCCACAATCACCACGTCATAGGTTCCACCTCCCGAAGAAAGCGGACAGAAGACGAACGTGCCATCGGCGTTGGCCGGCTTCGACATGGAGATGCGGTCCACTCCTGTGCTGTCCTTCTGCTCGACGGCTACCAGCACCGAGCCGTTTACGGGGTTGCCTGTAGCCTTATCCAGCACCTTGCCGTTAATCGAAGTCGAGGTGGTACTCACCTCTCCTGCGTGCAGAACGGGTTTCAGCCGGTATTGGCCGTTGCCCTGCTTCACAATGGATTCGCAGGTGTTGAAATCGATATCAAGATCTTTCGTCTGTCCCGCTGCAATCGTGAACCCTCCTGAAGCAATCTGGCCAGACGGAATCTTGATTCCAGTCTGGGCCTCGCTGGAGAGGTTCAGCGCATGGACGCTGGAGTCTGAGGTGAGTACGACGCAATTGGCCGCGCTCGCGGTACTGCAGGCGTTGCTCGAGACAGTCGCGCTATTAGGCGCCAGGATCACGCGAATCTGCTGATACGTACCGGCCTGCAGTTGGAGTGAATCACCCAGAGTAGCCAGAAAGCACTGGTTGTTGGCCAGGCCCAGCAGATCCACCTGCTTGGGAGTCTTGGAGAGCGCCGGAGCGAGATCGACCCAACCGGGGTCACTGTCGCTGGCCGTAGCACTTACATGTGCTTTAATGTCGGTAATCGTTACGTAAACGTGGGAAAACGGTCCGCTCGGCGCCTGGCACGTCGCTGGATCGCTGAGCATCACGCTCACGGTGCCCATGCCCGAGGAACTTGTGGCGGTGCCGCTCGTGCACGAGGCCACTACGAGAGCAGCGACCAGCAAACAACCAAGAAAAATAGATACCTTCCAAAGGCTGCGGGACGAATCTTTACCACTTTCAATATTCATATCTGTCCTCCAGAGTGAACTGTCAGGCGCACCGAGAAGAACCAACACAAAATATGATCAGAGACGCATATCTCGTAAGAGACACATATTCGAGAATTAAGTTGCCCGGGTATGCAGTTTTTCGTTGACCGGGTCACGCGCGTGGGAAAAGAGAAACGCTTATCTATTTCACCCGATCATAGTCGCCCGCACCATCGGGTCTTCGCCCATACCACTTTAGTTGTAGGGACCTGTTTCGATTCACGCTCGGAGTAAGCTCGGTCTGCTCGCAGCAGACTGGACCGTTTTCGCTGCTGCAGTTGGTGCCGGAACGCCGGCCTGTTCGCCTGTTGGCTAACTCGCCGCTCGCCCCATCCCCTTGTCCATAGCCTCGTTCGCCAGCGCGTCAGCTTCCTTGTTGCCCCCGCGAAGGGTATGCCGCATCTCAAACCCGTCCAACCGCCCCTTCAGCCGCCTGGCTTCCTGCCACAGAGGAATCAGCCCCGGGCTTTTCACCTTGTACTGCCCCTTCATCTGCTTGACCATCAACTCGGAGTCGGACACGACGCGGAGCCGCTTCGCACCGTTCGCGATGGCCCATTCGAGCACCGCCAGCAGGCCGGAGTACTCGGCATAATTATTCGTCTGCACCCCCAGGAAGCGGCTCAGACGGGCCATAACCTGCCCCTTGGCGTCCTCGACAACGGCGCCGTAGCCAGACGGGCCGGGATTGCCGCGGGAGCCGCCGTCGCAGTGGGCTGTGAACCATTCGCTTGCATTTTCAGAGGAGTCGAGGCTTTCAAAGAGGTTTCCGGTCATCGCTTTCAGTGTAGCCGGGCCTGCCGAGTCATCGGGATTTGCCGGCCGGAACCGGCCAACTTATTAAAGTACCGGGGAATCGCCGGAATGGATTACAAATCCGGCAGTTCACCGTCTATTCCGGTACAGACACTTCCTGCGGCGTTTTCCGCATAACCGCAGGGAGATGAGCGGCCACGAGGCGGATTCTTTCTGGGGAAAGGTCCACGGGAGAAAGATTCCTGAAACGGCTGCGACTGCGCTCAGTGCCGATTGGGCAGAAGAAAGACCCCCCTTCCGGCAATGGAGACTCGATGGCAACAGATGGCGTAAGTTACCCGGTTCCTCCGGCAGGAATTTCGCCGACGTTGGGCTGGCCCACCGCGCGGAAGGTACAATCCTCAGCAGGTATGGCTGCGACGAGGGCGATGGGCGGGGCGGGACGCGACGGCGCAGGCCGTGAAGAGGCGCGCCTCCAGGCCCGCGCCGTGGAGTCGGAACTGATCCGCGAGGCGCAGGCTGGTTCGCGGGTGGCATTCGACGCGCTGGTGCGGCAGTACGAGCACCAGGTATTGCGCCTGGCCTTGCACCTCACCGGCAGCGAGCACGACGCCGAGGATATTTACCAGGAGGCTTTTCTCAAAGCTTTCCGGTACATTGGAAACTTCCGCTTCGAGTGCTCTTTCTATACGTGGATCTACCGGATCGTAACCAACCTCTGCCTGGACCAGTTGCGGCGCAAAAAGACCCGGCGCGAGGATCACGCGGTTATAGTGGACCACTCCGGCGACGAGATTGACCTGTTGGCTTCAGTCTCTGACAACCGGTCGTTTTCGAATCCCGCCAAGGAGCTGGACCGCAAGGTTTTGGGCGAGAAAATTCAGGCCGCGCTGGTGAAGCTGACGCCGCGGGAACGGATGGTTTTCGAGCTGAAGCACTACCAGGGACTGCGGCTGCGGACCATCGGAGAGATGCTGCATACAACGGAAGAAACTGCCAAGAACACGCTCTTCAGGGCGACAAAGAAGCTTAGAGCGCAGTTGGCGGAGCTCAGGTAAGCCGTGCTGGCGATGAGATTTTGGCCAAATATTAATGGAATCATTGTGGAACTTTATTGAGGCTGGAAGGACGTAGTTATGAATTGCGAACTTGCACATGAACGGATTGTGACGGCAGCTTATGGGGAGTTGCCTGACGACCAGGTGCACGAGCTTGAACGCCATCTGGGCGACTGCACAGCCTGCCGCAAGGAGCGGGAGCAGGTGATGGCACTCAAGGTACTCGCCGACGCGCTTCCGGTGGTTGAGCCGGGCGCAAACCTCGTAGCGCGGAGCAGGCTTCGGCTGGATGAGGCGCTGGACGCACTCCCGCCAATGCATTGGTATGAACGGCTGGCGCAGCGTCTGATGAACAGCGTAGCTGGTTTGCAGGCCGCGCCGGTAGCCGCTGCCTTGTTGCTGGTGGCAGGCATCGGTGCGGGTAGCCTGGGTGGCTTCGAGTTTGCGCAGAATCGTGCCGCACACGCTGCCACGGCGGTACCCGCCGTCGCCGCGGCCAGTGTGCAGCCACAGCCAGCGGCGCCAGTGGCGCTCACCAACATTGCCAACGTCTCAAGCATTGTGAGGCAGCCAGGCAGCGAGATGGTCGAAGTCAGCTATAACCAGCTGGTGCCGGGGCAGATCAAAGGCTCGCTGGACGACCCGGCGATCCGGCAGTTGCTGATGCTGGCATCTGAAAACTCATCATCCACCGGCGTACGCGACGACTCGGTCGGGCTGCTTGCGGCTGAGTGCCGCGCCGGACACAGTTGCCAGGCGGCGGGCATCCGCGACGCCCTTATGGTCGCCCTGCGCTACGACAAGAATGCCGGCGTACGCGAAAAGGCGCTGGAGGGTTTGGAGCCTTATGTGGCACAGGATGTGCGGGTACGCAATGCGGTTCTTGAGGCGCTGCTTGACGATAACGACCCGCGCATTCGCACCGAGTCCATCAACATTTTGGAGCCTGTCGAAGGCGACACCAGTGTGCGGCAGGTGTTGTACTCGGTTTCCACTTCGGACGACAGTCCGCAGATTCGCAATGTTTCCAGGCAGGTTTTGAGCCGGGTTCCCGAGATTCAGTAATACGTCTTGTCTTCCCGCGACCGCGCCGCAAGGCGAAGAGCGCGGCGCCGGAAGAAAGAAGCGATCGATGGAGAAGAAGAGATGAACTACTTATTGGGGCCGTATCAAAGTCTTGGTCGAGCGGTGTTCCCTGTCGTGATTCTTACCGCGGGGTTGGTCATGGTTCCTCAGTCCGTACTGGCGCAATCAAACGGTCTTGGGCAACTTATGGATGGCTCCACTCCGCTGCTGGTTTCCGGTTCGCAGGGTTATCTGGGCGTTGAACTGACAGATGTGGATGCGGAAAAAGCCCGGGCTCTCAAGCTGAAAGAGGTGCGCGGCGCGGTCATCACCCTCATCGACCACGATGCTCCAGCCGGACAGATCGGGCTCAAGGTCAACGACGTGGTGCTGCAACTGAACGGGCAAAATGTCGATGGCTCCGAGCAGTTGCGCCGCATGCTCAAGGAGATTCCTCCGGGCCGCAAGGTGAGCATCGAGATCAGCCGCGACGGCAATATTCAAACCATGGCCGTGGAACTGGCAGATCGCCAGGTGCTGGGACACGATGTGTGGAACAAGATCGGCAACGACGGCGCAGTATCCTCTCCGCCGCCGAGTATGGGCATTCTCTCCGGCGGCGGCGATGCGCCGATGGCGGGCGGAGGATTTCATCTGCCGTTCTTCGGCAGCAGCCTGAATGTTGGCGTGATGGTTGAGCCCCTCACCTCCCAAATGGCTGAGTACCTGGGCGTTCCCAGCGGGCTGATGGTAAAGCAGGTAGCTCGCAAGAGCGAAGCCGCCACAGCGGGCCTCAAGGCCTTCGATGTAATTCTCAAAGTAGGTTCGGAGTCAGTGACGAATCTTGCCGGATGGGACCGCGCGCTTCGCTCTAACCTGGGTAAGCCGGTGCCGGTAACCGTCCTCCGCGATAAAAAGCAGCTGACACTCACGCTGCAGGTGGACTCAAAGCACAAGGGCTCGCTGGAGATTGAGAAACTCTTCCCATCCAGCGACTGCCCGTTGATGGCCGAACTCAGCCAGGAGTTTGCGGAAAATCCAATTACGGCAGCGGCAGCGGCTGAGGCACTGCGCAATAGCCTGAATCCCGAGGATTTCAAAATCGATCCGAAGGAGATCGAACAGCTCCAAGAGCAGATGGACGAGTTCAGCAAGAACTTCACGCTCCAGGACTTCAAACTCGACCCGAAGCAGATAGAGCAACTTCGTCAGCAGATCGAACAGATGCGCGCATTGCGGTTCGGCGATTACGTCTGAGCATTTTCAATCGGAGCAATAGAAAGGGCGCTACCGGAATCACCGGTCAGCGCCCTTGGTGTCTTTGCCGCATGCCGGGTGCCCCATCCTTGACGCAGTTTTATCGCGGCAAGGGTGGGATACTACGATGCCCAAGATACTTGAAGCCGGAACGCCGTCAACTGTCCCCGCGGTAGAGCATGTCGCGGATTGCCTTCCGCCTAGCCTCGTTCATTTCGCTGGCGGAATTGCGGTCGCCGGGGTCCACTTTGCCGGCAACAGTTGATTCCGTAGCCTCGGGCTCGCTGCATGCAGGACAGCGATTGGCGAAGCCGGGCTTGCCCGGCCTCAACTCGAACTCTTCAGAACAGACGACACATGTTTTGATAGGAAACGACATTGCAAGAACATGATAACGCCGTTGGTCTGCGATGATTTCGGCACGCGGTACGGACTACTTAAACATCTTTAGATCAATGCCTTCGCCCATCGCCTTGTATCCGGCATCGCTCGGGTGTAAATGGTCGCCAGAGTCGTAGGCCGGGAGAAAGCGGTCGGGGTTCTGCGGGTCGCGCGTAATCTGGTCGAAGTCGATCACTCCATCAAACGTGCCGCTCGAGCGAATCCAGTTATTCACGTCTTCGCGCACCCGCTCGCCCCTTTCGGAGTTGTAGGCGGCCCCGCCATACGGAGTGAGCGTTGCGCCGAACGCCTTGATGCCGTGTTCATGCGCGGCATCGGCAATCTGCTTCAACCCGTGCTCCAGTTGCTGTGCGGTCACGTCGTCTTCAAGCGCCGTAAGATGTGCAAGCCGGCCGATGTCGTTGATGCTCTCGAGCACAATCACCGCTCGCACGCCGTTCTGCGCCAGCACATCGCGGTTCATCCGCGCCAGTGCGCTCGGCCCCGCCTGATCGTTCAGCACGCGGTTACCGCCAATGCCCTCATTCAGCACCGACACATTCTCCATGCCATGTTCCTGCTTCAGCCGCGCAGCCAACACATCGGGCCAGCGGCGATTCGTATTCGCCGTCGAGTGCGCGCCGTCGGTAATCGAGTCGCCCAACGTAACAATCGCGCGTGAGCCTTCAACAGCGTTCACGTCAATGCCGTCGAGGAAGTACCACGACAGCAATGTTGCAGGCTGCAGAATCGTTGCGGCCGTGCTCTGATCGCCATCGGCGACAAAGTTATCCTGATCCGCAAACGCATGGTAAGTCTCACCGCGCATCACCTGCGAAGGCAGATAAAAGCTGACCGCAACATCCGAAAGCGGCGCAACCGCAAGCGCGACCGGATCGGAGTAAATCGCCGCGCCTGGCGGAATGCGCACCGTGGCCTGCCCGCCGAAGGTAATAGCGTGGTCCGTGCCGTCCTTGATTGCCGCGCCGCCCGCGCTCACTGCCACATGCGCATCGGCGATCGTCAGTCCATCGAGCCCAAACTCATTCGTAAACCGCACGCGAATCTGCTCGCCCCCACTTGAAATATGCACAACCTCGCGCAGCGTAACCGCGGCAAAGGGCCTTACCGCGAAGCCGCTAATCGCCAGCATGGGCGACGCTGCCCACGTGCCCACCCACTGCGCGTGCTGTGGGGATTGCGCTCCACTCGGGGCGCCAGCTGCGAGCATTAAAACAACGGGGACGAGTACAACACCGAGCCAATGCTTGAACATGTTCCGGATAGACCTCCGCGAGATGTCGCGTTCAAATGCAACCGAAGTCTATCATGCTGATTGATGTTGCTCCCATTGGTCATACCAGCGTATAGTTTGCGCGAGGATTATTCATGAATCGCTGGCTCATTCTGTTTCTGGTCTCGTCGTCCTGCCTTCTCTCCGCCCAGCGGAAACAGGGCAGCCCTCTTGAAGCGTTGCCCTCCAACATTGAAATGCTCACTCACTTTGGCGAGCGCGCCGACTTCTCGCCCGACAATCAGCGCGTCGCCTTCATGGACAAGAGCTTCGGCGATGCATTCGTCATCGACCTCAAGACGCGCATCATCCGCTGCCTTACATGCAATGTCCCCGCCGCCGCGTTTCTGCGCGTCATGCACCTCTCCAATGGCGATTACATTCTCATTGGCCCCGAGAAATTTGAGAACACCACCGTCAGCCGCCAGCGCGACAACGAGCTCTGGTACTTGAGCAGCAAGCCGGGATCGAAGCCCGTGCGCCTCGGCAACCGCATGTCTGAAGGCGCTGCAATCTCCAAGCACAGCATGATGATCTCGTTCTCTGAGACGCCCCACGATCATCCCGAACTCCCGCAAAATTACTCGCGCCTCATGACCGCCGAGGTCGATCTCTCCGGCCCCGAGCCGAAATTGATCAACAAGAAGCAAGTCTACGAAAGCCACGACGACAGCTGCATCCTCGAGGCTCAGGACTTCTACGACAACGACGCCAAGATGACCTTCACCTGCTATGTCAGGAAAGCAAGCGAACTCGCTCCCGGCGGCCAAACGCTAGCCAGGGTCATGGGCATCGATCTCGCCACCGGTCAGGTAACGGATTTCTCGAAAGCGCCCTTCACCTACAACGAGTGCGAAGGCATATTTCCCGACGGCAAGTACACCGCCGTCGAAGGGGACCGCCAGGTAGCGGAGCTCGGCGGCAACCACGGCCCCGGCAACATTGACTTGTGGAAGTTGCGCCTCGACGGCACCGGCAAGGACTTCGTCCGCATGACACACTTCAACGACTACGATGGCTGGAAAGCCTCCAACCCCGTAATCTCCACCGACGGCAAAATGATGGCCTTCCAGGTAGCGCACAGTGCCGACGCCGCCGGCGTAGGCTACGGCGTCGTTCTCTATCACTTCTAGGCCGCAGTCCGAATCTAAACCGCAGTCGAAGGGGGCCGCAGAAAACCTCCGCGGCCCCTTTCCTTTTACTGCGTCACCGGCTCCGGCATCCAGCATCCAGGCGTGGAGTGAGAAATCTCCTTCTCTTCGTCCGTCATGTCCACGCTCACATCCGCAAATAGCGGAGTGCTCAAGTACCGCTCGCCCGTATCCGGCAGCATGCACAGAATCGTCGATCCCTTGGGAGCCTCCGCCGCCACGCGCAGCGCTCCCGCAAAAGTTGCACCCGACGAAATCCCTACAAAGATCCCTTCCTTCTTCGCCAGCTCCTTGCTGCATTTCAGCGCATCCGCATTCGCAATGCGCAGCACCTGGCTGATGACCTTCGCATCCACCGCGTCCCCAGTCAGCTTGGCAATAAAGTCCGGACTCCAGCCCTGCATTGGATGCGGTTTCCACGACGGGTGCCCCACCGCCGCCGACCCATCCGCATTCCGCTGCTGCTCCACTCCGCTTGAAAGCATCGGCGCGTCATCCGGCTCGCACACCACAATCTTCGTCTCCGGCCGCTCCTTGGCCAGCACCCGCGAAACGCCCTTCAGCGTGCCGCCCGTGCCGAACCCCGTCACCCAGTAGTCCAGCCGCTCGCCCTTGAAGTCTTCCACAATCTCCTTTGCCGTCGTCTTCGAGTGCATATCGGCATTGGCTTCGTTCTCAAACTGCCGCGTATAAAACCAGCCATGCTTCTCAGCTAGTTCCACAGTCTTCGTCACCATGCCCACGGCCCTCGCCGACGCCGGCGTCAGCACAACCTTCGCTCCCAAAAACCGCATCAGCTTGCGCCGCTCCACGCTGAACGACTCCGCCATCGTCACCACCAGCGGATAGCCCTTCGCCGCGCACACCATCGCCAGCCCGATTCCCGTATTTCCGCTTGTCGCCTCCACCACCGTCTGTCCCGGCTTCAGCTTTCCCGACCGCTCCGCATCTTCAATCACGCCCAGCGCCAGCCTGTCCTTCACCGAGCCCAGCGGATTAAACGCCTCCACCTTCACATAAAGGTTCACATCGGGCGGCGCCAGCTTGTTGATCCTCACCACGGGCGTATTGCCCACCGTTTCAAGAATGTTTGCATACCTGCGACCCATAGTTGCACCCTCCTGGGGATGCGTGCATTCTACCCAACGTGATCAATAATTCGACAGAAAAAAACGTACCCGCAATGGACTAAAATTTCCGCGAGGCTTCCTATGCAAAACCAGGAGAACCCCGCCCAGCGCACGTCGCCTTTGGCCATCAGCTCACAGGAGTTCCGAGCCCTCGGCACGCAGCTCATCGACCGCATCGCCACTTTTCTCGATTCCCTTCCCAATCGCCCGGTCACCCGCGGAGAATCGCCATCCGCCGTTCGCCAGGCTCTCGATGCCGACCGCACGCTCCCCCAGCAAGGCGCCGACCCGTCCCAGTTGCTTAATCACGCCGCCGACCTGCTCTTCGAGCACTCGCTCTTCAACGCGCACCCTCGCTTTTGGGGATACATTACCTCGTCTCCAGCACCTATCGGAGCTCTCGGTGAACTGCTCGCCGCCGCCGTCAACCCCAACGTCGGTGCCTGGCTGCTCTCCCCCATGGCCAGTGAAATCGAGGCCCAGACCATCCGCTGGGTCGCCGAAATGCTCGGCTACCCGCTCGATTGCGGAGGCCTCTTTGTCAGCGGCGGCAACATGGCCAACATCGCCTGTTTCCTCGCCGCCCGCCAGGCCAAAGCCGGCTGGGATGTCCGTACCAAGGGACTGAGCGGCCCCACCCTGCGTGTCTACTGCTCAAAAGAAACCCACACCTGGATTCAAAAAGCCGCGGACATCGCCGGCCTTGGCACCGATGCCATCCGCTGGATCCCCACGGACAGCGACCTGCGCATGGACGTTGCCGCCCTCCGCGAACAAATCTCCGCCGACATCGAAGCCGGTGACCGTCCCATCCTTGTGGCAGGCACCGCCGGCACCGTCAGCACCGGCGCAATCGACCCCTTGCCGCAGCTAGCCGCCCTCTGCAGCGAATTCGACCTCTGGTTTCACATCGATGGAGCCTACGGCGGCCTCGCCGCTGTCCTGCCCGATGCCCCTGCAGCCCTCGCGGCACTACGCGAAGCGGACTCGGTCGCCGTCGATCCGCACAAGTGGCTCTATGCTCCGCTTGAAGCCGGTTGCGCCCTGGTCCGCGACCCTGAGAAGCTGCGCGATGCGTTCGCCTATCATCCCGTCTACTACCACTTCGGCGTCGAAGCAATTAATTACGTCGACTTCGGCCCTCAGAACTCACGCGGATTTCGAGCCCTCAAAGTCTGGCTCGCGCTGCAGCAGGTTGGCCGCGACGGTTACGTCCAAATGATCTCCGACGACATCCGCCTCTCCCGTGAACTCTTCGCACAACTCGCGCATTACCCCGAGCTCCAGCCACTCACCCAATCCCTCAGCATCGCCACCTTCCGCTATGTGCCCACCGATCTAGGCTCCGGCGAGAGGGAAGTGGACCTGGATAACGAAGAAGTAGCGAGCTACCTCGACAAGTTGAATCTCGAGTTGCTCACCCGCCTGCAGCACAGCGGCGAAGCCTATCTTTCCAACGCCGTAATCCACGGCAAGTTCGCCCTCCGCGCCTGCATCGTAAACTTCCGCACAACCTCCGCCGACATCGCCGCCCTGCCACCCCTCGTCGTGCGCATGGGCAAGGAAC
>DASRLI010000480.1:0-34318 GCA_035648535.1 Occallatibacter sp. | reverse complement strand
GTTCGGAGACGAGATTCTTGCCCCGCTCCACAAACTCTTCCCACTGCGCACGGCCACGATCGACAGCCTCACGGCCGCGTTCTACGTATTCCGAGACCTGCTCCTTGCTCTTGTCCACCAGGGCGCTGACTTCATCAGCAGCCTGACGGGTGCGGGCGCGTAGATATTCCGTGCCTTCCTTGGCGCCGTTTACAAGGTCTTCGCGGGTTTCTTTACCGCTCTTGGGCGCACAGAGAATGCCGACCAGGGCACCCACACCCAATCCAGCCAGAAACCAGGCCAATCCGAATGATTTATTTTCCTCTGCCATGATGAACTCTCCTTTCGCTCAGCCCTTAGAATGCCTGAGCGTATCAAAACTGTTTGGCGTGCCGCAAATCCTGGTTCCGCATTTGGAACCGGCTTCGAGGATCGGCGCGGACCTCAAGCGCACATGGGACAATCTGCGGCATCCCCAACGCATTGGACGCAGTCTACACCCATGCAGTTGCAAAGTCTCCCTGAGAAAAAAGGTAACGTATACCTCTTCAACACAATACAGCAAATGAATTGTGCTTGACTGTCTGGTTTTGTACAACCAGCCGATACTGCAATGCTAAATGCGGTATGACGGAGCCTTTTCCGGCCAGACTAAAACTGTGACTTTCTTCAGTGGCAGACAGTAGTCTTCCTTTATTGGCTCCTTAATCACCGCAGCCGCAGGTGTGGGCCAGAACTTCAGCGAAGTGCATGGCCTCACGGTCGGAGAGCTGGTCGATCTGCTCGCGGCAACTGAAGCCGTCGGCAACGATGAGGGTCATTGGATCTGCGGATCGAACCGCAGGCAGCAGGCCGTCGTTCGCAATCGCCTTTGACACTTCGAACTTGTCGGCCTCGAATCCGAACGGGCCAGCCATGCCGCAGCAGCCGGCCTGAATAGGCTCGACCGTTGCGCCGGCTTTGCGCAGGAGGGCAATTTCGCTGACCGGTCCACCAAAGACGGCTTTGTGGTGGCAGTGGCCGTGAAGCAGGATATGCTCGCCTTCGAGGCGGCCGGCTGCCCAATCGGGGGCTTCGATGGCGAGCCAGTCGGCAAGGAGCCATATCTGCCCACTCAGGCGCTCCGCACGCTGGTCCTTTGGAAAGAGTTCGCGCAACTCGTCCTTGAAGACGCTGGCGCAGCTTGGCTCAAGAAAGATAAAAGGAAGGCCGGCTTCGATTTGCGGGGCCATGCGGTCAAGGACCTTCTCGAGGTATGAGCGCGCGGCGGTGAGCAGGCCGAAGTCGTAGAGCGGCCGGCCGCAGCAAATGTGGCCCTTGGGGACTTCGACCTTGAAGCCCGCGCTTGTAAGAACGGTTTCAGCCGCGGCCAGAGTTTGCGGATGGTAGTAGTTGTTCCAGGTATCGGGCCAGAGGACGACCTGCGCCACCGGTGGAGGGGCAGACTTTTCCTTCGTTTCTTTAGACCCGTTTGAAGAGCGCGGGACGTTGGTGGTTTCGTCGACCACGCGTCTGGATTGCTGGTAGTTCCTGGCGGCGAGCCGGGGGAGCTGGCGAGCCTGGGCTACTCCGGCGATGTGTTTGATCAGCGGGCTGGTGATGGGGCCGGTGAGCAGGGCATTGGTCAGCGCCGGAGTCAGCGAACCCCAGCGGGCAAGCTTGTCTGCAAATCCGAAGATGTAGTGGTGCAGCGGGTGCAGGCGGCGCTTGTAGTGCTGGGCGAGGAACTCGGATTTCCAGGCGGCCACATCCACTTGGACGGGGCACTCGGACTTGCATGCTTTGCAACTGAGACAGAGGTCGAGGGCTTGGTGGACCGCTTCGCTCTTGAAGCCTTCTTTGCGCAGGGCGCCGGAGAGCATCTCCCAGAGCAGGCGGGCGCGGCCGCGTGTGGAGTGCTGCTCGTCGCCAGTGGCGCGGTAGCTGGGACACATGACGCCGCCGGTAGTGTTGCGGCACGCGCCAACGCCCACGCAGCGCTCGGTGGCGCGGGCAAAGGAGCCCTGATCGGCGGTGAAGGCGAAGTGAGTTTCGAGTTCGCGAGTGTGAGTTTCCGCAGCGTCTTTTCCCGCGGCTGACCCGTGATCTTCGATCTCGTGCCGCAGATTTTCCACCGGGTCGTAGACGCGAACCGCATCGATCAGTTTGCCGGGATTCATGCGGTTGTCGGGGTCGAAGAGAATCTTGAATTCGCGAAAGGCTTCCATCAGTTCGGAGCCAAACATTCGGGGCAGCAGCGCTGCGCGGGATTGTCCGTCGCCGTGTTCACCAGATAGCGAACCGCCGAAGCTGAGCACCACGTCCGCGGCGCGGGTGATGAACTCGCGGAATTTCCGCAGGCCCTCGACGGAGCGGAAATCGAAATTGATGCGGGTGTGGACGCAGCCCTGTCCGTAATGACCGTAGAGAGGGCTGCGAAAACCGTATTCGGACATCAGAGCGGTGATGGCGCGCAGGTAATTGCCAAGCTGTGCGGGCGGGACTGCGGCATCCTCCCAACCCTCGTAGCGGTCGGGTTCGCCGGGCACGAAGACCATTGCGCCGAGAGCGGAGTCGCGGACCTTCCAGATGCTGACGGCTTCCTCGGGCGTGCAGATGCGTGCGACGGGCGGAACGGGCCAGGACTGGCTGGTGCGGGCGAGATTCTCAGACTGGGCCTGCACTTCTTCGGCTGTCCATGCGCCCAGTTCGACGAGCAGGAAGCTGACGCCGGAGGGGAGCTCGGAAAGATTCCGGAGGTTGAGGCCCTTGCGGCGCATGAAGTCGACCAGGAGGTGGTCAAAGCCTTCGAGGCCGATGGGCTTGTGCTCAAGCGCCAGCGGAACGGCGTCGGCGGCGAGAAACGGATCGGCAAATCCGAGCACGGTGAGGACGCGGAAGGGCGGGCTGGCAGTGAGGTTGAGGGTGGCGGAGACAATGTTGGCGCAGGTGCCCTCTGAGCCGACCAGGGCGCGGGCGACGTTGAAGTTGTTTTCCGGCAGCAGTTCGTCGAGGTTGTAGCCGGAGACGCGGCGGGGAATGCGCGGGAATTTCTCGCGGACCAGGGCTGCGTATTTGTCGCGAATCCGGGCGAGGCCTGCATAGATTTCGCCTTCGCGACCTCCGGCCTGAATCTTGTCGGCAAGTTCGTCCGGCGTGGTGGGGCCGACGGTCATCCGTGTGCCGTCGTAGAGGATGATGTCGAGGGTCTGGACGTTGTCCACGACTTTGCCGCCCAGCAGGCCATGGACACCGCAGCTGTTGTTGCCGATCATGCCGCCGAGGGTGCAGCGGGAGTGGGTGGCGGGGTCGGGCGCGTAGGTCAGGTGGTGGAGTTCGGCCGCGTCGCGGAGCCGGTCGAGGACGATTCCCGGCTGGACGACGGCGACTTTGCCGGCGGGATCGATGCATGTGAGGCCGTTCATGTACCTCGAATAGTCGAAAACTACGGCCACATTTGCGCACTGACCGGCCAGGCTGGTTCCGGCGCCACGCGGCAGAACAGCTGCGCCAGTGGCCCAGCAGGCAGCCAGGGCAGCTTCGACGTCCGCGACGTCACGCGGGAACACTACGCCGATGGGAAGCTGCCGATAGTTGGAGGAGTCGGCCGCATAAAGCGCCCGCGAACCAAGATCTAAGCGGACTTCGCCGCGGATGTTTTTCTTGAGCAGGGCTTCAAGCTCGCGGTGGGCAGAGAAGCTTTCATGATCCAGCGGAGGCTGGTTCGAGAGTATGGAAAAGGATGAATGGCTCACGGGGAAATAGTAGCGCGTCCGCAAGGTCCTCAGGTTGCCAAAGCAATTTGGGATTGTTTCCATCGCGCAGATAATCTCGCCGGAAAAAGCATCTGGTTCGGCTAAACCAGGCACCTGAACAGATACCTGTGACCCGGAGGGAACGACATGGCCGATTGGAAATACGTGCAGAGGGACCCCGCGGAGGCTCTCGCAAAGCTGCACTTTTTCTCAGTCACCAAGAAACACGCAGCCGGTGAGATCGAGGCGCGCATCACGATAAAGGAATTTGCCACCCCTACAATGATCGACATGCAATTCCTCGCTACGGCCGACATTGAGTTGAACCAGAAGACTCTGAAGTTCCAACCTGTGGGATGGAGCGAGACGATGATGGGTGCTCTTGCGGAATGCATGAGGAATCTCCGCAAGTTCGATTTTGAGATTTGTGAGGAATTGCCAGCGCCGCCCAAGGATTGAGACTGGAAAGAAGATCGATCCCCGGCAATTCCTTCGTGGCAGCGGGCAGAGTTCCCTAAATTCAGTTCAAGCGATTGGGCAGCTATCTACCGCGTGGGCCACTCTTCGACCACGATGCCCATGTCGTTGAGCTGCTGGATGGCGGCTTCGACGTTGCGGCGGACCAGGGGGCGGTCCCTTGGTGCTGCGGCAGACTCGGCGACCGCGATTACGCGGCCGTAACGCCATGCGGATGTGGGAATTGCGGCTACGGCCTTGGCCAGTTCCGCGGGGCGCAACTGGAGTTCCTGGCGGCGCGCGGCTGACGGACGCAGCATTGTTCCTTCCCCGACGTTGCTGGGGTTGGCGTCGGCCAGGGTGATGCGCAGCGAGATGGTATTGGCGCCGACCGAGAGGTAGGGATTGGCCCAGTCGGAAGGCTCGTGGACATCCGCATACATGCTCTTGGTAGGCAGAGGAATCAGCGCAAGTTGGGCGCGCTCGCCATCGAGCTCAGTGGCCGTGGCCTGGGCCTTTTGTTCGGCCTTGACGGCGGTCTGGGCCACGCCTTCGACGGCCTGCTCTTCCTTGTGGCAGGCCACCGGGGAGATAGCCAAGAGAAGGGTCACTCCCGGCAAGATGACCCACAATCCCCTTATTCGCGAGCGTTCAATCACGCGATAAGGATATCAGGACCGGCGGTGGAGGCTGTACCGCGAAAGAGTGATGGGCCAGCTCCTATTGTGGCTTGATGCATGCCCGGAGCCTCGTCACTGCAATAGACGCCGCTTCTGTAGTAATCTGCCGGCGCAGCAGTTTGGAGGGGCGCGTGATGATCACCAAAGTCGTGGCCATCGTTGGCAGCTACCGCAAAGGCGGGACGATCGACAGCGCGGTGGAGGCTGTCCTGGAAGGCGCGCGCGAGAAGGGCGCGGAGACGGTAACGCTCTACCTGACTGAAAAGCACATTGAGTTTTGCACCAACTGCCGGAAGTGCATGCAGGCTCCCGGTGAGGAGCGCGGCAAATGCGAACAGCAGGACGATCTGGAACCGATGCTCCAGGAGATTGAATCGGCGAATGCCCTGGTACTGGGCTCGCCAGTGAACTTTTTTAATGTGACGGCGATCTTTCGCAGGTTTATGGAGCGGACGGGGGGATATGCCTACTGGCCCTGGGGAAAGCCTGCGCCCAAATCGCGGAATCCGAAGGCCAACAAGAAGGCCGTGCTGGTGACCTCATCGGCGGCGCCGGGTTTCCTGATTCCGATCGCTACCGGAGCGCCGAGAGCTCTGCGAATGACGGCCGAAGTACTTCGCGCCAAAACGGTGGGGAAGATGTGGATCGGGCTGGCGGCCGGAGAGCCGCATCGCGAGTTGTCGGCACGGAATCGGGAACGGGCGCGGCGGCTCGGTTGGAAGCTGGCGTAACGCCGCCACGACGCGCATTGCGCGCGAGCGTGGGGCCTGAAAGCAGGGCCATCCGTCCATACTGAATAGATACGAACAAAGCGTTCAACCCATTGAGGAGATTTCTGTGCCAAAGCTGTCCCAAGTTCTTTGCCTGGCGGTTGTCCTGGCAGGCCCGGCGTGCATTCTTAGCCAAACGACAAAAGTGGAGTTCAATCCCCGCGCTTCATATATTGACGTTGCCGCGCGGCGTGCCGAACTGAAAAACACAAAGAGCGCACCTATTCGCGCCGCCCTTGCGCAGATCGCAACTTGCAGCGCGCAAGCCCAAGTGGACCCGCCGACCGGACCGATGCGGATTCCGATGCACTACTTGCACGGCGGGCATGGGCCGACCAATCCGGCGGAGCATGCGGCGACTGTGCCCTATGCGCTGTTCGAAAAGCGGGCGACGGCG
This sequence comes from Occallatibacter sp., assembly GCA_035648535.1. Lineage (GTDB taxonomy): Bacteria > Acidobacteriota > Terriglobia > Terriglobales > Acidobacteriaceae > Telmatobacter. Next base: position 28,302 of record DASRLI010000480.1, on the reverse strand, counting down.
GGCATGAACCAGTTTCTGGCCACGGGCAATCACGCCGAAGCCAAGTGCGCGCAGGATCAGATCGACCGATGGGCGCAGGCAAACGTGCTGATGGACTATGACGCGGTGGAGAACGCGCAGTCGTGGTACCAGGTGGAGTGGACGCTGAGTTCGATCGCAACCTCAGAGTCGGTGCTGCTGAACGACGCGAAGCTTGACGGCGCGGAGACGGCGCGCGACGTTGCCTGGATGAACAAGGTGGCGCATCGCATGATCGGTTTCCCGGTGGAGGTGACGCACCACAACAACCATCACTACTGGCGGGGGTTGGCGGCGATTGCCACCGGCGTTGTCTCGTCGGACCAGGAGTTGTTCGACTTCGGCGCGCAGGCGTACAAGGACGGAGTGAACGAGCTCGACCAGCGGGGCGCGTTTCCCAAGGAGATGGCGCGCAGCGAGCGATCGATTCACTACCAGTCGTTCGCGCTGCAGCCCCTGATTCCGATTGCGGAGTTTGCGGAGAGGCAGCACGTTCCGTTGTACAGCTACGCGTCGCTCACGGGACACACGATTGCCGACGCGATTGATTTTCTGGGCAAGGCTGTCGCCGATCCATCGATCGTGAAGGTGTATACGCCAGAAGAACAGATGGTGGATGCGGATGCGCCGGACTTCTTTGCGGCGGTGGAGTTCTATGCGCACCGGTATCCGGATCGCAAGCTGCCGGCCTCGATAGCGGATGCGCTTAAGAAGCCGACGTTTGCGACGCGCCTCGGCGGCAGCACTACGGAGATTGCGGGGCAATAGTCGAGGGGCGGTGAGTGCGTGCGAGTGGGAGCGCACGAATTCGCGTATCATCTAAGCAGACCCGGAGAAGCAGACCAGAGCCACGCAAACAGCGGCCCCGCGCACGATGATTCTTCTCGACCCAGATCTGGACCCAGACCCCACTCCGCTCTCAAAATCGGTGAAGCGGGCAATTGTGTCGAGTGCGCCGGCAAAATCGGCCGATTTCCACCTGCCCACCGCCCGCACCCTGGGGCGCTTTCTCACTCGAGCGCAAGCAGCGGTTCGGCTCAGCGGCCAGGTCACTATCCTGCTCACCACAGACGCAGCTATCCGCGACCTGAATCGCCGCTTTCGTGGCAAGAACAAAGCCACCGACGTGCTTTCGTTTCCAGCGGACACAACCACGCACGGTCCGGAGAAGATTGCAGGCGACCTTGCCATCAGCGTTTCCACCGCCCTGCGCCAGGCTGCCGGGCAGGGTCACTCGCTCTCCACTGAAATCAAGGTGCTGATCCTGCACGGGCTGTTGCATCTCGCCGGATACGACCACGAAGCGGACTCAGGACAGATGGAGCGGCGCGAGCGTCTTTTGCGCGGACGTCTGGGTCTGCCGCAGGGATTGATTGAGCGCATGGCAACTCCAAAGCAGCTGGTGCCTTCAAAGCGGCGGCCGCCGAAAACAACCGCAAAGCCGCGGCGCCCATGACCCCGCTTGTCATCTTCGTGCTGGTTCTGCTCGCCGCGGTCGAGGCCCTGGCTTCTTACATCAGCCGCGTCTATTCCGAGTTTGGCAAGATTCTCTCCCGCGAAGTCCAGGAAAACCTCGATGCATGGGAGGAGCAAGTCGAGCCACTGCTCGGCCTGACTCGCGCACACGCCGCCCTCTGCGCAGCCGTTCTGCAGCAAATGGCCCTCGGCATCATCGCGCTTGCATTTGGCGCCATTCTCTTCGACCGTGCGCCCCATCTCGGCCCACCCACCTATGCGGAGATCGCGCAGGCCGTTCTCAGTCTCGTGCTGGTGGTGGTATTCTGCAACCAACTTCTGCCGTCGGTGCTCTTCAACCGCACCCGTGGCCTATGGGCCGCACAGCTCGTCTGGCCCATCCGCCTGCTGCTCTGGGTTGTTACTCCCATCAGCGTCTTCGTCCGCTTCTTCTTCTCGGTCGCGTCGCTGGCAGAGGAGCCGGCCAGCGCGGAAGAAGAAACCGCCGTCGATGTCGAGGCGCTGCTCGAAGCCGGGGAAGAGGAAGGAATCCTAGAAGAGAGCGACCGCGAACTGGTGCGCTCCGCCGTCGAGTTCGGCGACAAGCTGGTGCGCGAGGTCATGACTCCGCGGCCCGCTGTCTTTGCGGTCTCCGGGACCATTACTCTCGAGCAATTCCTCGAGCAGTTGCGCGAACACAACTTCTCGCGCGTCCCTGTCTTTTCCGGCACCATAGACAACGTCACCGGCATTGCCTTTGCCCACGACCTGCTGCAGATCACGGATGAAGAAGCCCGAACCCGCACCGTCGCCAGCATCCAGCAGCCGGCTGTGTTTGTACCCGAAACCAAGCGTGGCTACGAGCTGCTGCGAGAGATGCAGCGCGAAAAGCAGCACATGCGCATCGTGATCGATGAGTACGGCGGCGTCTCCGGCCTGGTCACCATTGAAGATTTGCTGGAGCAGATTGTCGGCAACATCCGCGACGAGCACGAGGTGGAGAAAGCCGTTGAAGAGCCGCAGCGCGAGCCCGGCGGCGTCTGGCTCGTCCCCGGCAACTTTCCAGTCGATGGGCTTTCAGACCTCTTCGGCGAACCTGTGGAACTGGGCGAAACCTACGAAGCCACGACGCTCGGCGGCCTGGTGAGCGAAATCGAAGGCCGCATTCCGCTGGCCGGCGAAGTCGTCATGCTCGAACCCATCGGCCTGCGCATGGAGATTGTCGTCTCGACAGATCGGCGCATCGATCGGCTGCGCGTCTACCCGCCGGGACCAAAAGCTTCCGCAACGGTTTCGTCGTGAATTTCGGCTTGGCAACCAAATTCAGTTCGCCCAGGCGCGCCGAAATTCTAGACTAACAATGTGAACATTTTGGCCGGCAGAACCATCCTTGGATTCGCGCAACTCAGCGTGTTCCTCGGGGTGGTCCTCTTTGTTCCGGCATGGACGCTCGATTTCTGGCAGGCTTGGGTCTATCTATTCACCTTTGTCGGAGCCTCGGCTCTGATTACTGTTTATCTTTGGAACTACGATAGAAAGCTGCTTGAAAGCCGCGTGAAAGCAGGTCCAGGGGCCGAGAAGGAGAAGAGTCAAAAGTTGATTCAGCTCCTTGCGTCGCTGGCGTTTCTTGGAACATTGGTACTTCCTTCGCTTGACCGCCATTTCCATTGGTCGGATGTCCCGCTGGTCTTCGTGATTCTGGGTGACACCCTGGTAGCGCTTGGATTCCTTGGCGTCTTCATCGTTTACAAGGAGAATTCCTTTACCTCAGCGGTCATTGAGGTGGCTCCCGACCAGCGAGTCATCTCCACTGGACCATACGCGGTGGTTCGTCACCCCATGTATGCCGGTGCGCTGGTCATGCTCCTTGCTACACCGCTTGCTCTCGGATCGTGGTGGGGATTAGTGATGTTCATCCCCATGACTTTGGTCATCGTTCTGCGACTTCAGGATGAGGAGATATTTCTGCAAAAGAGCTTGCCGGGCTATACGGAATATTGCAGGAAGGTCAGGTTCCACCTGGTGCCGCACATCTGGTAATCTGGCGTGCGTTGAATACTGGGCGCGACACTCGATCGAGCTCGCCAGGCTCATCTTGAGCGCCCCTTCCACGTTCGCCACTCGCCTGCGGTGATCTCCCAAATTTCCGACGGCAGCCGCCCCGACACGTAGTCTTTTTCGCCAAAGCCAATCAGCCGCATTCCCTGCTTCTCAGAGATGCGCCGCGAGGTGGTGTTGCCCACCGCCTTGGAAACGCGAAGCACCTCGAACCCGAGCGTCTCGAACCAGAAGTCGTTCACCCAAACGCAGGCCTCGCTCATCAGCCCCTGACCCTGCCACTGCGGGTCTAGCCAGAAGCCCCGGTTGTCCTTTTCTCCAGGTACCAGGGAGATAGAGCCGATGATTTGCTCGGGCTTGGCTACCATGCGGATAGTCCAGTGCCAGGCTTCGCCGCGCTCCATCTGTGGCAGCGCAACGTCCCTGATATAACAAAGCGCGCCGTCCGGCGGATAGGGCCACGGTACCCTGTTCATCAGGTAGCGCACGATCTCCCACTGCGGAAACAGCTCCTGAATCTGCTCCGCATCGGCCACCTCCTGCGGGCGCAGAATCAGCCGTTCGGTTCTGCCTTCGACAATCATTCCGAGATGATATCAACGCTCGACCTTCCAATCCGCGATAATAGAAAGCAGGAGAACCGCTACCCATTGAAATCGGGATTTGTTGCCATTCTCGGCCGGCCCAACGTCGGCAAAAGCACGCTCCTCAACGCCCTCACGGGCGAAAAGGTGGCCATCGTCACCGCCAAGCCGCAAACCACGCGCAATCGCATCATGGGCGTGGTCGAGGTTCCCGCCCACAAAGGCACAAATCCGGCCGCGCAGATCATTTTTGTTGATACGCCCGGCGTCCACAAGCCCGGTTCGCAGCTTGACCGCCGCATGTTGCAGGAGATTTACGAGGCCCTCGAAGCGCGCGACGTGGTGCTTGTTCTGATGGATGCTACGCGGAGAGTGCAGTTGGAAACGCCTGGGACGCCGACCGCTATTGGAACTTCGGAAGCGGATGGTGGTACGGAATCCCAGGTCCCAAACGAGGGACTTGGGGCACCCGGACTGGAGACCCAGGCACCTGAGGTCTCGAAATCTCCTGACCGCGGACGACCCAACTGGGCCAGTGAAGACGAGTTTCTCTTCGGCCTCATCCGCAAGCTCGAATGCCCCGTCTTTCTGGTCCTCACCAAAATAGATCTGGTGCAGAAGGACCATCTCCTCCCACTGATCGACTCGCTCACCCGCCAGTTCAACTTTGCCGAGATCATTCCTGTGAGCGCCCGCAAGCGCGACGGCCTCAACATCCTGGTGCGCAAGATCGTCGCGGCCCTGCCAACCGGCGAGCGCTTCTACCCCAAGGATCAATACACCGACCAGCCCCAGCGCTTCATGGTTGCCGAACTGATTCGAGAAAGCATTCTCATCGAGACCGGCGAGGAAGTGCCCTACGCATCGGCTGTGGTGATTGAACAATTCGAAGAGCCGGAGCCCGCGGCGCCGCCGCGCAAGAAAGGCCAGGCTCCAGCCCGCCTGCCCTTGACCCGTATTGCCGCAGCCATCTACTGCGAGCGCGACGGGCAAAAAGCAATTCTGATCGGCAAGGGCGGCTCGAAGCTGAAAGAGATCGGAACACGCGCGCGCCGGCAGATCGAGTCCTTGCTCGGCACACGTGTCTATCTCGAACTCCGCGTAATCGTCGAGGCCGGCTGGCGCGAATCAAAAACGTTCATCGAGTCCCTTGACTGGCGCAACCAGTTGGAGCGGCTGGCGGGGAACCAGATCACGGAAAAAGGCGAGGACGACGAGGGATCGAATTAGCAAGCCTTTGAATAGGCCTGTACTTTGAAAGGGCGCGGCTTCAGCCGCGCCGCAAATTCAGCAAAATAATCGTGGGCTTTAGCCCCCGAGGGAATGGCGGCGGATCCATGGAAACTTGATCCGAGATTCCTTCAAGATCCTCTTTGCTCTTTTCTTTCTTGGTTTCGCAAGAGAGCGCTACATAACGCCCAAGCCAGCCCTACCGCCCCGCCCGCTTCATCTTGAGCTCCATGAACTTTCCTACGCGGAGATGATTCTCGATATCTTCCAGGCTGTGCCCGGTCGTCTCTGGGACAAAGCGCCACACAAACAGGAAGCACAGGAAATTCAACCCCGCATACACCCACATTGCGCCGCCCGTTCCCAGCAGGCTCACGGTACTCAGCGCGGTTGAGGTGATAATCAGGTTCGAGCCCCACAGCACGGCCGCGTGTACGCTGCTCGCCTTGCCGCGAATCGCCAGCGGAAACATCTCCGACCCCATCAGCCAGCCGATTACCTGCACGCCGCCGGCGTTGAAGACCATGTAGATGAGCAGGCACGCCACCAGGATCAACGAGCCCTGTGGAGTCTTCGCCATGCCCATGCGAAACATGATGCCCAGCACGATGAGGCTGACGACCGTTCCCGGTACCATTACCAGCGTCAGCCGTCTTCGCCCAACGCGGTCCACGATATGGCGGCCGATTGCTGTCATGGTTACAAACACGATTGCCACGCTCAGGCCGGTGAGCAGCGCTGCCGACTTACCGAAGCCAGCGCCTGAAAGCAAAGTCGGCGCGTAGTAGATCATCGTCTCGAGGCCGCCAAGTTGAGTAAACGCAGCCACGCCGAAGGCCGCCACCGCCGCGGGCCGTATCCACGGCTCGGCCAGCATGGACCAGCTCGCCTTCTTTCCGCTGCCACCTTCCGCAACTACCACCCTTATCTCATCGAGTTCGTAGTTGATGTCTTCTTCGTTGTTGCGTACCCGCTCCAGAACTTTCCGCGCCGCGTCCATTGACACGTTCTCCGCCAGCCAGCGCGGGCTCTCGGGAAGACGCAGCATGCACAGCAGAAGCACGATCGCCGGAACCACAGCAACGGCGATCATCATCCGCCAGCTCCACAAATCCTGCAGCATGAAGCCCACAATATTTGCCACCAGGATTCCGACGCCGATGGAGAGATTGAACGAGATCACCAGTCGTCCGCGCCGCTGCCTTGGCGCCAACTCGGCAATGTACATCGGCGTCACCTGCGACGAACCGCCCACCGCAAACCCAAGCAAAATGCGCGACAGCGCCAGCAGGTATGGACTCGCCGAGATGCTGGAACAGAACGATCCGGCGCAGAAGACACAGGCCACCGTCATGATCGTGCGCTTTCTGCCGATGCGTTCTGAAATCGTTCCGCAACTCAGTGCCCCGATCACCGCGCCCACCAGGATGGCCGACGCCACAATCTCCTGCATGCGGTGGCCGAGGTGAAACTCGCTCGTTATCGGCAGCAGCGCTCCGGAGATGATTCCCGTGTCGTATCCGTAGAGAAAACCCGCGATGGCCGTTACCCCTGTAATGACGTAGAGGAACGATGAAATCTTCGTCGTCGGATAGTCCGGGGCAGTTGCCATACGGCTCTCCTCTGCGGTTCAGAAATCCGCAGCGAATCTCTATTTAAGATGAAAGAGATGCAGCGCCATGCTAACACTCATGGGTTGAAGGCTGACAGACGTGAAGCGTGCGCTGCGGAAGGCCAAACCGGGAGGCGGCCGGCACGTTGCACAATTCCATACCGGGCCCGGAAAGTACACAGGAGCAGATACGCTCATTCCTGCCCGATAGTGATAGGCTTCCCGGTATAGCAAAAACAGGAGGATCGTGTGCGTATCTCTCTGCGTCATTTTGCAGCTCTCGGTCTTGTGATTGGATGCAGCCTTGGATTGAGCGCCCAAACGCCCGCGCAAGTCAAGAGACCAGCACGTGTTGGCTCCCCTGTGGCGCAATCGGATACTGTCACGGATCCTGTGGCCGATCCGAACGCCGTGGTCACATTGGGCAACGCGCGCTTTACCGTACTCACGCCGCAACTCATCCGCATGGAGTGGGCCGCCGACGGCAAGTTTGAAGATCACGCCTCGTTTGTGTTCCTCAATCGGCGTATGCCGGTGCCGGAATTCGAAAAGACATTTGCGAATGGCTTTCAAAAGCTGACCATCAAGACCAACGCGCTCACGCTCACTTATTCGCCTTCAGCTGATGGCCGCTTCAAGCCGGACAATCTCTTCATTTCGCTCACCGTCGATGGCAAACGTGTCGTCTGGCATCCGGGCCTGGTCGACTCCGAAAACTTACAGGGCACTACCCGCACCCTCGACGGCGCCCGTGGCGACCAGACCAAGGAGCCCATCGAGCCGGGCCTGGTTTCGCGTTCCGGCTGGGCACTGGTGGACGATTCCACCCGTCCGCTCTTCGACTCCGCCGACTTCCGGTTTCTGCAGGGCGAAAAGAGCCCATGGCCGTGGGTCATTGAGCGCCCCGCCGGCGAACGGCAGGACTGGTATTTCTTCGGCTACGGCCACGACTATCGCAAGGCTCTCGGCGACTACGTTAAAGTCGCAGGGCGCATCCCGCTGCCGCCGCGTTTTGCTTTCGGCGCATGGTGGTCCCGCTACTGGGACTACACCGACCAGGAACTCGATGAGCTGGTTCAAGGTTTCCACGAGAACGATATTCCGCTGGACGTCCTGGTCATCGACATGGGCTGGCACATCAGCGGCGATCAGCTCAAGGCCGCCGGCCAGGTGGATCAATCAAATCACCAGCTCGGTTGGACCGGCTACACCTGGAACAAGATTCTCTTTCCCGATCCCGACGATTTCCTCAAGAAGATTCACGCCGAGGGGCTGAAAGCCACGCTCAATATGCATCCTGCCTCAGGCGTTCAGCCGTGGGAGCAGGCTTATCCCGCGATGGCCGCGGCGATGGGCGTCAATCCGGCGACGAGAAAAGCAATTCCCTTCGACATCGCAGACAAGAAGTACGCCACCAACTACATGGACCTTCTCCACCATCCGCTGGAGAAGCAGGGGATCGACTTCTGGTGGCTCGATTGGCAGCAGGAGCAACACACCTCGATGCCCGGCGTCATGCCCACCTGGTGGCTCAACTACGTCCACTTCACCGATCAGCAGCGCGAGGGTAAGCGCCCGTTGCTTTTCCACCGCTGGGGCGGCCTTGGCAACCACCGCTACCAGATCGGCTTCTCCGGCGACACCGTCTCGGTCTGGGATTCGCTCGCCTTCCAGCCCTGGTTCACGGCCACCGCTGCCAACGTCGGATATGCCTACTGGAGTCACGATATTGGCGGCCACATGCCCGGTGTCGTCGATCCGGAGATCTACACCCGCTGGGTCCAATTCGGCGCCTTCAGCCCCATCCTGCGTACACACACCACCAAGAACCCCGACGCCGAGCGCCGCGTATGGGCCTATCCTGAACCGTACTCGTCGATCCTGCGCTCCACTTTCAAGCTCCGCTACGCGCTCGAACCTTATCTCTATACCGAGGGCCGCCGCACCTACGACTCCGGTGTAGCCTTCCTTCACCCGCTCTATTACGACTGGCCTGATCAGGCAGCAGCCTACCAAAGCAGGGAAGAGTACGTCTTCGGCGACCAGATGTTGGCCGCGCCTGTGACTGCGCCGGCCGACAAGGTCTCCGGCCTGGCCGCGGAGAAAGTATGGCTTCCCAAAGGCGAGTGGATCGAATGGCCCACTGGCAAGCACTTTACCGGCCCTGCCACTGTCGATCGTGCCTTTTCCATCGATCAGATTCCCGTCTATCTGCGCGCGGGCGCCATCGTCCCCATGCAGCCGCCCATGCTCTACACCGGTCAGAAGCCGGTCGATCCACTCATTGTCAACGTGTGGCCCCTTGCGCCGGGCACATCTTCCAGCTATGAGGTTTATGAAGACTCAGGCGTTGCAGTCGAATATCAAAAGGGTGTCTTCGCGCGCACTCCTATCAAGGCCACGCAAACCGGTGACACGCTGCGTGTAGAAATTGGTCCGGTTGCGGGCAGCTATCCTGGCATGTTGCATGCTCGGGCCTACGAGCTGCGCCTCCCCGCCGACTGGCCTCCTGCTTCCGTCACTATCAACGGCGTTGCATTGGCGAAAAAGTTGGGAGTGACGGGCAACGGAGGCTGGTCTTTTGAAGGCAACACGCTGACCACCATCGCTCCAGTCTCCAGCCGTAGCGCTGCCGCCAAAGTTACGGTGGAAGTCCGCCGCGCCGCCGGCCTTACCGCTCGCCGCGGCGAACTGGATGGATTTGCCGGCGCCATGACGCGCCTGCGCGGCGTCTACGACTGCCTGCAGCAGACCTGGCCCGTCGCTGCGGCGCCCGATTTGCTGATCGATGCCATGCAGACCGGTGATCGTCTCAGCTATCACCCCGAGCTTGCCACGGAAGAGATTACTCACTTCCACAGTGTTCTCTTCCAGGCCCAGGCCTCCGTCCAGGCTCTTGGCGCATCCTTTGCCCAGCACCTCAACGACATAACCAAGCGCATCTCTGCCAACAGCATGAGCCCGGTCGAACTTGAAGCCCAGAAACAGCGCCGACTCGACGCCCTCAGCCGCGCCGAAAAGCTGGTGACGGAGGTCGACAAGTAACATGCCGCTCACGAGGTGCGTAAATCAGCGCGCCTTCAATGCCCAGCCTTCAGGAGCCGTGCTCATCCTTGCAACAGGACGAGCCGGCATTCTCCGGCTGCTTGTAACCAACGTCAGGGCAATCACCCCGCCGCTTCCCGCAGCGCCACCTGCGATCAACGCCGCCGTTGCCATGCATACAGGGCACATAGGTCTCACCTCAAGATGGAATTACACCACTTGCGCGGCCTGCTGCATGAACGAGGGAGCCTCGTCAGCGCTGGGCCCCCAGCTTGCGGGCACTGCACAATCCAGCAGTCGCAGGTAAACGCTGAACTGGCCGCGATGCTGATACCAATGGCTGAGCATGACGTCGCGAACGAATTCACCGCGCGGCTGAGCCATTACTTCATGCGTGCCGGCCATCATGTGCCAGGTTTCCTTCATGGCAGCATCGTCAAATTTTGGCAAGAGGCTTCGCACCGTTGCGACGCTCTCGTCAAATGCCTTCAGTATCTCTTCGCGGCTTGCGGGCTGCGGAAAGTCGAATTTCTCCGGAGCCTGCGCCGGATTGTTCCCGACAAACCGAACGATTCCTCCGGGGACGGAAGCAAGGTGATAAGCGAGCTGCCCGGCAGTCATGGATTTTGTGTGCGGCTTCCAGGTCAGCTTGTCTTCCGGCAGCCGCTCAAGGAACTTCCGCGTAATGGGCGCTTGCACTTCAAATTCTGCAAGAAACGATTGTGCGATGGTCATAGCGATCCTCCTTGGATTTTGGGAAATGGGAAACTTGTCTAGGTGCGGCCGAGTTTCGAACGCGATTACTCGGCGCACCGGCGAACTGATTCACGCATGCAACCCGATTTGCGGCGTTGCGGGGCACCTCCGCCTCTTCGCGACTTCTACGGAGAGGGCGAGAGGTGGCAACGACGCGTGAGAGTTACTTCGACTCGGCGCGCTTGCGGACGCGGTCAAGAATCGATGCCCAGCCCTTGCCGACACCTTCCTTGTGCTGCTCCTCGATAAAGCCGAGCGCGGTGTGCCGGAAGGTAATCAGCGTGCCTCCGTCCGACTCCGTAAGCCGGTATTGCACGTTCGACAATAACGGATAAGACGCGAACAGCGGTCCGGAAATCTCAAGCAACGTGGGCCGCTTGATGGCCTGCACATGACCCCAGAAATGGCCGTTGTTGTCGCCCAGGTCACGGTACCAGCGTCCGCCCGGCCACGGCTCAATCTTCATAGGCATGGGCTCGTTGTTGTCCCGCTCGTTGTAGGGACCGATCTGTTCAAGCAGCGCCTCGAAGGTTACGTCAAGGGGCGCGCTCACATGCATTTCCTGCTTGATGTCCAACATCATGTTTTCAATGCTCGGTGCTGTCTGAATCACGATTCCTCCTTGAGATCAACTATGGGGATTTGGTTTTTGCCGATCGTCGCTGACTCGCTTCTCTGCGCGTTCCTTCACGCGGATCAACTGGTGCTGCCAGAACTTCTCAAACTCTCTCGTCCACTCGTGCATCGGCTGGATCGCCGCGGCATTGGTCTGGTAAAACTTGTGCCGGCCCTCGCAGCGCACTCGCACCAGGCCTACTTTTCGCAAGACTCCCAGATGCTTTGAAACCGAGGGCTGGTCGAGCCTCAGTGCGGCCACTATCTCACCCACCGGCCGTTCCCGCATAGCCAGGTAACTGAGAATCTCCCGGCGCCGCGGTTCGGCTACAGCATTGAACGCATCGGAGGTGGTTGCCGCTCGTGCCATGTTGGGGAAATTACATGCTTATATGGGAATATGTCAAGATCTTTTTTGCAGAGATTTTTGTCGGCTGCTAAATTGCCTGTCACATCCGCCTCTGCTAACTCTCGCCGGCGAATTGCATCTAAAGGGTATTGCGCGATTCCGGCCATGCCGCTCGCGCACATGCAGCCATGAATGCCTGCACTCCTCTTGCCCTGGTTTCATTTCAGGTTTTTTGAGGTGATTTCATGCTACGGAAACTCTTCTTTGCGCTCCTGCTAATTCCTGCTGTGGCTGCGCCTGCCGGCCTCAGCGCACAAATCCGCCCCCACCACGAGTCCGCGCCCAACTACGAGTTGTACGGCGGCTATTCGTATGTCTTTCGCGACTACGACTCTACGCAGACCAATCCATTTGTGGGCGGTATGAACGGGTGGGACGCGTCGCTGCGCGTGCCGCTGCCCATCGTCGGCTCGTGGCTCGGTATCAAGGGCGACGTCTCGGGCAGTTATCGCAACGACAGTCCGGTCTTCAATCCGCACGCCTATTTCTTTCTGGTCGGCCCGCAGGTCTCGGTGCACCTTGGACGCTCCACTCTCTTTGTTCATGGAATGGTTGGCAGCGCGCACCTGAATCAACAGGTGATTCCGTCGCTCAAGCCTGGCTCGACATTTGCCATGGCTGCCGGCGGCGGTCTTGACGTGGGCGTCTCGCGTCATCTGGCCTGGCGCTTCACGGGCGACTTTTACAACACCAATTTTCAAGCGAGCAATGCAACCGTTCAGGGCGTTGTGAACTCAAACGGCCGCGTATCCACTGGGCCAGTTCTGCGGTTCTGAACGCTGTTCGGCAGCGTTGCGGATCAGCGAAGATACTCCGTGCCCCATCCTTTCGCATTCTTCCTGGCGAAAGGGCGGGAGGTTCGCCACTGCGTCCGTTATAGTTTGCGAAAGGACATTCCCTTCCGCAAAGGACAAACCGGCATGACACTTGATCGTCGAGGGTTTCTCGCAGCGTGCAGTCGCGCCGGAATTGCTTCTCCGCTGTTGCCCGGCATTCTGTACACTCTGGCCGCACAAGCGCAGGAAAGCGCCCCCGCCGCCAAGCCTGCCGAACTGCCCAAGATCACTCCTGAAATGCTCGACCAGACCGCCCTTCTTGCCGGCGTTGGTCCCTTCACAGCCGAGCAGAAGAAGATGATGCTCGACGGCCTGAACGACCAGCGCGGTGGCTACGAGCAGATTCGCGCGCTCAAAATTCCGAATTCCATTCCGCCGGCGTTTGTGTTTCATCCGCAGCCGGCGGCGGGAGCTGTTGCGACTAGACGGGTAGCGGAAAAGCAGGCCGCCACTGCATGGAAGCCGGATGCATCGGTTCACGCTCCCAGCCACATTGAGGACCTGGCCTTCGCGACGATCAACAAATTAGCGAGCCTTCTTCTCGCCCGGCAGATCACATCGGTGGCGCTGACAAAGATGTACCTCGCCCGCCTCAAGCGCTACGATTCGAAACTACATTTCGTGATCACGCTTACTGAGGAACGAGCCCTGGCCCAGGCCAAAACCGCCGATGCGGAAATTGCCGCCGGCAAATTTCGTGGGCCCCTCCACGGCATACCGTGGGGCGCAAAAGATCTGCTTGCTGTTAAAGGTTATCCAACTACTTGGGGCGCTGGCGGCTTCGAGCACCAGTCGTTTGATGAAGACGCCACCGTTGTCGAGCGCCTGGATGCTGCCGGAGCCGTGCTTGTGGCCAAGTTCACACTTGGCGCGCTGGCCATGGGCGACAAGTGGTTCGGCGGGCGCACGCGCAACCCGTGGAATCCCGAGCAGGGATCGAGCGGTTCTTCTGCCGGTTCAGCGAGTGCGGTGGCGGCGGGCTGCGTTGCCTTCGCGATCGGCTCGGAGACGCTGGGCTCCATTTCGTCGCCTTCAACTCGCTGTGGCGCCACAGGGCTGCGGCCGACCTTTGGCTTCGTCCCCCGCACCGGCGCAATGGCCCTCAGCTGGACCATGGATAAGCTTGGCCCCATTGCGCGTTCCGTTGAGGACTGCGCGCTGGTTCTCGAAACCATCCACGGACCTGACGGCAAAGATGCATCGGTGTATCCTGCTGAATTTCGCTGGGACCGAGCCTTCGACTGGAAGAAACTCCGCATCGGCTATCTGAAAAGCGAATTCGATCCGCCTTCTCCGCTCAAGCTCAAGGAAGCCGCGACCAACGAAACCGATGAAGAAAAGAAGAAGCGCGAGGAGCATAATGCCGAACTGCAGGCCGGGCGTGTGCGACGCGATTACGACCGCCGCTTTGAGCAGGCCGCACTCAGCAAGCTGCGCGCAATGGGAGTGAATCTGATTCCGGTCGAGCTGCCCAAGTTGCCTTTTGACGCCATGGTTCCGCTGCTCACGGCAGAGGCCGCGGCCGCATTCGACGATCTCACCATGACTGGTCACGACAAACTGCTGACAGAGCAGGGCATCGAGGACTGGCCCAACAACTTTCGCGTTGCGCGCTTCTATCCGGCAGTGGAGTACATCCAGGCCAACCGTGCGCGTACGCTCGCTATTCGCGAGGTTTCGGCATTGTTTGAGAAGGTCGATATCATCGTGACGCCATCGACGGATACGCAACTGATCGCGACAAACCTGACCGGCCACCCGGCGCTGATTTTGCCGAATGGTTTGCGCGGCGATGATGCTCCCAAGCCACCAAAGATCGACGACGGCGACCACGACGACATCGGCGGGCCGGGCACACCGGTTTCGCTCACGTTTCTAGCGGGGCATTACCAGGACGCGAAGCTGGCGGCGTTTGGCCGCGCGTATCAGCAGGCCACCGGCTTCCACAAACTGCATCCTAAGCTGGATTAAGTTGCCTTGGTGGAATGGCTGGGCTTCGACTCACTTGGATTGCTAAGTTATCGGGCGAATTCTCAGGAGTCGTCGCGCTCCGGTTCCCACGGATCCAGAGGTTTACGGTCGAGCCGGTCCTCGCGATCTTCGCGCTCCTCTTGCTTGCGGCGCTTTTCGCGTTCCTCGCGTTCTTCGCGGCCGTCGCTCATAACTCCTCCACTCTTTAGTTTAAGAGATGAGCTGTCCGGCGTGTTGGCGCAGCTTCAAGATGGATTCGGATCATAGCTCCAAACGCAAGTACGGCGTGTTCCGCCAGCGGACTCAGGCTGATGGAACACGACGCATAGGTTGAGTTCAGTCTCCTGCTACTTCGCCGACGTCACCATGTCGTCAACGGTAAACAGTGTCCTCGACACGATGGTGCGTAGTTGGTCCAGCTTCTCCATGGTTGTACCGATCTCCATGTCGGGATGTGCCTTTTTGAAATTCTCTGCAAAGTGAGGGTTTCCCGCAAAGACGGCATCCCAACTCGGATAAACGTCGACAGTAACAGCCTGAAACGGCAGATCAGCGCCGCCGGGCAATACCTGCACATTGACCGACCAGCCACTGGTGGCGCCAGCCTGCACCATCGACTCCGCGAGAGGCTGCCAGATTTTTTTCTCGGCGGCGAGCCAATCGCTTGTACTGTGAACTTTCATGTAATTGACCATGAAGTAGTCGGCCTTCTTCATGGTGCCCACGGTGATCCGGTTCTGAAACAGATTGTTTGAAACCAGCTCAGTCATTGAGCTGCGATGGTCTACAAACTCCTGAGCGCTCATGGTGAGCCCGGCCTTCTTGAGCACTGGGCCCATTGCGTCGAGCCCCATGGGCTTTGGCGGCGCCCCGGGGTACTCAGAAATGCTCAGAAAGTCGCACTGCGCCGAGGTGCCCACTGGGATGACAGAGCGCATCAGGAGCCATGCGGTGATTTCGCCGGAGTCCACTCTTGCCTGTTGAAATGCTCGGCCATCTGTCGCGGTCCATTTTTGGAATTCGGCGGATTTTCCCGGCTTGATTTTGATGCAGGCAACGCTGTGATAGCCACTCGGGGCCTGCTGGGCAAGCAGAGTGGCAGAAAGTGCCGCGGCGATCGCGACACTGAGAAATGAACGGGGAATGTTCATTCGATCCTCTTTCCGGGGTCTCTGACTGGCCGCCAGCAAATTCGCGGCATACAGTATCGAGTACCCCGGCGTCAGCATACTATCGCACTGCATCTGCGGGGAACGTTTATCTTTGTCCTTCTTTGCTGGGTGACCCAGGTCGCGACCTTAAGAAGTGGGAATCGTGTATCGGGTCAGCTAGCTTAGCGGCCGTGCACTGCCTCCTGCCCTGCCCAGCGTGGCCAGCATCAGCACGCCCTGGACTACAAGCACCAGCGAAATCACGAAGACGAACCCTTCAAAGTGATTGGCGTGCGCATTGCGGAAAAACGCCATCACTCCCAGCGCGATCAACGCCACCGCGCCCAACCAGAGCCAGCGCTCGCATCGGATGCCTGCATGCAGCATTCGCACCAGGATCGTGGTCACACAAATCGCAGCAATCACAATCGCGGTGCCGATGCGTGCGACGTACCCAGGATGCCGCAGCACCGTCTCCATGATCGCCAACCAGCCAGCGCAAGCCAGCGTAAAGAACGAGACCAGCAAGAGAAACTTTCCCATCGGCGGACCCCCTTCTACGGCGTTTTCTGAAATAGCGTAACCCAAAAAGTCGGTCCCTAATAGGCGTGCCTAGCGGGTCGCACCCGTCATCAATTCCACGAACATTTTTTGGAAGCGGGGCAGGTCGAGGTCGATCTGCGCATGAACCACGCGCACTCCGGTAGCGGGCTTGAGCGCTTCATTCCACGTCAACGTGTTCCCGTAGCTGGGGCCGTGGCTCAGGTCTACATCCATATAGAGCGTTTTCTCTTTGGTGATGACCCCCGGCTCGACCCACGCGCAGGCAGCCAGCTCGTCCCACATGTAGTAGCGGTTCTTGCTCCAAGCGGAAATGTAGCGCGCGGCCGGCGTGGACGACTTCGCAATCGCATCCAGCATCTCCTTCGAAAACGGAGCTTTGATCGACACGTCTGCGGTGGTCACGTCGATGCGCGGCCAGGCGGCGCGCAACACGATGTGGGCAGCCTCAGGGTCGAACCAGAGGTTGAATTCGTGGCGCGGGTCGGTGGCGAACTCCGGATCGTCGGTCTGCGGATTGAGGCTTCCGCCCATCAGCGCGATCCCCTTGGTCAGCGAAGCAAACTCGGGATCGATGGCGATGGCGAGCGCAATGTTGGTGAGCGGGCCGGCGGCGTAGATCGTCACCTCATGCGGATGCGCGCGCACCTGGCGAACGAGAAAGTGCGCCGCGTCCTCATCGATCGCTTTGATGGATGGCCGGCCTTCGGGCATGGGCGGAATCTCGTAAGGTCCATGCGGCCGAGGCCTCTCGGCGCTGCCCTGCGTGGCCTCCGCGGATGATACGGCCGGCGCCTGCCGCCATGCGCCCAGATAGGTCTGCTTCCCATTGAGCGACTCGGCGAGGCGCGTCTCTTCCTGCGTGCGGACGAGCGGAAACACCGCACCGCGCGCTACCGGCACATCGGCGTGTCCGGTAAGTTCCAGCATGCGCAGCGTATGCTGCGTCTCCTCGTCGCGCCAGGCGTCGCCGGTCACTATAGTAATGCCCAGCACTTTAACCTGCGGAGCCTCAAGCAGCGACATAATCGCCATCTGGTCGGAGCCGCCTGGGCCGGAGGCGTCCTGATCGATAAGCACCAGCCGCTTTTGCGCCGAACACACAAGTGCCGTGAGCGCCAGCGTTAGAAAAAGAATTGCAGTTCTCATAGGTGGGTATTGTGGCATACAGAAGGCCCGACGTCAGCCTCGCCCGGTCTACCTGCGCCCAAAGCCTCTCGGCTTTATAGGCGGCGTCACAGGCAGGTTGGTTTTGCCCGCTGGAAACACGGCCAGAAAACGATCCTGCCCTTCGCCGCTGCTGGCTGTCTCAACGCCTTCCAGTGACTTGAAGGCCAGGTGCATCAGCCTGCGTTCGCGGCTATTCATGGGCGGAAACGCATAGGGGATTCCGCTCTTGAGCACCTTTTCCGCGGCAATTTCGGCCTGAAGCCGCAGTTCCTGGGCTCGCAGCGCCTTGAAGTTGGCGGCGTCAAAGCTTACCAGGTCGTTCTCGCGCTGGTCCAGACGAAGCATCTGCGCGGCGATCGTTTCCAGGGCGTGCAGCAACTCGCCGTTGTGCTGGGTTACCAGCGGCACATCGGGTCCGCCTAGTTCCACGTAAATCTGGCGGGCCTCCAGGCCCTCGGGGTCGCGAGCGCCTTCACCGGCTGTGATGCGGTATTTCAGGCGCATTCCGCCAAGCTTGTTCAGCGTGGCAAGAAATCCGGCAATCTTTTGGGCAGCTTGTTGCAGATCGGCAATTGGCATAACTCAGTAGTATCGCAGAGCAGGGCCGGGGAGGGACGGGGAAATCTTAGAAGAGCAAGACCGGTAACCGAATCCGTGGAAACATGTCCCTGAAGTTTTAGTCAGATTCAGGAAAAACTCAGGCGCCGATTGTATGCTTCTGAGTGTGACCATGCGGGGCGACTTCCGGCGCGAAGAGGGACGGCGGCAATTTGGAACCCTGGCCGGCTGCCTCGCCCTTTGGCTGCTGGCTGCGGCAGCGGTACTTTCGGCCCATGGTCAGACACCGGGCGACGCAGCCAATCCCGCGCCCTCGGCCCAGCCCGTTGTCATCACGCTTGAAGAGGCCATTCACCGCGCCGAGGCGAACGAGCCTGCGTATGCGGCAGCGTTGGCCCAGAATAAAGTCTCCTCGCTTGACCGGTATATTGCGCGCGGCGCCCTGTTGCCCGGCGTTGTGTATCACAACCAGGCCATTTACACGCAGCCCAACGGCGTGGCCACCACTACAGGCACAGTGCCCGCACAAAAGTTCATCGCCAACAACGCGGTGCACGAGTATGCCAGCCAAGCCTTGGTGAACGAGACGTTTGGACTGGCCGGGCTGGCAGGCGTGCGGCGTGCCGATGCGGCGTCAGCGTTCGCGGCGGCCGAGCTTGAAGTGGCAAGGCGAGGACTGGTCGCGGCGGTTACCGGCCTGTTCTACGGCTCGCTGGCGGCAGACCACAAGCTGACGGTTGCCGAGCGAGCCCGCCAGGAAGCTGCGGATTTTACAAAACTGACAGACGAACGCGAACAGACACGCGAATCCGCTCATGCTGACGTGGTGAAAGCGCAACTGACGGAACAGCAACGGGTGCGCGACTTTGAAGATGCCAGATTGGCTGCCGAAAAGGCGCGGCTGGAACTGGGCGTTCTGCTGTTCCCAGATCCGCGCACTGCATACTCACTGCAGGCGCCCGGCGAGGCGGCGCCGCTGGCCTCGCGTGAAGATGTGGAACAGGCCGCGAGCAAGAACAATCCCGAGTTGAAGAGCGCGCTGGCGGCGTTGAGCGTGAGCAACGCCGATGTACTGGCTGCGAGGGCGGCCTACCTGCCGGACCTGGGGCTGAACGTGACATACGGCATCGATGCTCCACAGCTTGCCTTCAACGGGCCCGACAAAGTGCGCAACCTGGGCTACTCGGCCAGCGTGACGCTGGACATTCCGGTGTGGGACTGGCTATCGACCGAGCACCGTGTGAAACAGAGCGAGATTCGACGCGGCGCCGCGCAGGTGGCGCTGAGCGCCACACAGCGGCGGCTGATTGCGCGGCTGGACGAGGCCTACTCCGAGGCCGTAACGGCGCGCGACCAGTTTGTCTCGCTCGACGCCAGCGTGGCCACGGCCGGCGAAAGCCTGCGCCTGACCAAATTGCGCTACTCCAACGGCGAGGCAACGGTGCTTGAAGTGGTGGATGCGCAAAGCGCGTTTGTGACCGCCCAGAACGCGCGCGAGGACGGAAGAGTGCGCTACGAGGCCGCATTGGCCGATCTGCAAACGCTGACTGGAACCATGTAACACAGGCAAGAGCAGGAAGATGAGCAGCAGGAAAATCAGCACCAGGAAAACGAGCAGTATGACGAGTGGATCTGCAGTATTGACAAGCTGGAATCGAATACCTCAGGCGCTTACCTTCAAGCCGCGCTGGATTCTGCTCTGCGCCATGGCGCTTCCTGTAGCGCTTTTACCGGGCTGCAAGAAGGTGACTGAGCCGGAGCCACTTGTGACCGTGCAGGCCGAGCATCCTGAGGAGGGGCCCATCGCCGAGCATATTGAAGCCGATGCGGTTCTGGCGCCGCTGGCGCAAGCGGCCATCGCGCCCAAGATCAGTGCGCCGGTGCGCAAGTTTTACGTGCAGCGCGGAACGCGCGTGAAGGGAGGCCAGTTGCTCGCCATCCTGGAGAACAACGATCTTGCCGCGGCGGCGTTGGACAACAAGGGCTCGTATGTGGCGGCGCAGGCAGCCTACGATACGGCCACCAGGGCGCAGGTGCCGGAAGACACGCTGAAGGCCGAGTCGGATGTGGCGCAGACCAAGGCGAATCTCGATCTGAACCTCAGCATCGTGAAGAGCCGCAAGCAATTGTTTGCCGAAGGGGCAATTCCGGGCCGCGATCTGGATACCGCCACCGCCGCGCTGGTGCAGGCCCAGGCAGCTTACGACGCAGCGGCAAAGCACCTGGAATCGGTGCGCAGCGTGAGCCGTGAAGCCGCGCTCAAGTCCGCGCAGGGACAACTGACCTCTGCCGAAGGCAAGTACAAGGGCGCCGAAGCCGCGGTGAACTACTCCGAAATCAAAAGTCCCATTGACGGCGTCGTTACCGACCGGCCGTTATTCGCGGGTGAAACCGCGGCTGCCGGTGCGCCGCTGATCACGGTGATGGAAACATCAACGCTGCTTGCAAAGACACACATCGCGCAGAGCCTCGCTCAGCAGATGAAGGTGGACGACGAAGCGTCGGTCCACGTGCCAGGGCTGGCCGAACCAGTGGCGGGGAAGGTATCACTCATCAGCCCGGCGCTTGACCCCGGTAGTACTACGGTCGAAGTCTGGCTCAAGATCGACAACAAGGCGGGCAAGCTCAAGGTTGGTACGCCGGTGAAGGTTTCCATCACCGGCAGGAGCGTCGCGAAGGCGTGGAAGGTTCCGGCTGCCTCAATTCTCACCGCGCAGGACGGAAGCAAATCGTTAATGGTGGTGGGTGATGACGGCGCGGCGCATCGCAAGCCCGTCACCCTGGGCATCGCAGACGCCGAAGACGTGCAGGTGACCGGCGGGCTTGGAGCAACGGACCTTGTCATCACTGGCGGGGCATACGGGCTCGATGATGGCACGAAGGTCAAGGTGGGTCCAGCGGCAGAGGAAGAGGCGCCAGCAGCCGGCAAGGGCGGAGGGGCGGACTGATGCTGCACGAAGAGCCCGGCGCGCACGAAAAAACGAGTGAAGCCCAGAAACCCTTCTGGCTGGCCCGTTCCACACGCACCATCTTCTTCTTCGCAACGGTTCTTACCATTGCCGGGATTTATTTTGCATTTCAGGTGCCGATCTCCGTCTTTCCCGAGACCAACTTTCCCCGCGTGGTGATTGGCGTCGACAACGGCGTAATGCCGCTCGAGCAGATGCAGGTGACTATTACCAAGCCCATTGAGGACGCGGTGAACACCGTGCCGGGCCTGGTGACTGTTCGCTCCATTACCAGCCGCGGCCAGGCTGAGGTCAGCCTCTTCTTCGACTGGAACGTGGACATGTTCCAATCGCTCCAGTTGGTGGATGCGGCACTGTCAAGGGTGGAACAAACGCTGCCAGCCACAGCCAAGATCACCTCCAACCGGCTTACCTTCGCCACGTTTCCAATTCTCGGCTACAGCCTCACCTCCGATACCATTCCGCAGACGCAGCTTTGGGAGATTGCCACCTACGATCTGAAGCCTCCGCTGAATCGCGTGACGGGCGTCAGCACTGTGCTGGTGCAGGGCGGCAAGGTGCCGGAGTTTCATGTGGTCCCGAACCTGGCGCTGATGCAGGCCGCGGGAGTCACTATTCAGGACTTGGTGAACGCCATCCAGGCTTCGAATATTGTGGACTCGCCGGGACTGTACGAGGCCAATCATCAGTTGATTCTCGGCTTGGTGGGCGCGCAGGTTCACGACGCCGATGGGCTGCGTCAGCTCGTCGTCAAGAGCACGTCAGCGGGCGCTCCCGTGCACGTAGCCGACGTAGCCACGGTCGTGCAGGCAACCCTGCCCATCTACACCACGGTGACTGCGAAGGGCAAAGACGCGGTTCTCCTTACCATCGCGCGCCAGCCCTCCAGCAACACTGTCGCAGTGGCGGATGCGGTGGCCGCCAAGGTCACAGAGTTGCGCGCCAAGCTGCCGGCGGGCGTCAAGCTCGAGCTCTTCTACGACCAGTCGCAATTGGTGCGCGACTCGATCTCCAGCGTGCGTGACGCCATCTTCATCGGGCTTATCCTGGCCTGCATCATCCTATTCCTCTTCCTGCGCGACTGGACATCGTCGCTCGTCGCCGGCCTCGTCATTCCGGTCACTATCGCCGTTACTATCCTTGTGCTTTGGGGCATCGGCCAAAGCTTCAACCTGATGACGCTGGGCGGCCTTGCAGCCGCCATTGGCCTGGTGATTGACGACGCCATCGTGGTGGTTGAAAACATCGTGATGCATCGTGACGCCGGCGAAAACCGATCTGAAGCCGTGCGCAAGGCGCTCAAAGAAATCACAACACCGCTCATCGGTTCCACCATTACGCCCGTCGTCGTCTTTCTGCCTCTTGTTTCAGTCAGCGGCGTTACCGGCAGCTTTTTCCGCGCGCTTGCAATCACCATGGCAGCGGCGTTGCTCACGTCGCTGATGCTGGCCCTTACGTGGACACCCGGCCTGAGCCTGGTGTTGCTTGGCAAGAGAGACAAAGATAAAGAGCAGGAAGAGCACCAGCCAAAGAGCGTGATGAGCCGCGTGCTCCAGCTTCACAAGCGCGCATTGGACTGGGCGCTGGCCAAGCCGCTGTGGGTCGGTGGTGCTTGTGTGTTGCTCGTCATCGGCACGTGGGCCGGCTACAACGCGCTTGGCTCCGACCTGCTGCCGGAGATGGACGAGGGCGGCTTCATCCTCGACTACATCATGCCCGCCGGCAGTTCGCTGAGCGAAACGAATCGCGTTCTAGAACACGTCGAGCGGATCCTGCATGCCACGCCCGAGGTGGAAATCACCTCTCGCCGTACCGGCATGGAAATGGGGTTCAACGCGGTTCACGAAGCCAACACCGGCGACTTTACCGTGAAACTGAAAGCCAAGCGCAGCCGATCCATCGACGATGTAATGGCAGATGTTCGCCAGCAGATCAGGACCACCGAGCCGGAACTCGACGTCGAGTTCATACAGGTGCTGCAGGACATGATCGGCGACCTCTCCAATGCCCCCGAGCCCATCCAGCTCAAGATATTTACGAACGACGCGGCACAGCTCGTACAACTCGGTCCCAGGGTAGGCGATGCCATCGGCAAGATTCCCGGTGTGGTCGATGTGCAGAACGGCATCGAGAATACCGTCAGCGGCCCGGCCACCAACTTCCAGATCGATCCCGTGGTCGCGGCCCGTCTCGGCTTCACTCCGGCTGAGGTCTCCGAGGATGCAACCGCAATTCTCGATGGTGTGGCAACCACAGATCCAATCATCGCCAACGGCCGCCCTTACACCATTCGCGTGCGTCTCGGCGATGAAACCCGCTCCTCGCTCGAAGCCATCCAGAACACAGTCTTCAACAGCGGTTCGGGCCACACCGCTTCTCTCGGCTCGCTGGCTACCGTCGAGCAATTGCCGCCGCAAAACGAAATCCGCAAGCAAAATCTGCAAAGGCTTGTTGTCGTCACCGGCCGCCTTGAAGGCTCCGACCTCGGCTCCGGCGTGGCCAAGGTGCAAAAGACCGTCGCCGGCCTCCACCTTCCCGCTTCAGTGCGAGTAGAGTACGGCGGAACCTATGAGGAGCAGCAGAAATCCTTCCGCGATCTGCTGCGCGTGCTGATCCTGGCGCTGGCGCTGGTATTCGGCGTGCTGCTCACCGAGTTCCGCAACTTTCCGGCACCCATCGCGATTCTCACTTCATCGGTGCTTTCCATCGCCGGAGTCATTCTGGCGCTGCTTGTTACGCGCACCACGTTCAACGTCGCGTCGTTCATGGGACTCATCATGGTCATCGGTATCGTGGCCAAGAACGGAATCCTGCTGCTCGACGCCGACGAGAGATTCCGCGCCGAGGGTGCGTCGGCGCACGATGCCATGCTCCACGCAGCCCAGCGTCGCCTGCGCCCCATCGTCATGACTGCCCTTGCCGCTGTCTGCGGCATGTTGCCGCTGGCCTTCGCGCTCGGTGCCGGTTCACAGATGCTGCAACCGCTGGCGATCGCTGTTATTGGAGGCCTCACCATCTCAATGGTTCTCAGCCTCATCGTCACGCCCCTGGTCTATTTCCTGTTGACGCGCAATCGCGAAGCCCAGCCGGAAGAGGCGGCATCGAGCGTGGGAGAATAGACCTATGTCCCCTGCTGAGGCAATTCTGCTCACCGCCGCCCAGGCCCGCGTTCTCGGCGCGCTTGTCGAAAAGGAAGTCACCACCCCCGACTACTATCCGCTCTCGCTCAATGCGCTTATCAACGCATGCAATCAGCGCTCGAACCGCGAGCCGGTGATGAACCTTGACGAGGACGACGTGCGCCAGGCCCTGCACGGCCTTGAAGACAAGCGCCTGGCCGGTCGCGCGCGCTCCGCCGACGGCCGCGTCACCAAGTACGAGCACTGGCTCGGCGAGGCGTTCAACTTCAGCCGCGCTGAAACGGCGCTGCTGTGTGTGCTGCTTCTGCGCGGGCCGCAAACTCCCGGCGAGCTGCGCGGCCGCACGGAGCGCCTGCACCGCTTTGAAGAGATCGCCGACGTGCTCGCCGGCATCCAAAAGCTGATGGACCGCGAGCCTTCACTGGCCGCCGTTCTTCCGCGCGTACCGGGAACAAAGGAAGCACGCTACGCGCATCTGCTTTCCGGGCCCGTCGAATCCATCCATTTCGCCGCCGCCGAGCCTGCATCAGCCGAGGATTCCAGCCCCGACAACAGCGCAAGTCAGGAGCGCCTTGACCGACTGGAGACCGCAGTCGATGAATTGCGCCAGCAAGTCTCCACGCTGAGTCAGAAGATCGACAACCTCTTCGGCTGAATGCGCGTTCCTCGTATTGCCCAACCCAACTCCCACGGCATAGTATTCCCTGAGATCGTTTACAGAGGTTAATCATGCGCCTTTCCGCTTCTCTCTCGTTAGCAGTTCTTGCCTTCGCATCGTTTACAACTTCAGCCCAAACTACAGCCGCAACTCCAGTCGCCACAAAGTCGCACAAACCCGCGGCGCAGATCATTGCTCCCACCCCGCCCATGGGCTGGAATAGTTGGAACTTCTTCGCCGGCAGAGTCACCGACAAGGATGTCCGCGGGGCCGCCGACCAGATCGTAGCCACCGGCATGAAAGACGCCGGCTACATCTACGTGAACATCGACGACACGTGGGAAGGCGAGCGCGACGCCAGCGGCGTGCTGCGCACCAACGACAAATTCCCCGACATGAAGGCGCTTGCCGATTACGTTCACTCCAAGGGTCTCAAGATCGGCATCTACTCCGGCCCGGGCCCCAAGACCTGCGCCCACTACGCGGCCTCGCTGGACCACGAAACGCAGGATGCGCAGCTTTACGCCTCCTGGGGCATCGACTATCTCAAGTACGACCTGTGCAGCTTCCGCCAGGACGTGATGGCCAAGCAGGCTCCCGACGACAAGGCCGAGCAGATGCGGCTCATGGTGGCCGCCTACGACAAGATGGGCAAGGCGCTCAAGGCCAGCGGCCGCCCCATCGTTTACTCGCTTTGCCAGTATGGCTGGGATGCACCGTGGGAGTGGGCGCCGGCACTCGGCGGCAACCTGTGGCGTACCACCGGCGACGTGCGGGCCGACTGGATGAGCATCTACGACATCATTAACCAGCAGGCAGGGCTGGCCAAATATGCGGGCCCGGGCCACTGGAACGATCCAGACATGCTCGAAGTGGGCAACGGCAAGCTAACGCTGGCTGAAAACCGCGCGCACTTCTCCATGTGGGCCATGCTGGCCGCGCCGCTCCTCGCCGGCAACGATCTACCCAACATGAAGCCCGAGATCAAGGCCATCCTCACCAACAAAGACGTGATCGCCATCGACCAGGACAAGCTGGGCCGCGAAGGAACGCGCGCCTACGCCGACGGCGAGGTCGAATTCTGGATCCGGCCTCTCTCTGGCGGAGCCACGGCCATTGCTGTACTCAACGTCGGCGCTGACCGCTACTCCACCCACCCCATCCATCTCAGCCTGGCCAGGCTTGGCCTCCACGGCCCGCAGAAGGGCAAGGACCTGTGGACCGGCAAGGATGTGACGCTCACTGAAAACCAGTCAATTGAACTTGCCAGCCACGACATTCTGCTGGTAAGAATCGGTGCGTCGAAGTAGGACAGCTGGAATCCTCCGTGCCCCATCCTTTCGCCTTTTTCTGGCGAAAGGGTGGGGCAGCACAAACCTCCAGGCGAGAGAAACCATGCAAGCCACTCTTCGCAAGGTCCTGATTGATTCCCACGTCGCCGCTATCGTGATCGCGGTATTGCTCGCGGGAGCCATCGAACCCGTATTCATAGCCCTGTTGGATCCAGCTTCCCGTGTTTTATCCTTCCTGACCATAGCCTTGGCGACCAACAATCCTCCGTACATCCCACGCACCATGGATTACGCGGCTCGCTATGTGAGCTTGCAAGCGCCCCTTCTCGGCCTATCCGTTGCAGTAAACAATCTGGCTTGCGCCTGGCTGCTTTCGCTATGGATCTACGGCACAGGTCCGATGCGCATTTTAAGCAATTACCGGGACAAACTTAAAAGGAAGAAAGATGCTTGAACGAGTGAAGACCGCTCTTGTCGATAGCTTTGTGGGCGCGATCGCAATTGGCCTGTTGTTATCGCAAGGCATTTCGCAAATCGTGAGAGTCGCTGTCAATCCCCTCACAGTTTGGTTACTGCAACGGCAGTACGCAGAGAATTATCCCGTTGGTGCATCCCGCGCAGGGTCGCTGGAGTCAATGCTTCCTCAACTGCTGATGTCCGTGTTCCTGCTGCTCATAGCTTATGGCCTGCTGCGCTGGCTCTATTGCCCGACGCAGAAACAGGGGCAGGACGCGACACGGGAACAGGAAGAAAACGCATAGGGCTGCGGACGAGTCGGGGCGGCAGGTGCAATGAGCGCCTTACGCCGCGCGGGCAAGGTAAACGCTGAACCACCCGCGTTCATCCGTCCAACTCCCAGCAGAAACAAACCCCGCCGCAGCCATCATCGCCTCCGCCTGCCCTGGCCGATACTTGTAGCTGTTCTCGGTATGAATCGTCTCGCCCTCGGCAAATTCCACTTCCAAGTCCAGCGCCAAAAGTGAGACCTTCTGCGCGACCCGGCTCTCAAGGTGCATTTCTATCCGCGACTTTGCACTGTTCCAAACCGCGTGGTGCTCAAAGCCGTCCAGCGGAAACTCCGCTCCCAACTCACGATTCAGTCTCGCCAGCAGGTTCAGGTTGAAGTCAGCCGTTACTCCGGCCGCATCGTTATAGGCGGCCAGCAGCGTTGACTCATCCTTCACCAGATCCACGCCCAGCAAAAACCCGTCGCCGGGGTTCAGCCCGGCGCGCACGCGTTGCAGCAGTCGCATCGCTTCACGCGGCTCAAAGTTGCCAATGCTCGAGCCGATATAGAGCACAAGGCGGCGTTCGCCGGGCGGGGTTGGCTCCAGATGCAGTCCGCGTCCGTTTCCTTGCGTGTAATCCATCACCCGCGGAGCCACCAGCACTTCGGGAATCTCGCGCTCGATTCTTTCTTTGGCCGCCTCGAGCGCGCTGGCTGAAACATCCACCGGTTCGTAAACAACCGTTCCCTGTTGTTCAATGGCAGCCTTCAGCAGAATCCGCGTCTTGTCCGCCGAGCCGGCGCCGAGTTCCGTAATCCGCAACCGCGCCCCATCGGCGCCCTGCGCAATCATCGCGTCCGCATGTGAAGCCAGAATGCTGCGCTCGGTGCGCGTCAAGTAGTACTCCGACCGCTCGGTGATTTCGTCGAAGAGCCGCGACCCTGCCTTGTCGTAAAACAGCCAGGGCGGCAACCGCTTGGGACTCGAGTTGAGCCCGGCGCGCACAGCTGCGGCAACCTGCCCGTCACTGATCGGTTCCGAAACCGGTTCCGCAATGACTTGTTGTCTGACAGCAGGTTCGTCGGCGACTCGTTCCGCAATGTGTCCAGCAAATGTGGGAAAAGAGAAAGTTGTCATGCGGTTTGTTGGATGCTCATGTACCGGAAAAGGGTTACTAAAAAGCGAGCCGAATTCCTGAGAATTGCCAGCGTGTCTCTGGCGCAAAGAAATTCCGGTAACTGGCACGAATATGCGTGGCCGGCGTAACACACGAACCGCCGCGCAGCACCATCTGCCCGCTCATGAACTTGCCGTTGTACTCGCCCAGCGCCCCCTCGAGAGGCCTGAAACCCGGATAGCCCAGATAAGCGCTGGCCGTCCACACCCAGCAGTCTCCAAACCACTTCGTGGGGTGCTCGTTTTGGAGTAGAGCTGTGCCGGGGGAAGGGACCAGCAACCCCGAATCGAGCAGGTTCCCTTCCACAGG
>DASRLI010000479.1:0-3370 GCA_035648535.1 Occallatibacter sp. | reverse complement strand
CGGAGAACCATCCACCCAAAGAATCACCCACACCTGGATAAAGACCGCCAAAGGATGGCAGATCATCGCCGGCATGTCCGCACCCATCCCCGCCAGCTAATGCCATGTCTCTGTAGTTGTTTTGGTATTGCCGAAATGCCGGACTTGCTTATGAGGAGGTCATCCTGAGCGAAGCGTTTTTCAGCGGAGCCGAAGGACCTGCATTTGTTTTTTAATGTTCCTCTGGCCGGGTGGTCCAGGTCCGGGCCCCCGCGGACAGGTCTTCGTCCGAGGGGTGGAGATATCAATTCTGAGACCTGCGATATTACGCGAGTCTTGACCCCTACCCGGAGATGCGCACCAACTCCTGCGCCTCTTCCTTCGGCCCCAGAATCGAAATCCGAGGAATCCGTCCGCGCACCATCGCCACTTCGTCGCAGCGGTGCAACCGCGGGCAGTTCTGGCAGTCCTTGAAGATCTTGTCCGGCAACTCAGACTTGTCTTCCACCGTGCGGAATCCATACTTGAAGAAGAAGTCGGGAATGCGCGTGAACAAGCATACAGACTGAATTCCGTGCTGTTCGGCCTCTTCGATCAACCCGCTCAAGATCCGCCCGCCCGCGCCTTGTCCCTTCGCTTCCGGCTTTACCACAATCGAGCGCACCTCGCACAGATGCGGTCCGTAAAAGTGCAGTGCACCGCAACCAACAAACACGCCGCCATCCGACTCGGCAACCGTGAAGTCGCGAATATTCTCGCAGATCTCCGCAAACGCGCGCTTCAGTAGCGTGCCATCACCCGAGAGCGAGTTCACCAGGTCGTAGACGTTCGAGGCGTCCTGAAGCAATGCCTTACGCACCAGCATGGACAGCCTCCCCAATCACCTGTGTCTTCCCAACTTTGTTTGTCGTCATCTCTGCTATACGTTTCGCCGCTATCTCGAGCGCCGTGTGCACGCGCCCGCGGGCCGTTCCTCCCGTCACGTCGTGGCAGTCAAGCGTGGCGGTCAGCGTCACCGCGGGGAAAAAATCCTCCCCGAACTCAGGTCCGAACGCATGAAGTTCATCCAGTGTCAGGTCGCCAAGTTCAACGCCCTTTTCCAATGCAAACCGCACCGCATGGCCAATCTTCTCGTGCGCCGTGCGGAAAGGAACACCCTTGTGCACAAGGTAAGTCGCCGCGGCCATTGCATTCAAATAGCCCGTCTTCGCCGCCTCGTCCATGTGCTCGCGATTGAATTCCAGCGCTTCTGTAAAACGTGCCACCAGCTTCAGCATCTGCGCCACAAAGCTCACTGCAAAGGCCGGCTCCTGCGTCTCCTGCATATCTTTATTGTAGGCCAGAGGCAGTCCTTTCAGTTGCAGCGTCACCGCCTGTGCCGCCCCATGAATCCTTCCCACCTTGGCGCGGATCAGCTCCGTCAGGTCGGGATTCTTTTTCTGCGGCATCGCGCTCGACCCTGTCGAAAAGGCCTCAGGCAGCGTCACAAACCCGTACTCCGCCGTCGCAAACAGCGTGATCTCCTCCGCAAACCTGCTCAAATGCAATCCAACAAAAGTAAGCGCATGCAGATACTCAAGAATGAAATCACGATCGCTCGTTGCATCCATCGAGTTAGCCGTCGGCGCCGTGAATCCCAATTCCTTCGCCGCAATCGTCCGATCCAGCGCCAGCGTCGCTCCCGCCACCGCCCCCGAACCCAGTGGACAGTAGTTCAACCGCGCCGCGCAATCCTGCAACCGCGCCGCGTCGCGCAGCACCATCTCCACATAAGCCAGCAGCCAATGCGCCACTAGCACCGGTTCAGCGCGCTGCAAATGCGTATAGCTAGGCATCACTGCATCGCCGGCATTCCGCGCCTTATTCAACAACGCACCCGCCCATGCCGCAAGACCTTCCACAACCCCATCAATCTCATTCCGCACATACAACCGCAGATCGGTAGCGATCTGCTCATTGCGGCTGCGGCCCGTATGCAGCTTCAGCCCCAGTAAGCCGATTCGCTCCACCAGCTTCAATTCCACAAAGTGATGAATGTCCTCGGCCGTCGCATGATCGCGCACCTCCACCATGCCCGCATCGGAACTGTGGGCCGCGGCAATTGCTTCCAGCGCCGCGCGCAACTCCACTGCTTCGCCTTCCGAAAGAATTCCGGCGGCGCAAAGAGCCGATGCATGCGCCTTGCTGGCGGCAACTTCTTCCTTCAACAGCCGCCAGTCAAAAACAATCGACCGCTGCCATGCTTCGAACTCGCTATCAAGCGGTTCGCGAAACCGGCCCGACCACATCTTCACGGGTTGTTGTTCGTTTGACATTGATTTAGGCGTACCTCACGCTATTCCTTCTCCTTGGCGCTGCTCAACATGGGCATTTCATTGCCTGTACTGAGAGTGAGGAGACCGGTTGCGGCGTATGTAAGCAGCTTATCGCGCGTATCGGTGATGTCGAGATTGCGCATGGTGAGTTGGCCGATGCGGTCACGCGGGGAGAATGTGGATTCGGTCTTCTCCATGCTGAGGCGCTCGGGATGAAAGGTGAGGTTAGGCGACTCGGTGTTGAGGATTGAGTAGTCGTTGCCTCGGCGCAGCTCAAGGGTGACTTCGCCGGTGATGGGTTTGGCGACCCAGCGCTGGGCGGATTCACGGAGCATGATGGACTGGGAGTCGAACCAGCGGCCCTGGTAGAGCAGGCGGCCGAGTTTGCGTCCATTGTCCCGGTACTGCTCGATGGTGTCCTCGTTGTGAATGCCGGTGATGAGGCGCTCATAGGCAATGAAGAGCAAGGCGAGGCCTGGCGCCTCGTAAATGCCGCGGCTCTTGGCCTCGATAATCCTGTTCTCAATCTGATCGGACATGCCGAGCCCATGGTGACCACCAATGCGATTGGCTTCGAGAAGAAGTTCGACGGGGTCGTCGAATCGGCGGCCGTTGAGCGCGACGGGAAAGCCCTCTTCAAAGCGGACGGCGACCTGTTCGCGCTGGATTTCGACGTCGTCGCGCCAGAAGGCCGTGCCCATGATCGGAACGACGATCTTGACGGAGGTAGAAAGATGCTCCAGGTCTTTTGCTTCGTGGGTTGCACCCAGGAGGTTGGAGTCGGTGGAGTAGGCCTTCTCGGCGGACATCTTATACGCAAAACCTGCCCGTTGCATGAAGGCGGACATCTCGGCGCGGCCGCCGAGCTCGTCAATGAAAGCGGCGTCGAGCCAGGGTTTGTAGATCTTGAGGTCCGGATTGACGAGCAGGCCATAGCGGTAGAAGCGCTCGATATCATTGCCTTTAAAGGTGGAGCCGTCGCCCCAGATGTGGACGTCGTCCTCCTTCATTGCGGCCACCAGCATGGTGCCGGTAACGGCGCGGCCTATCGGAGTGGTGTTGAAGTAGGCGACGCC
>DASRLI010000478.1:0-2075 GCA_035648535.1 Occallatibacter sp. | reverse complement strand
CCAGGGAAATACGTTTGACGCCGTTGCCAAACCTGAATCCTTCTCGCTGTTGTACTTGAATCCGCCCTACGACTCCGAAATCGGCTCGGTTGGCAACAGCCGCATGGAACGCTTGTTTCTGGAGCACACCTTTCGCTGGCTGGTGATGGAGGGCGTATTGGTGCTGGTCATCCCGTTCGAGCGCCTGCATGAGTGCGCCGGGGTACTCAGTTCGCACTTCGCCAGGCTGAACATCTTTCGCATGACCGATGAAGAATCGGTCCGTTTCCGCCAGATCGCTGTGCTCGGAGTCCGCCGCAATGTGCGGGGTGTGGCTGTCGAGGAGGCGCGGCGACAACTTCAGCGCATCAGCCCCTATGGTAGTTTTCAGGCTTTGCCCGAGCTGGCACCGGGAGCGTGCGAACCATACCCCGTGCCTTCAACAGGAGAGGCCGCGCTGAGTTACCGCGGATTGCCTTATGACCTGCTAGAGGACTTGTTGCCGCTGTCGGTCGCATGGAAGCAGACATTGCCGTTTCTGATGCCGCGCGAGGACGTGGCCACTGGCCGGCCCATCACGCCGCTGCATGGAGGTCATGTGGGGCTGCTCTGCACGGCGGGCCTGCTGAATGGCGTTTTCGGCCAGGGGGATGACCGGCACATCGCGCGATGGAGATCGGTCAAGCAGGTGACCACCTTCGTCGAGGGAGACGGCGATACGCAAATCATCCATCACCGGGAACGGTGGGCAAACGAGCTGCGATTGGTCTATGCCGATGGAAGAACCCTGAAGCTGACCGAGACGCCGGCGAAGCCGGAAGGGGACGATGATGCAGAATGCGCACCTGAGGCTCGGGTTGCTTGAATACCATCGCATGACAGAGAAGACCTCAACCCGGATTCGGCTGCGGGTTGACCGCTATGTGGGGGAAGACGAACAGGCGCATCTCATCAGCGTCTTCGGCAATGATTCCGACGTTGGCGCGATCACGGCAGCGGTTCACGAGAAGGCCAAGTTCACTCTGACCTTCCCGGACGGCGAAGTGAAGGAAGTCTCTCTCGGTGAACACCCATCCTGCTATAAAGGTGCCGTGAGCTTGCCGGACCGAAAGCATCCTGCCAGGCACCTGGTGGCTGTTTCAGAAGAACTGTACACCAATGGACGCGTTGGTCGGACGATTCTGCTTCAATACCAGCGAGATCAAGCCTGGGCGTCGCTGGTCAGTTTTCTCGGCCTTCCAGGCGAACCGTCGTGGGCCGCGTACGTTCTCGGAGTTGTCGAGGCAGAAGAACGCATCAAGCCTCTCGACGGGATTGGATGCCAACCAGTGCTCATCTCGGCCACAACCGAAGAGGTGCTTGAGTGGATTGGAACTGGCTTAGGGTCCAAGGCGTTGGCTTTTCCGGAGATGAACGGTCCAATTGTCTGGCCTCAATGCGCCCTTACAGTCTCACTGAGCCCGTTTCCAGCGGCTCTTGCATCGATGTCTTGGGAGCAAGCCACCTCCGATTAGGCCTTCACTCTCCCACAACTCGAAGAATTAGGCCCTCGTCCATGGCATCTCCCCGGACCACTCCCTGAGTGCATCGGCGATCTGGCGGAAATCCAGAAATACTCTAGGCCACATGGGCGTTTCAGGGGATCTATCCGGGGTGGCCGGCCCGGGCGCCAGCACGCCAAAGTATCTTGTGATATTGAATCTCGGTGGAGGCACGAGCGCTGCAAGCCGTTCCATCAATTCCATAGGTTCATAGATCACCTGCGCCGTTCCGTCACTCCAGCGACGCTTGAGTTTGTAGCGAAGCCTGCCGTCTGGCAAGAGCGAAAGCCTCTCGTTTGACAGCGGCGGACGCGCAGCATACCTCAACAACCGTTCTAATCGAATTCTATCGCGGAAGGGCACGCTAACTCCCGCATGAACGCTGAAGCCTTCAACTGAAGCGCAGCAGTGCCCTGGTTTCAGAACTCCTTGCCCCGGCCAGACGAATGTGGATATCTGAGTATCTTAGAATCTGGCTGTATCACGAAACTTTTCCGGTGCAGAGCAACCAGATGAGTAGTCCCCCTGCTAAAGACATAAGAACCATAGCGATTA
>DASRLI010000477.1:0-6725 GCA_035648535.1 Occallatibacter sp. | reverse complement strand
ATTCACTGCGAAATTGTGGATGCCAAGCAGTGTCTGCCGTTGAACTGTTGTGTGTTTTGTACCGCTCTTCAATATCCGCGATCTCCGACAAGTTCTTACCCGAACGGAAACGCCGTCATTGACGCCGAATATTAGCTCGCTGTTTGTTCCCCTAACGGCTAATTGCTGATGCAATTTGGGGCGGATTGAACTTTGGCGACAGACACGGGTCGCGTAGTCAAGGAGGTTACTTCCCAGCAAATAAAAGGCTTAATGGACATGGATCCCGGTGGAGATTGAGCACTTGCCGTTGGACCTGCGAGAATAATTGCCTTCGCTGCCTCACGCGATTGCAACACCGCCCGGTCAGGCCATTTCTGGACATTGATGGTTTCACGGCCCTCGCGTGGGCACGTAGATGCGCCAGTTTGCGATGTTGTGTAACGCTATCTGCTCCTCAGGAGAGAGTGTATGAAAAAGATGGATTACACGATCTCATGGAACGCGGGCTCTCATACGGTTACTGCATTGAGCGACCGGGCAAAGTTCAGGACACCTGTGCCACTGGTGTTCGCCGAACATGCGGAAGTGAAGGTGTTTCTGAACGCGACGCGGGCTGAAGGCTTCCGTTTTTCGGGAGCGGAGACTGTGGACCCGGAGCAAAAGTTTGTGAAGAATCGGTACTTTATCGTTGGAGACGCGGGACAGTTGATCCCGTCTGGGGAAGATTGGGGACCACTGGAAACTGTTTGGGAAGTGGGAGACGTAATACCGGGACGGGAGACAAACACCTGCACTCAGGCAGTTGTTGAGCAAATTATTAAAGGCGACATGGCGCAAAAGATGGAATGTGGTATTGCCTTCATACTCCAATTACGTAACATCGCCGGCCTCAACTGACCGTCAACTTACCTTTGTGCATCAGCCCTAGCCGTCCAGTTCCCAACTCGGAAATCCGATCACTGAATTCGAGGCCCGATCTTCGGCGATTGCCAAATGTCTTGCACCAAATAGCCTTCCCACTCATGAAACGCTCGTGGGTACCATTTTAAGGAAATGACCCCAATCTTTCAATTTGCGATCGAAGCACGAGCAATCCGGACCACTCCGCCGCTCGTTTTGTCGGAAGAGTCCATGATGATTCTGATGATCGTGTGTTCGCCAGTCTGGTGAGAGGTGGTCGAGGGTGTGCTCCATCCGTGGCCAAGCGTTCGCATTGACGCCAGTCATCCAAGATAAGAGCCTTGGGCGGTAATGCTGCTCATGGGATCTGTGTGGGGGCAACCAGGATCCTACCGAGACCTGAACATCTAGCCCCCGTCAGTGATTTCAATCACAGACAAAAGTAGCCAGAGACGCTGTAGACCAACTGTTGCAGAGGTGTGTTCGATTCCGGCAGTGGCAGGCCATGGGTTTGCTGGGACAGGGGCCGGTCTCCAGCTTGCTTTGCGGGCACATCTTCACATGACATGAGACTTCGAGATGAGAGGAGATCTCTTTATGGAACCTAGCACTCTCACCGTCACTGACAATCGGACCAATCGCACCTACACACTGCCGATCGAGGATGGGACCGTCCGGGCAATGGACTTCCGACAAATCCGGACCAATGATGAGGACTTCGGGATCATGATGTATGATCCCGCATTCATGAACACCGCATCGTGCCGAAGCAGCATCACCTTCATCGATGGGGAGCGCGGCGTTTTGGAGTATCGCGGCTACCCGATTGAAGTACTGGCAGAACACAGTACATTCCTCGAAGTCGCGTATCTGCTGATCTTCGGAGACCTTCCGAATGAGACGGAACTGAAAAATTGGGTTTATGAAATCACCCACCATACCATGCTGCACGAGACTACCAGAAAATTCATGGAGGGCTTCCGTTATGACGCCCATCCCATGTCCATGCTGGTGAGCACCGTGGCGGCGTTATCGGCGGTTTATCCGGATGCTAAAGAGATTCAAGATCCCGCGAACTGTTTGCACCAGATCAAGCGGCTTATCGGAAAGATGCCAACGATCGCCGCCATGTCCTACCGTCACAGTGTCGGTTTTCCCTATGTCTACCCCGACAACGATCTGAGCTATACCGAAAACTTCATGAACATGCTGTGGAGGATGGTCGAGCCCAAGTACGCGGCTAACCCGGTGATTGCTCGAGCGCTCGACGTTCTCTTCATTCTGCACTCCGACCATGAGCAGAACTGTAGTACTAACGCGATGCGCTCGGTGGGGAGCGCTCAAACAGATCCTTACCTTTCCGTTGCCGCCGCGGCGGCGGCGTTGTCGGGGCCTCTGCACGGAGGTGCAAACGAGGAAGTTCTCAAAATGCTCGACGAGATCGGATCGAAGCACAACGTGCCAGCCTATATCCAGAAAGTTAAGGACGGACATGGCAAGCTAATGGGCTTCGGACACCGTGTGTACAAGAACCACGACCCGCGCGTCAGGATCCTCAAGTGGACTGCCGAACAGGTATTTCAGGTGACGGGACGAAATCCTAGACTCGATGTCGCCCTTGAGCTGGAAAAGATTGCGCTGGAGGACGAGTACTTTGTTAATCGCAAGCTGTATCCCAACGTTGACTTCTATTCTGGAATTATCTACCAGGCGATGGGGTTCAAGCCGGAGTTATTTACGGTGCTCTTTGCCATCCCGCGCACAGTCGGTTGGCTGGCGCAATGGCAGGAGATGCTCATGGACTCAGAGCAGAAGATTGCTCGTCCGCGGCAGATCTACACCGGGCAGCGTGCACGACGCTTTGTTCCGATGAAAGAGCGCCAGGTCGCTGGCGTGATGACGGCATAGCTTCATGAGTACTGAACCTGGAGATATCTACCCCGTGGTGATCGCGCGCCGGTCCGTGCCCACTGAAATCGCAGTGCACCATTGGAGCATTTCGATATCTTGCTATCCACATGCACGAGGCAGTTCGGCAGCGAGCACGAGATCTGTGGCTGACACCAGAGTTCGAGCATGCACAACGACAGCGGAAAAGGGTCGAGGCGCTGGTCGGGGAACTCAAGAATCACATCGGACTCCGCCGCCTGCGCCTCCGTAGGTTGAAATTCGTCCGAGAGCAGTTCTTCCTGGTGGTTACTGCAGAGAACATCAAACGACTGGTCCGGTTCCTCAGCCGGTCAACCGGGCCCATGGTACCCGCCACGGCATAGTTGCCTACAAGGGCCGCAAGCGACTGACTCACCTGCAGCGTTCAATCCTCCAAAAACCGTAAAGCGGCGCGGACTTTTTCAACAGCTACAGGCCAGAGCGCTCATCGAGACGGTGTTGAGGCACTGTTTTCGAGTACCGGGCGTGTTGTCGGCGATCGGGGAATTGGGCGCGTTGACAAGATCACCAGTTCGAAAATCCCCTTTGCAGAACTGCCGACCGGAAGGTCGTGGGATGGATTAAGAACGACTGAATGCGGCTGATCATGCATGCCAGCTACTACTGGCTTATGCGTGCCGTGAGCCACCTGACAAGGCGGCTGTTAGGGAACATGGTGCGACGGATTAACGCGCTGCCGCGGCCTGCCAGATCGTGGCGGAGCGAGTGGAACGACGAAATGATGCCATGAAGAATGTGGGGTTCGGAGAGGTGTTTGCG
Source organism: Occallatibacter sp. (assembly GCA_035648535.1). Classification (GTDB taxonomy): domain Bacteria; phylum Acidobacteriota; class Terriglobia; order Terriglobales; family Acidobacteriaceae; genus Telmatobacter. The sequence goes on along the minus strand of DASRLI010000477.1, from coordinate 3,134 downwards.
GAATGCACTGAATCGATGGAATTTCCGTGGTCTAGGCTTCTCCAGCAGGGCGAATGTGGAGTTGGGTTGCCGGTCGCAATCAGCGGTCAAAGATGCCGAAAACACAACGCGCCTGAGTGCGCCTCTGGCTAGATTACCGCAAACGGCACTTTCAAGGCTGTTGGAGAAGCATAGAGGCGCGGCATTTAGGCGAAGCCAATCTGAACGACGGAGGGAAGTTGGTGAGGAGGTGTCCGTGAAATCACTTCAAAAGGGGCAAATGATGACTTTCTGATCCGGGCAAAGGCCCCGCCAGGCACGACCGGCTCCTTGCCCTTGGAACGAATGCAGATGGATTGCGAGCCGGCCAATCAGGGGGTATATCCTCTCATGGTCGGGGAAGCAAAAATGGAAATTCCGATTCGATCAACGAGTCTCCTGAACGGTGATCGCGTCGCCATCGTCGGTGGTGGGCCTGCGGGTTCGTTTTTCGCCATCCATCTTCTTCGGGAAGCCAAGAAGCTCGATCTAAATATCGAGGTCGTCATTGTCGAGAAACGAGGTCCGTCCGACCTGAACTTCGACAACTTTCAATGCAGGGGATGCAACTTCTGCGCGGGCCTTATCTCACCGAGGTTGAATGAGATACTCGACGAGTGCGGTCTCGTCCTTCCGGAAGAGGTCATCCAGGGGCGCATCGACTACGTCTGGATACACGGACAGTGGAAGAACCTCCGCCTTCGGGTTCCCAAAGATAAGCAAATGTACTCAGTATTCCGGGGCTCTTTACCCGGCAGGAGGACCGGCAGACCTGCGGGATTCGATGGGTTTCTGCTCGGTGAAGCGGTTAAGGAAGGCGCGCGCATCCAGTATGGCGAAGTCCAGGCGATTGCCTACGGCGCCTCGGGGATGCCCGAGCTCACGCTGAGGGCGCCATCCGGAGAGAGGGTCCAGCTCGATGCTAGCTTCGTGAGTATCGCAACCGGAATCAATGCACACTGTGGCCTCGATTATGGCGCCAATGGGCTCTTAGCCTCCGTCAAGCAGTTGAATCCGTCGTTCGTTCCCGGCAAGACCCGAAAGGCCCTCATCTTCGAGCTCGACGTGGGTGAGGAGTTTCTGGAACGCAACATGAATCGGGAGATCTACTTCATCGAGTACGGCTCAAAACACCTGGCCCTGGAGCATACTGCGCTCATTCCCAAGGGCAGATTCTTAACCGTCGCCCTGATCGGCAAGTGCATAGACGAGGCGGTCTTGCCACGAGACAGCCGGCAAATCATCCGCGATTTTCTGACGCTTCCGCAGATTGACAGCATCTTGCCAGGCATAGCGGCAGCTCCCCTCGCCTGCGCTTGTACTCCCAGAATGACCGTGGCTACTGCGGAATTTCCGTTCGGCGACCGGTTTGCCATCATCGGTGACGCAGTCGGGTCGCGATTGAACAAAGACGGTCTCTACTCAGCCCACGTGACGGCGAGCCGACTGGCGCAGGCCGTGCTCCATGAGGGAATCGATGAGCAGGCTCTCGCCCGGGGATACGGGAAGACCGTCCAATGGCTTGTGGCTGACAATCGCTTCGGACGGATTGTCTTTGCCGTGAGCCGGGTAGCGTTCACCATGCCCGTGTTAAGCCGCATCATGTATCAGGCGTTTGCCACCGAGTACAAGATGCGTGATGAGCGGAGCCGGCCCTTGAGCGTTGTGCTATGGAAGATCGCCAGCGGCACGGCCGACTATCGGGAAGTCTTCCGGGAGATGTGCGGCTACGACGTGCTGCAATCCGTTCTCGTCGGTGCGGCGGTCACGTTAAGGAACGTGGCGTTCGAGCTGCTTTTAGGCGTGCAATGGGGGGAGTACGGACGCTATCCGACAGTCGTGCTGAAGGAGAAGCGCGAAGTGCTAAGGGAACAACTTGCGTCAGGCTTGGGAATGGAACTTGGTAAATCGCCTGACTTCGAACGGATGTATTGGATCAAGATCCGGGGTTCTGATGGAGAGATCATGGAGGAACTCGCCAAGTTCGGCCAACCCAATGCGAGGTTCCTCAAGCTACGAATCGTTGACATGCGACAGATACAGGGAACGCCCAACCAGGTGGGATCGGTGATTCGATACAAGGTACCGTTCGTGCAGTTGGGCGCGGAACTGCGGCTGACCAACAGAGTTCATTTCGAGACTTTGCTCTATCAGGCCGACGAGGGGCTTGTGGACCACGGGAAACTCATCTTCAACGTCGCACCGACCACGGACGGAAACCGCAGGCTCTCCATTTACGCGGCGTTCGACTACAAGAAAGGTAAGGGCTTCGCGAGTCGGATGATGTGGAGGGGCGCCAGATTATTGTTTCCTGAGTTCGTGCACGACGTCGTGTGGAACCATGCCCTGTGCACAATCAAGGAAGATGTTGAGCGGAAGCACGACCACACTTGGTAGGCTCACAGGGTCGAGCGGCCAAGTAGTACTGCGCACGGACTGATTCCCTACCAATTCCGGCGCATCTTCTACACCATGTTTGCGGATCTTAAAGAACTTCAGGCTTGGCGTGGCGACCAGAATGATTGAGCAGGTGAGTATCGATCCTGGTTGGTTTGCGGAGATCTGAACCGGTTGAAAGAGTGATGCAGCGTGTTCGCGAGGGGTTTCCATGATCGACCGGTTATCCCTTGAGGATTCTTTGATTCACGTCCATGACGTGGTATCGTCGCTCAAGACGACCAAGAACTTTATGCGTTGCGGCCTAGTTTTCGACCTGAAGGCCGCACGGCAGCCTTAGGCAAGTTGCCGCCCGTTGCAATCCCGGACGGACTCCCGCTTGCGGACGGTGCTAGGCTCAATTTGCAGTTGGTCGCCGCTGATGGCATGTAGTGCAGACAGATGCGCTCCGGCATGCTCAAGGCCAACGAAAAGCAGCCGCGCTGTTTGGTTCAACCATACATCTTCCTTGCGTCAGGCGGCATCTAAACACGGTGCCATTGCAGCTGATTGCGCTCCAGCTACCCGAACCAGTTACTCCAACAGGGCGCAAAGTGCGACAGTCGTCGCGTTGGAGCCGTCCCACCAACAACAAGGTTTCTGCCCAGAGGAGAAAGATTACCATGAAGCGTCTTTTGGTCTGTACCGGCCTTTTCATCGCCGCCGCCACCCTATTCGCC
>DASRLI010000476.1:0-9215 GCA_035648535.1 Occallatibacter sp. | reverse complement strand
GTGGTGGCGGTGGTGGAATGTTTGGTGGCGGCCGCGGCGGAATGGCGAACACCGGCCACAAATACTCACTCACCTTCAGCGCGCAGGCTTTGAATCTATTCAACGACATCAACCTGGGGACGCCGTCAGGCGCGGTGACTCCAACTGCCTGCAGCACAACCACAGGGCTGTGCAGTCCGGGCAGCCGATTTGGCCAGTCGACCAGTCTTGCGGGAGGGATGTTCGCATCACCGTCGGGCTCCGCGGCACGGCGAATCTTCTTCCAGGCCGCATTCACGTTCTAAGTTATTCCAGAGTGCGGGTTATCGAGGGCCAGAGCGCTATGCTCTGGCCCTTTTCCCTGGGTTAATTTGATGCGCCGATGGTTGCGCCGTGCGTTGCGCCATTGAAGGCGTCGGTGAGAGAGATGACTTTCAACTGCGCCGTGAGGGTTTTGAGAGAGGCCGCGCTCTTGGCGATGATTTCAATTGTTTCGCCCGGCATGAGATCAAAGTAGTTGTCGGAGAGTTTTGCATCGAGACCGCCGAAGGAGAGATAAACACTACGCGCCAGTACTGGAGAGGTAATGCGGATCTTGTAGTTCCCGCTTGCTCCACTGACCTCGACTTTGAGCACGGCTGGTTTGAGATTGACTTCCTTGGTCGGTGCCAGATAAGCGATATTGCGCGAGATCTGAGTTCCGGCGTCGTTGAGATCGGCGACGATGAAGACGCGGGAAGTATCCGCCGCACCGGCATCCGTGAGTTTCTTAAGCGGCCAGTCAAGATAGACCTTGCTCGAGAGCGGTGACACGTCAATGGCGTGCTTGTCTTCGAGCAGGACCTTGCCGTCAAAGTCCATGAGACGCACTCGGAAAGTGGCGGCTTTCGCCTCGGTCTTGTCGGAGACGATGTAGACCTTCAGCGAGCCATCCTCGACGTGTGGTGAGACGAGGATAGGAGCATAAAAGCGGCGTGCGTAGTATTGCAGTGCCTTCCAGCGGCCGTAGTAGTCGATGGAGGACCAGGAGGCAACGGGCCAGCAGTCGTTCAACTGCCAGAAGATGGAGCCCATGGTCTCAGGGCGCGAACGGCGGAAGTGCTCTGCGCCGATCTTGATACCCTCGGCCTGGAGGACCTGGCTTACATAGAGAAAGCTCGGAAAATCCTTCGGCTCGGGATAGTCTTTGAGCAGATAGTCGTGGATGATGGAGTTGCCTTCGTTGTTCTTCTGATGGGCCAGCAGAACGGGCGTAAAGATGCCGGTGCGGTCCTCGGGCTGGGTAAAGGCCTCGATCGTCTTCATCTCCGGGAAGGATTGGAAGCCGTATTCGGTCACGAATCGGGAATGATGCGTTTCGTAGGCGGAGAAAGGCACACGTCCGTGCCACACGTCCCAGATGTGGTCGTCGCCGGTGTGATACCTGGCTGAGGTTTCCTCATAATCGGCACTGGGAGAGCTGGGCCAGTAGGGTGTTTCCGGTGCGAGGCGAGCCACAACACGCGTGAGGATGCCACTGAATTCGGTGATGTAGTCCTGCCACATTTGAAACTTCACTTCGAGGGGCAGCTTTGCCCTGTCGCCCCAGTTGAGCGCAACCTCGGTCTCGTTATTTCCGCACCAGACAACGATGCTTGGATGATTGCGCAGGCGGCGAACCTGGTCATCAGCCTCGGCTTCAATGTTGAGCTTGAAGTCGTATGTGCCGGGCTGCCAGTCGTTGCCGAACTGGAAGTCCTGCCAAACCATGATGCCGAGCTCATCGCAGATGGAGTAGAACTCGTCAGTCTCGTAATAGCCGCCACCCCAGTGGCGAACCATGTTCATGTTGGCGTCGCGGGCCGACTCGAGAATGCGCCGGTAATCGGCGGTTTTGACGCGAGCGGGAAAGCTGTCGAAGGGGATCACGTCGGCGCCTTTGGCGAAGACGGGAATTCCATTGACAACGAGTTGAAATGAGCGGCCCCATTTGTCGGGATGCCGGTCGAGAACGATGGAGCGAAGCCCAGCCTTCGCGGTACGAAGTTCGGCCCACTGGCCTGTGACGCCGAGTTGCGCGGTGAACTCGTAGAGCGGCTGGTCTCCATAGCCGGCGGGATACCAGAGCTTTGGCTTGCGAATTTCGATGGGGAGACTAATCACGTTGCGGCCAGCGTGGAGGTTGGCAGCGGACGTAACAAAAACCGGCATGCCCGTGACAGGAACACCGGCCTGATGGTAGTTCACCGTAATGCGCGCCGGACCAGCGGTTGCGGCTTCGACTTCGACCTCCACGCTGAGGTGCGCGACTTCCGCGCTGACGTCGCGCTGATGAATGGCGAAGTCGGTTATGCGGACTTTATCCCAGGCTTCCAACCGGACTGGCCGCCAAATGCCACTTGTGACAAAGCGCGGGCCCCAGTCCCACCCGTACTCGTAGGCTGCTTTGCGGATGTAGGTTTTGGCTGCGGTCGCGGTCTTCGGCTGCCATGGGTCGCGCGCGGCGATCTCGGCAGCGGCTTTCACTGGCGACGGAAAGACGACGCGGAGAAGATTGCTGCCGGCGTGAAGGCGGCCTTTGACGGGCACGCGCCAGATGCGGAACATGTTGTCGGCGGCTAGCACCTGGACGCCGTTCACATAAACGGTTGAGGCTGCGTCGAGGCCGTCGAAGACCAGATCGATGTTTGTGCGGGCGAGCAGTGCGGGAGTTACTTCGAATTTTAGACGGTACTCCCAGCTCTCGTTTTCGATCCACTGCAGCTTCGCTTCGTTGTCGCGGAAGAAGGGGTCGGGGATCTTTTTGTTGGCGAGCAGATCGAGGTGAACGTCACCGGGAACAGTGGCCGGAAGCCAGCCATTTTCGGCATCTTGGGCGGCAGGAGTTATCTGGCGGAATTGCCAGCCGTGATCGAGCGCGATGACTGTGTTCTGTGTGGGCGTCGGTTGAGCAGGCATTATGCCGATTCCGATACTTGCTGTTGCTCCGATAAGAGCACTGCACACTAGTCCCTTTGCAATTGCTGCTTGCATTGCACTTCCTCCAATGCCGGAGACGGGAAAACTCTTGCTCCCGGTTCCGACGTTGTGCAAATTTCGCTGATAAGGCTATCAGATGTGCGAGGAACCTGGGCGGGAGAGAATACGGTTCAAAAGGAATCAGTGCCGGGCCTCAACGATGGCCTGATACAGAGCTTCCCATTCGTTGGCTCTGGTTTCAATGTTGAAGTGGCTTGAGATGCGGGCGCGGGCGGATTGGCCGAGGGTCTGGCGGAATTCTGCGGGCTGCTGCATCAGGTCAAGCATGGCTGCGGCAAGGGCGTCGGCGTTTTTGGGCGGCACAATGGTTCCAGCATCGCCAATCAACTCGCGCGTGCCGCCTGCATCGGTGGCTACTACGGGTTTTTCCATGGCCATGGCTTCAGCGACGGCCAGCGGCATGCCCTCCCATGCGGATGAGAGCACAAAGGCATCGGCAGCGTCGAAGAGGGCGGGCATGTCGCGGCGGAAGCCCAGCAGGCGTACGTTTTCCATCGAGTCGCGCTCGACGACGAATCCGGACACGAAGCCCGATTTACCATCCACTGACTTCCTCAACATTTCTTCTGCCGGCGCTCCGGCGATCCAGAGCTGTGTGTTGGGGTTGGCTGCACGGACCAGCTTGAAAGCGCGCAGAAGGTTGGGAAAATCCTTGGCGGGGACGAGGCGGCCGGCGGCAAGCCAGATGAAGCTGTCGCCCCCGGCCATCTCCGTCCGAGTGTTCTTACGGCGCTCTGTGCTGGGTGTGAATTCAGCCAGGTCAATTCCGTTGGGAAGAACGAGACACTTCTTTCGAGGAATTGCTTTAAGACGAATGAAACGATCAGTAGCGGCTTGACTGACGGCGGTGGTGCGGCTGGCCAGTACATCAGTGAGGCGGTAGGCCAACATACGCATCCGGGCGCCTTCGTAAACGTTGTGAACAGTGGAGACAATTTTGGTGGAGGGTACCAGGAGTTTGAGCAGGCGAGCAACGATGTTTGCGTGAAAGCTGTGGCTGTGAGGCAAATCGGGGCGGAAGCCGCGAAGGAAATGGCGCGCTTGAGCCAGACCGGACAGGACGCTCACCGGTGTTTTGCGCATGTTCAGGCAAACGGTGGGGAGATTCGTGGGCCATTCGTCGACGAGACGAGGACTTAGGACGAGAACTGAAACCTCGTGGCCGCGATGAGCCATGCAATCGGCCACAGCCAACGCCTGGCGTTCCGCGCCCCCAACGCCGAGCGATGTGAGCACATAGGCGATCCGCATTCCACCGGCACCCTTAAAGAAGATCGAGTGGAACGATGATAACGCGCTGGCTCAGGCTTTGTACTTCCTGTCCAACCAGCGCTTGATCAGCGTATCGACGGAGATGAGGCCGGGGCCGAGGACCATGATCAGGAGCGCGGCGAACCAGTAGGTGTAGGGAGTGGCGCCGTAGAAATCGTTGGGATTGGAAAGGATGTGCGTGAAGTTGATTCGGTCGTCGGGCACGCACAGGTAGGCCATGGTCATGTTGACGAAAAGCACCAAAGAGACGAGGCGCGAGGCTATTCCGAGTGCGAACAAAATGCCGTCGGCAAATTCGATCAGCGCGACGGCGAGGACGGGACGATGCACACTCGGCCAAGCAATCCGAAATAGGGCTCAGGGCCCGGTGCGGATTCAGGGTCCGTCTGGGCTCAATTCCCATTCCAGCCTGGCGTGGAACCTGTCGCTGAAGCCGGCGGAGACTTCGAAGACAAACGAACAACCCCGGAAGGAAAAACTATGCCGCGTCTAAGTTTTTGCAATTTAAATCAATCTTTGTGTGCAAAACGCGGATTGGGCTGTACAATCTCCACGAGGAGACCCATGGCCGGAGATATATCACTTACGTGCAGCGATTGCGGGCAGGACTTCACCTTCACCGCTGCTGATCAGGCGTTCTTTCAGGAACGTGGTTATTCGACCCCAAAGCGTTGCAAGAATTGCCGTCAGGCAAAGAAGAACGACCAGGGGGGCTCCGGCTACCGTTCGGCTCCGGCACAGGGAACACCTGTGATTTGTTCGGGTTGCGGCCAGCCTACAACAGTGCCTTTTGAACCGCGTGGCGATCGTCCGGTGTTTTGCCGGGATTGCTACCAGGCGCGCAAAGGCAGCGGCGGTGGTGGCGGCGGCAGTTCACGCGGTCGCGGTCGTTTCTAGTTCTCAGGTGGCCCAATTCCCGATGCGAGCATCGGGAATTGGGCTCTTACATTTACGCACGGGATTTCAAGCGAAGCCCCATAGAAACGACTGACTCGGCTCTGCTCGCCACTGGCGAGCTCTGGTAGTTGGTTTTTTGCCTGACTCCCGTTTTGCGAACTTTCAATTGATAAAAACCAAAAAGCAGCCACCGGAACGTGGCTGCTTTTTTGCGTTCAGGCTTATTGAGCCTAATCGAGTCCCTATGCTTGCGGCGGAGGCGGGGCCGGAGTGAGACCGTGCCGTCGCATGATCTCCGCCAGCTTTGCGCGGTCCGGCGGGCCACCTGCCGCCGCATTGAAGACTGCGGCTGTTTCGCGGAAATACTGCGGACCAATGGCGGCCGGTGTGATCATGCATAGAGCTTTCACGTCCCGGGCTGTGTCGTTATCGAAACGGTGAATTGCGCCGCGAGGAATGCAAAGCGCCTGCCCCGGCCCAACTTCGATCCGTTTTCCGTTGACGGTCCAGGTCATCACTCCGTGAAGGCCGTAGATCGTCTCCTCATAATGGTCGTGGCTATGCGCCGGCGCGGGGAGCCGCTGCCCGCCAGGGACCGTTAGTTCGAAGGCCGCGACGCTGCCCGTCGAGTTGTCGCCGGTGAGCAGGAATCGCACCTGGAGCGCTCCGACAGAAATGACCTCATCGGAAGGATTGACCTGGGGATCTGCGGTTAGTTGTATCATCGGGGTCTCCTTTGGTAAATTCCGTTTACCGTGCTATATTGGTAAACGAAGTTTACCGAGAATGTCAATGCCTTTTTCGCCAAAAAAATCTCCGGTCAAGACCTCAGACATACTCATCGGTGCCCTGATGCGCGTTCCGGCCCAGGCAATTCACCGCCGCATCATCGCCGAGCTCAATGCCGCAGGCTATGACGAGCTACGTTTGCCGCATATCGCGGTGCTACAGTTTCCAGGGCCGGACGGAGTCCGCCCCACAGTACTCGCCGAACGTGCGGGGATGAGCAAACAGGCCATGAACCAGCTGCTCGGAAGCCTGGAAAGCCTGGGGTATATTGCGCGTTCCGACTCCCCCGACGAGGGCCGGATGCGTATTGTCCGTTTTACTAAACGCGGACATGCCGCATACGAGAAAATCTACGAAATACTCCAAGAGATTGAGCGCGAATGGAGCGCTGAGCTTGGATCGAAGGCATTTACGCAACTCAAGGATCTGCTGACCCGCGTTTGGGAGAGCCCGCTGACCCACCAAGCTTCGGCTAGTGCCCCTGAAGACGAATGAGTCTTGGTCCAAGCCCCGAAGGCTCTCGTCATCGACCACTTTTGCATTGATTCCATATTGTTTAGAGCGTACTTTGAGCGCGCCAAGACGCCGCGCCCTGATACGGGAAAGGCGATTTTTGGAGGCGCGCGGAACTCATCCCATTCATAACTGACCAAATACGGGGTTCGGAATTGGCTGGACCGCGGCATCCACTTTCCTGTATATCTGAAGAAAACGCGGAAAGGAACGGGAGATGTCACGGGCTCGCCTGCTTAGCTTCTTGCCTTGAGGATGGGGCATAGCTGGTAGGCTTGGGAAAAGCGAGAACGTTCGGCTCGGCCACGGGGACTTGGCCCCGGAACAGCCCTCAAGATATCGGGACTAATTATGCATATAGCTCTCTGGATCCTGTCGCTCGCCGCAGTCCTCATCTCAGCCGGGTATATCTATCAGTCAGTCGGCGGCCATCGAGATCGCTTGCGTTATACCGGCTCCGGTCGCTGGGTAACGATCGGACGTGGATGCAAGCTCTACTTGCTGGAGGAGGGATCGGGCGGTCCAACGGTGCTTTTTGAGGCCGGCATTGGCGCCACAAATCTGAATTGGCGGCGCATTCAGCAGGCAGTCTCGCACTTCACTGGAACCGCTTCTTACGATCGCAGCGGGCTGGGTTGGAGCAGCCGTTGTCGCACGGCACGCACTCCGGGCAACATTGCCGTGGAGCTGCACGAACTGTTGCTGCGCGCAGGGATCAAGCCACCCTACATCCTGGTCGGGCACTCATTTGGCGGCCTGGTGATGCGCCGCTATGCGCTCGAGTATCCGGAAGACGTTGCCGGTGTTGTATTGGTGGATCCGATGCGCTGCGAAGAATGGCCGCCGCTGAACCCCAGCAAGCAGTCACAGATCAACCTGGGCAGGAAACTGATCCGCTGTGCGACGCCGATCGCCTATTGCGGACTCACTCGGCTGGCTGTCACTTCCCTGTTCCGCCGCACAAAGAAACTCTCAGGGAACCTGGACGGCGCAACTGTTTCCGGCGGGCGCCATGTCATCGGACGGATTACGAGCGAAGTCGGCAAGATGCCGCGCGAGGTGTGGCCGATAGTGGCTTCGCACTGGTCGCGTCCGAGTTTCTACGCCGGGATGCGTCGTCATATCGATTCGATTCCAGACACCGTAAGAGAAATGAACGAAGCGGAACCCATCAAGGAGATTCCCGTGATCGTGCTGACGCCGGGCGATTCGACACCGCTTTCGGAAGTGTGTCTTGGCCGCATCGGGGACAACGTACAGCAGGTGATTGCCCCGGCGAGCGCGCACTGGATTCATCTCGACGAGCCTGATCTGGTGATTGGTTCCATCCGCACCATGGTGACTGCTGCCGCCTCTGAGACCGTTGCGGCAACGGTCTAGGGGTCAAACTCTCTCCTGTCTGAATTCTGGGCAACGTCCAATCCATCCAAATACACTTCCTGGCATCCGCTGCCTTGCGCAAATCTCCGAAGCAGATCCATGCTGCCCTGCGCTCGCAGGTTCGTTGAGCATATGCACTGACGGGCTGTGGGGACGTTGACGGACTAACTGCGCTCTTTCTGTAACGAATCGTTGACTCGGTGGCTTTATTCCATTGAATGCACACACCGAGGATGTTTCAACGATGAGTTCCCCACATTGGAAGGCGCTATCTCTCGCTTCTCTGCTTTGCCTGGGCGGCGCAGTATCGGTTGCCCAAGAGCCATTGAGCCTGCGCCAAGCCGTCGATTTGGCGCTTGGGAAGACCCCGCAAGTCACAGTTGCCCGCGCGGAAGAGAAAGACGCGGGGGCTGCGGCAAGCCTGGCGCGCACACAACTGATGCCACAACTCAGCTTTACTGAGGAGATCTCGCGCGGAGACGACCCGGTGTATGCGTTTGGCTCTCGCCTGCGGCAGCGACAATTCACACAGGCTGACTTTGCGCTGAATGCTCTGAACCGTCCTCAGCCAATCGGCAACTTTTCTACCCGCTTCTCCGGTTCGTGGATGGCATTCGACTCCTTCAAGACACAGCGAGCGATTCGTCGCGCAGATCTCTTCAAGCAAAGTGCCTCCTCATCCTCAAAGGCAATAGACCAGCAAGTCATGCTCCGCGTTGTGACGGCGTACCAGCAGGTGCTCTATGCCGAGCGCGAAATTGAGGTCGCCCGCCATGAGCAGGAGACGGCTGCAGCGCTACTGACTTCAGTGGATGGGCGAGTAAGGGCCGGCCTTGCGGTGGAATCCGACCGTATGTCGGCCGATGTGGAAGCGGCGGCGCGCAAGGAAGAGCTGATTGCGGCCCAAGGTGACCTGGAGTTGGCCTGGGCGGAGTTGCGCGAGGCAATAGGGGCGCCAGAGTTGCAGGCTACGAAATTAAAGGCCATTGAGCCGCATGCATTTCCAGAAGGCTCACTCGATCAAGAAATAGCGACGGCTGCGAAGATGCGGCCGGACCTGATGGCGTTGGGACAGGCTCGGTCTGCGCAGTCTGAGGCCGTAGGTGCGGCAAGGTCGGAGTTCGGCCCTCGCGTCAACACTTATGGAAATTGGGAAGAAGACCGCGGTTCACTGACGAACTCGGGTGGCAACAACTGGGTTGCCGGGATCCAGATCAGTGTGGACATTCTTCCACTGGGCAAGCGCGCTCAACTTGCAAGTGCAAGCGCCGCTAAGCAACGCATCGACGGGCAACTGGCGATTTCACAGCAAGAGGCCCGTTTGCAGGTAAGCCGCGCGCACATTCATCGCAAGACGGCGGCGTTGC
>DASRLI010000475.1:0-2507 GCA_035648535.1 Occallatibacter sp. | reverse complement strand
GATTGGTTATCTGTACTTGCAGAGTGCCGTATGTTTATATACTGTTCGGGGTCGGGCTTTTGCAGCTGGCCAAAGATGCGTAAACAGAAAACATTGCGTGAGAGAATCCAAACGCGTATCGCCCGCAAGGGCGGTGAGGATGTCTTTCTAACCCGCGAATTCCGCGATCTCGGAGGGGAGGATCAGGTTCTCCGCGTACTGCGTCTTCTGGTGCGGGAAAAGCAGCTCGTTCGCCTTGGCTATGGCTTTTATGGCCAAGCAGTAATCTCAAGACTCTCGGGGGAGCCGTTACTTTACAGCGCGGATGGATTTGTCGGAGCCGCTCGACAAGCGCTTACCAAGCTGGGCGTTGTGTGGGAACCTACGGAAGCTGAGGTTGCCTATCATATCAGGGGCTCATGAGCGCGCAGCGGGTGCTTAAACGATTTGGGGGTAGTGGCGGGGTTGCGAGGGAAGTGTAAGCCGATTTAAGTCCTCTGGCGTTAGAGAACATAACAGGCACATAATGTTTTATGCCCGAGGCGCAGTCGTTGCCGCCGATGCGGCCCATGCTGGCGGAAGGTCCGTCTGAGTTTGTTGTGATGGAGCGTGCAGTGGAAGATGAGTATCGTCCGCGCATGTTGCAGGACCTTCAGCAGCGAGTGGAAGGACTGGCGGAATCCACGCGCGCGCAGCTTCCGGTTTGCGCTCAATGCAAGCGAGTCATGGTTTGCCAGGATGTGCGGTCGGTTTCGTGGCTGGCGCGCGTCGGACGCCTGCGGGTGGGTGTGCCGCGATATCGTTGTCCTGCCTGCAAGACCGAATGCCGGCCGCTGCTGGATCTTCTGGGTGTGGAACCGGGACGCATCAGCGGTTCGCTCGCCCGAGATCTGGCGGTTCTGGCTGTGGTGGCACCGTATCCGCTGGCAGCGCGTCTGGCGGATTTGCTTTTGGGTGTGAAGATCAGTGCGATGGGCATCTGGAAAGTGTCGCAGCGGCTGGGACAGGCGGTGGCGGATTACAGCGAAGGGCTGAGCCGTTATCACGCCGATAGCCGAAGCGCAGGTGCCGTCACCGACGAAGCTCCGAACACTGTTTTGCTGAGCGTGGATGGTTGTGCGCTTGGTATGCAGGTGCGCAACCGTCGGCGGCGACAGAAGGGTACGGAGCCATTGCCGCCGTTGCCGCCGGTTGACGAAGGCCATTTCCGCGAAGTCAAGACGGGCGTTTTGCTTTTGCCGGAGGAACGAGTCGAAACCTCCCCCGGACGGCGCTCGGTGGTTCGGCGCTTTCTGGTTAGTTGTCTGGGTGATGCCGATGACATCTTCCACCGGTTGTATGGACAGTTACGCGAACTGGGCTGGCTCGGCTCCCACACCGTGGTGGTGATCGTCGGCGACGGAGCTGAGTGGATCTGGAACCGGGCCACATGGTTTATCCGGCGCTGCGAGATCCTCGATTTCTGGCACGCCATGGAGCATGCCTGGGAGTTTGCCCGTATGCGTTACGGCGAAGGTTCGCAGCAAGCCGATCAGTGGGTCCGCCAGATCGGTGTCGATCTCAAAGCCGGCAAGGTGGAGCAGGTCATTGCGCGGCTGAAACGCCTGCGTCCACAGTCTCCGCAGTTGCGGGAGAGTCTGGATTCGCTGATCCGCTATTACAGCGCAAACGCCGCCCGCATGCGCTATGACGAGTATCTGCGGCTGGGATACGGGATCGGCAGCGGCGCCGTCGAGAGCGCGCATAAACAAGTGGTGCATGCGCGCATGCGGCAGGCCGGGATGCGCTGGAGCCAGGCGGGAGCGCGCCGTCTGCTCGCACTGCGCCTGCTCCTGCTGAACGGCGACTGGGCGGTGCTGGACCGCTTAACCATGGTTTCGATGGCGTAAATGCAGTCTTGAATTCGCTGCCGCCGTATTGACCTGACGCGGTTCGTGCGCGATGCTCGATGCTATGGCTCGCCACAAACCGGTGGAGATTCCGCCGGACCTGCGCACTCGGCTGGAGACCGCGAGGCTTGATCTGCTGGCTCTGTTCCGCGCCCTGGACCGGATGTGCCTGGCTCCGGATCAGATCCCCCAACGGCTCATACGACAACTGTTTGAACTGGATGCCGACTATGTGGAAGCACTCTGGGGTCTGGATCAGCCACCCGGAAAGCTCAATCTGCAACTTATGCTTCGCGATACGCTGGCTGCCCTCGATCAACTGTCCACGGCCTGTGCCCGGCTAAGAAAAAACCTCCTTCCTCAGACTCTGCCCACACTTTCTCAACTTGAACTCGCCATCCGCGCCAATCTCAATCCCGCTGAAGCCTACAACATGGTCCCGGACCGGAACCCCCAAATCGTTTAAGCACCCGCGCGCAGCATGCGGGCGACTCGCTGTCATCGGTTCCAGGCGGCTGCGCATCGCTCGCTGACACCAGTAGTCGAGGAATGCCCCGGCCCACAGGACCGACCGGTATTTCCAGAAATGGCGAAACGCCTCCTTCAGTTCCCAGGCTCGCGCCGTGGCGAGTTTAGCGG
>DASRLI010000474.1:0-6150 GCA_035648535.1 Occallatibacter sp. | reverse complement strand
GTTTAGAGTAATAATCCGGAACGGCTGGGAGTGGCGAGATCGGAGAGACATTGGAGCCTTTAAGGCCGAATGTAAGTTTGATCCGGAGCGTGCGCGATCGAGCGAATAAATGGAGCGTTGCCTCTCCCCTACAAGCCTGTGACTTTTTCGATGCTCTGTTGGATATTTGATGGGTTTTCCAGTGCGATCCGAACTATAAGCAAGACATGAGCGAATTGGATGCGGAGAAAGCCCCGCCAGCAGTGCGTTTGCGTTTGGCGCAGCGTCTTCAGATGGCGAGCGTTTCGAATTTCTGGTTCAGTGCGAGCCGAACAGATGATGGAGTAATGGTATCGCTCATCCCAGAGTTCCTTCTACGCGCAGTCTCCTCAGCGGATGCCTGCTTTTGAGAGCTGTTTATCTAGGATAAATGATCTTTAAAAGCATGCCCAAATGTGATACGCTCCTTTCTAAGCCAATAAACGCTATCAAAAGCGAATTAAAGGCGATAATCTGCTTTTGAGGGTCGAAGAATGCGCAGAAATACTCTGCTGGAAGCCCAGCCGTACCCAGTCGAACAGGCCCTGAGGAGGCTCGGAGGGAACCTTCGCACCGCCAGGTTGCGCCGGCACCTTACGATCAATGAGGCTGCCGAAAAGATTGGCACCGGACCCCGCGCCGTAAGCGATGCCGAGCACGGAAAACCTTCCACTGGCATCGCGGTCTATGCCGCCCTCCTCTGGGTCTACGATCTGCTCGGGGTCTTTGAGGATCTCGCCAACCCACTGAAAGATGAACAGGGGCTTTCACTGGCAAGCCGACGCGACCGCGTGCGCGCCCGCAAAGGCAGAGGACTCGACAATGACTTCTAACCGCCCCACCGAATGTTTTGTTTACATCACACTCCCCGGTGCGCGAGCGGCAGTAACCGCCGGGCGATTCGTTCTCGAGCAGATACCCAGTGGTGACGCTCTCGGACGATTCGTCTATGGCCGCTCCTACCTGGGGAATCCGGACGCGGTAGAGATCGACCCGATCGAGCTCAAACTGTCCGATCAGACATATGAAACAGTACGCCTGAACGGAGTCTTCGGTGCTCTTCGCGATGCCGGACCTGATTCCTGGGGCCGGCGAGTTATCGAGAAACATGCCGGAATCGCCAAACTTGGTGAACTGGACTATCTCCTAGAGTCGCCAGACGACCGTGCCGGAGCTCTGGGTTTCGGCGAAAAGGTTTCTCCCCCTGCGCCACTTCGCAAGTTTAACCAGAGGCTCGACCTCGTTCGCCTTCAGGAAACCGCTGAGGCTCTTGTCCGTGATGAACTTCCTTCTGCCCCCAATGCTGCGCAGGTGCAGGATCTTCTCCTTTTAGGCACCTCGATGGGAGGCGCCCGCCCCAAGGCAGTGATAGAGGACCAGGGCGAACTCTGGATTGCCAAATTCGCGCGCCCGGATGATCGCTGGAACTTCGAACGGGTAGAACACGCAATGTTGCAGCTTGCTCGGCGTTGCGGCATCACAACGGCGGAGAGCCGTATAGAGACTGTCGCCGGTAAAGATATCTTGCTTGTAAAGCGATTTGATCGACAAGGCGCGGCAGATGGGTACACCCGCGCGCGGATGATCAGCGGCCTGACAGTGCTCCGTACGGATGACGCAGTATCGAACCGAGACCGCTGGTCATATATCCTGCTGGCCGAAGAGATACGACGCGTCGTCCATGAACCGAAACGGGACACGCGCGAACTCTTCCGCCGAATTGTATTCAACGCGCTGATCTCAAATATCGATGATCATCCAAGGAATCATGCGCTAATCGCTCCTGCTCGTCAGTGGAGCCTCTCTCCCGCCTACGATCTGACACCGGCCCCTCAGATCGGTCAGGACCACCGCGATCTGGCGATGGTGTGCGGGGATGAGGGACGATTTGCCAACGCTGCAAACATACTTTCGCAGCACGCTCGCTTTCTCCTTGAACACGACGAAGCTCAGAAAATCATCACGGATATGAAAGGACAGGTTGCCAGCACTTGGTACGAAACAGTTAGAGCCTGCGGCGTCTCTGTCCAGGATGCCGAAACGATCCGCTCTGCATTTGTCTATCCCGGCTTCTCGCGAGAGTAAGGAACGAACAGTTGAGGGGGAACACACCAATGCTCGATTGGTCTCGGCTGAAAACATACCAAAACTCGAAATACAAAAGCTTTGAGGAACTCTGCTATCAACTCGCCAAGCGTTTACATGGCTCCCGTGGGTGGTTTACGTCGATCGACGACAGCGGTGGGGGCGAAGGCGTCGAGTTCTACCTCACGCTTGCCAATGGAGACGAGTGGGGATGGCAAGCCAAATTCTACTGGCCCAATCCTCGGCTTGACGCGAGCCGAAAGCGCAGCATCATCAATTCCCTAGAGACGTCCAAGAAGAACCACCCTCGTCTCGTTCAATGGTTTCTTTGCACACCTACAAGCTTTATTTCAAAAGGCAAAAACAATGAGGCCACATGGTTTTCGCAGACTCTGAGCAAAATCACCGGGTCCGTTCCAATCGAACATTGGGATGACCGTACCATACACGAATACGTCGCCCAGCCAGCAATGGTCGGCATCTCCAAATATTTCTTCGGTGAACTGGAACTGTTTCCAGAGTTGTGCTTCGCCAAAATATCATCGGTGCGAGTTGTGCGCGATTCTTAACAGTAAAGAGTGTTGGGGAACATCCCTGTCTCGAACCACATTTGGCGGGATTTCCACCATGCTTTCTTTGGTATAACCCATCCATGCCGTTGTGTCTCGCCAAAATTCCATCGGCCTCTATTTTCATAGCTTTCCAGCTAGCGCGATTCGGGCAATCCAACCGGCTCTTAACCGTTAAGATATCGAGACGTCTATTCAATTTCTCGGCCGGATGGAGTTTTGGCGAGGTACAGGTCGGCAGTTCAAATCTGGCCGTCCCGACCATTTAAATTTAATATTCTGAATCAAGTCTGCTTCGCAGCGACACCTTGATTGGTGTCGGTTATGAGGGCCTGCAGATTCCAACGCCTTTTCCCCTGCAATTTTCAGCAACCGCGCCCCAGCAACGCCTTCGCTCCGGGCTGGAATCTCGGACATCCGCTTATAAACCTTCCCTATTCAGGAAGCCCCCTGAGCTAAGTGACGTAAATTACACCTGTTGGTACAACTTCTGTTCAATTGTGCTCATTCGCTATTCAAAATACCCTCAGATCAAATCTATCCAGGGTAGCGAATCGAGTAGATCGAAATAGAGGCCTTCAGGGCTTTCCATTAGTTGTGTGCCCACCTGTCCTCGAGCAAACCAGATCCTGCAAGCCGAAGGTGTGCGCTCGGAAGAATGGTCAGGTACTTCAAGTGAAAGCTCTCTTCCACGTTGCTATTGCGTTGGTCGCTTTTGCCGCACCCGCATTTGCCACTGCCCAATCCACCATTGCAGTCACCAGCCCGGTCAGCAATTCCACTGTCAGCATACCTTTGGTTCTTACCGCGGCTGCCAGCCCCTGTTCGTCGCAACCGATCTCCGCGATGGGCTATTCCATCGATGCCGGCAGGACCACCGCCGTATTCGCCACGTCCATCAACACGCAAGTAACGGCATCCAGCGGCTCTCACATCCTTCACGTCAAATCGTGGGGAAACCAAGGCGCGGGCTGCGACACCGACGTTCCCATCACGGTGTCTTCGTCGGCCGCCGCCGGCCTATTTACCGATTTGACGGTTAGCCAGCCCCGCTCAGGCGCCAAGCTCGTCTCGCCGTTCGCACTCAACGCTTCAGAAACCTCGTGCCAATCGCAGTCGATTGCGGCTATGGGTTACTCGATCGATGACAGCAGCAACACCACCGTCGTGTTCGGCGCGGCATTGAATGTCCAGGCCGTCTCGCCCACCGGCGCTCACACGCTCCACGTCAAATCCTGGGGCATCCATGGCTCTGCCTGCGTCTCCAACGTCGCCGTGAACGTCGTTCCTTCGCCCACATCGACTCTCCCGTCCAATGCAATTGCCGTCAACGCGATTCAGACTCTTACCAACTGGCAAGCCGAAAGTGACACCAACACCGGCACCGGCGGCGGAACTTCCACTTACGGAACAACCAACCTCGTCAATTCCCCAACGCTCAGCGGGTTGGGCCGCGGGTTCATCACGAACTATGCCAATTACGAGGGAGAGCGATTCCACGCGTCCTTCGGCGCCGATACATCGGCCACCAACTTCCTTTATGACGGTTGGTTCTATCTGCCCAGTCCCTCCACCAACATCTCCAATCTGGAATTTGATATGAACCAGGTGATGGCGAATGGTCAGACTGTCATCTTTGGATTTCAATGCGATTATTGGTCGAAGACCTGGGACTACACGGCGAACGCCGGGACCCCTCAGCAATTTTCTGACGTATGGTTGCACTCGACAGCCGCCTGCAACGTCCAAAACTGGGCCACCGACATGTGGCATCACGTCCAGATCGCCTACTCGCGCGATGCTGCCGGCAACGCCACCTACCAGTCCGTCTGGCTCGATAATGTCGAGCAGGATCTGAATATTACTGTACCTTCTGCCTTCGCCCTCGGCTGGAGCCCGACGCTCCTAACCAATTTCCAGGTCGACGGCATGACCGCAGCCCCGGCAACCGGCACCGCATACGTTGACAAGCTCACCGTCTATCGCTGGTAAGGTGGACCGATCAACGCACTCGAGCGCGGGTGGGTAGAGCAAAATCGCTCCGCCCATCCGCGTGCAGTGCGTCTTAGGACGGGAAGAGAGATCCGGATGCGGCGGCGCGGCGTCTGCGGAGCCACCAGAGCGGCGCAGAGTGCGTAGACCAGTTCTGCATTGACCTCGTGGCTATACTCGGAGCGAACATCGGCGAGCGACGGCAACGCCTGGCCGAATGCTGGTGCGAGAGTTTCTATCCGAGAGGCGGAAGCAGCTCCGGCGGCGGCGGGAGTCGATGGCTGCCCGTTGCCACATACCGGTTTATGGCTTCTGAAACTGCGCATGCCAAGTCGCATGATTCTCTCGATTGAAGGTGCCTTGCCAGAATGAGATTGGCTTCCGGTGGTGGTTCCGCGGCCTTCTTGAGGAACATTTCCGCCAGCGCCTCTTGCGACATTCCCGCCCTGACCACGGCTCACCCCTTCGATCCGGCTCTGGTGCAAATAGCGAGGTCGGGTGGGTTACAGTAATCATTTGGAAGAAATGGGCCGACAATGAGCAAGTTGAGATGCACTAAGGATTTGTTTACAGGGCGCCATTTTGACCGGGATGTCATCATTCTTTGTGTGCGCTAGTACCTGTGTTACAAGCTCAGCTTTCGTGATCTGGTTGAGATGGTTCTGGTGCAAACGGAGTGGATTACATTAATGTTTTGGAGCAAATGGGCCGACAATGAGCAAACTGAGAGGCATGAAGGATCTGTTCGCAGGCCGACATTTCGACCGGGACGTCATCATTCTGTGTGTGCGCTGGTATCTGTGCTATAAGCTCAGCTTTCGCGATCTGGTTGAGATGATGGCCGAACGTGGACTGTATCTTTCGCATACAACGATCATGCGCTGGGTACAGAGGTATGCTCCGGAGTTCGAGAAGCGCTGGGCTCGCTTTGCGCGTAAGGTTGGCCGGTCCTGGCGCGTGGACGAGACATACCTGAAGGTGCGAGGTCGATGGGCCTACCTATATCGTGCGGTAGACCGGGATGGCAACACCGTCGATTTTCGACTAAGTCCGACACGAAACGTCGCGGCGGCCAAGGCGTTTTTCCGCAAGGCGCTGCGCACCCAAAGGCGCGCACCAGTCAGCATCACCTTGGATGGCTACGCTGCGTCGCACAGAGCCGCGCGCGAGATGCCAAAGGAAGACGAGGCATGGAAGCACACCAGGCTGAGATCATCGAAATACCTGAACAATCTGATCGAACAGGATCACCGTGGCATTAAATCCCGAACCGGACCAATGCTCGGCTTCAAAGACTTTGATTGCGCGGCAACTACCATCGCTGGAATCGAGCTGCTCCGCCGTATTCGCAAAGGACAATTCGGCCTGGGGCATTTCCATCTCAAGAATCCAACTGCCCCGGCAATCTGGAATGCGGTACTCGCCGCATAGTCTTTACCCCTCCACTGGCTTTGCTGTGCCCCTCGCACAAATTTGCACCAGAGCC
>DASRLI010000473.1:0-15041 GCA_035648535.1 Occallatibacter sp. | reverse complement strand
CATCAGGAACAGGGAGACCAAACGATCGTGCAGAGTGAAACCAAGTCGCATGTTGACCAGCTTACTTCTCCGGCCGGACTTCCGGTGACCGTTCTCCGCTTCGAAGGAGACATTGCCAGCACGTCGAAAGAAGCGGTCCTGGGCGCTTACCAGGCCCTGCCCAAAAACGACGTCAAACAGATCCTGCTCGACTTTACCAAGGTGGATTACATCAACTCCAGCGGCATCGCGCTCGTAATCCAACTGCTCATTGAAGCCGCCAACTCCGGCCAGAAGGTCCGGGCCTTCGGCCTTTCAGCGCACTTCGTCAAAGTCTTCACCATGGTCGGCATCACCAAGTACGCAGGCCTGTTCCCCACCCAGGCCGAAGCCTTGGCGGGGCTTTAAGCAACCTCTTGGTAAGTCGAGGCCTTGAAGGGTACGGGTATCACAGGCTACGAAGGAACCCGCATCGATGAAGGGTACGGGCTTCAGCCCGTACATCAATGAGCCTGGAACTAACATGGCTTTAGCCCCTGAGGGAATGCTGGCTCCAAGCAAGCGCTGGTTTACAGATTCCTTCAACAGCGGCGCGTCCGCGCGTATCATTTTCCCTATGAATCTTCAAGCGATCCAGGCCGCTCTCCGCGAGGCCGCCGTCGACGGCTGGCTGTTTTACGATCATCATCACCGCGACCCCATCGCCGCCCACATCCTCGGCCTCGATCCCAAAGCCCACATCACCCGCCGCTGGTACTACTTCATCCCCGCCACAGGCGAGCCGCGCAAACTCGTCCATCGCATCGAGCAGTCCCGCCTCGACTCGCTCCCCGGCAGCAAGGCGCTCTATTCCAGTTGGCAGGAATTGCACCTGGGGCTAGAGAATCTCCTCCAAAACCAGAAACAGATCGCCATGCAGTATTCGCCCAACAACGACATCATGTACGTCTCCATGGTCGATGCCGGCACCGTCGATTTCCTCCGCACCCTCGGCAAGCACATCGTCAGCTCCGCCGACCTCGTCAGCCAATTCGAAGCCGTCCTCACCGCCGACCAGATCGCCACCCACGCCGTCGCCCAGCAAGCCATCGACACCCTCCTCGCCGAAGGATGGCAGCAGATCGCCCGCCGCCTCCGCCCGGCTCAGGGCAGCCCCACGCCCTACACCGAGTTCGACCACGTCCAGTGGCTCAGTGAAGCCATGCGCCGCGCTGGTCTCGTCTGGGAAAACGGCCCCAACGTCAGCGTCAATACCAACTGTTCTGACTCCCATTACGAGCCCACCGCCGACCACACCGCCCCCATCCGCGAAGGCGACTTCCTGCTCATCGATATCTGGGGCCGCGTCGACTCGCCAGAATCCGTCTACTACGACATCACCTGGACCGGCGTCGTCGGCCGCGAGCCCAGCGCCAAAGAGCAGCTCGTCTTTGAAACCGTCCGCAACGCCCGCGATGCCGCCATCTCCGCCGTTGAGCAGGCCTTCGCCGCCAACCGCCCCATTCGCGGATTCGAAGCCGATGATGCCGCCCGCGCCGTCATTCGCGCCGCCGGATTCGGCGAGTACTTCACCCATCGCACCGGCCACAACATCGCCCATGAGATTCACGGCCCCGGCGCGCATCTCGACAATCTTGAAACCCACGACGAGCGCCGCCTGCTGCCGCACACCTGCTTCTCCGTCGAGCCAGGCATCTACCTCCCCGAGTTCGGCGTCCGCAGCGAAATAGACATGCTCACTGCCCCCGGCAAAGCCTGGGTCACAGGAAAAATTCAGCGTGAGTTGGTGCGGATCTAGGGCCTGAGTAGTGTTAAAAGGCCCTAGGTGAGCCGCCAGAGGGTCTCGGTCAACAGACCAACCACGGCGTAAATAGCGGCATTGATAAAGGCAATCGTGGAATAGGCAAGGGGAATCTCGCGCCCGATCAACGTAGCGGGAGCAGTGATTGCAACCACCGTCCACGCCCCTAAGTTCTGACCGACTCCGGCGGTCATCCCGTAATACATCCAGCCGCAGGCCACGCCAAGCCCGATTAGAGCCCAAATACTAACGCGCAGAACCATAAGATTGTCCGACCCCCATCGTGCTCGCCAATTCTAACAACTTCTTCTCAAGCTCCAAATGCAGGCGCGGTACCAAAGTACTCTGGCTCGGTGGCGCCGGGGGAATTTCAGCGAGAGTTGGTGAGGATCTTAACGCGAGACGGACCCGGCCAAATCAATACCAAGCCGGGACTTGCTTCCGGCAAGCCGACATTTCAGGACTGATTCTGCGAATCGCCATCATCTAAATGAAATTCAATCTATTTTTTCTCGGCAAGGAGTCTGAGGGTTAGACGCTTAGCCGAGAATTTGGAGTCCATCATTACCAACCGACATGATCACGCCAGCCGGGACCGATTCAGCTTCAATGGTCTCTGTCTGTTGAGTATACTTCTGTGTCGATGTCAGCCAAGAGCGTATTGAGCTTGCGAATGGAGGCAGCGAGCCAGAGCGCGTCTTTATCCACATCTGTCGCCCAATTCCCAGTCGCCGGTGTCCATGTTTCTATAAACATCTGGGGCATGGAATCGCCACAACCTAGAATGCGACGCAGTAAACCAGGTGCGCCAATCCTGCCATCACCAAAGGGCGCTCCAGACACCGCGAAGCCGACATTCGAACCAGCTACAACGTAATCTTTTAGGTGGTAACAAACAGCACGCGGACTCAGTAGATCGAGGACCGTGTTCGTATCCTCGAAGTTGCGTAGCGAGTTAGCCACATCAACACAGAATCCAACTAGATTCGCAGGATAGGCAATTGCTGCCTCGGCGAGAAGCCTCGACGGTATCTCGAAGTGATTCTCAATCGCCAGGCATACCTTTCGAGATTCGAGTTCTGGCACAATCCCGTCGAGGAACTGCCTGATGCGCTCCAGAGTCAGAGCGGGCTCGCCTTCGCGCTCCAGTACAACCCTTAGATAGCTTCCGCCCGTCGCCTCCACGCGGTCCAGATAATTGAAGATCACGTCCGGATTAAGAGTCATGCAACCCAGGGATAACTCGAGACCGATGTCGGTGGCCTGCCGGGCGAGTTGGGTCCACTCTGAGGGTGATGCGCTCAGTGGCCACGCATTCTCGCATACTTGAAAAGAATCCAGGCCGGCTTCTCTGGCAAGGTGCAGGAGACCGTCAAGCTGAGGCGCCATGGAGGGATCGCTTAAGAGGTAACGAAAGACGTAGCTGGTAGCTCCGATTTTGATTTTCATATTTGTTGTGATCCCTCTCGCCAGGCTTCATCGTGAGGTTATTCGAGCACAATGAATCCTGGACGAAATGGAAGCTCTCCTTATGTAATGACCTTGATCCGGGTCTTGCGGTCGCTTAAGGTCAGCCAAAGAGCCGCAGCACAGAGATTAATGGCTCCCGCACAGTAAAAGAAGGTGTCCGAGCGGCCAGTCCAACGAAACAGCAAGGGGAAAGCGAGAGAACTAGCAAACGATCCAACGTTGCCGCACATATTCATAGCGCCGGAGAGCGTGCCAGTGTGCACTCCTGCGATATCGATGCACAGAGTCCAACTTGGGCTGAGCGTCAGATCGACACCAAATGTTGCAATTGCAATTGCCAGCACAGACGCCCAAGGGGTTTGGGCTTGTGCGGCGCAGCAAATCGCTGCCGCTCCGATAAGGAAACCGGCGGCTGCCGGGGCCACGCGGGACACACGGCCCCAACCCCTGCGATAGAGACGATCGACCACGGCGCCGCTGATCCAATTCGCCGCAACGCCGAAATACAGCGGAACTGCAGCCATCAAGCCGGCTTCGCCAGCTCCCAATTGATATCGCTGTCGCAGGTAAGGCAAGAGCCAGGTGAAGCACAGGAAGAATGTAAAGTTTGAGGCGAAGTACTGCAACATGAGTGCCGGCGTCTCACGAAGTTTCCAGATGCTCTGGTGGACCTTGTCTCCTGGCGCAGCGGCAGCCGCAGTTGCCGGCAACTGGCGATCGGACCGAATGTACTCGCGCTCAGCGGCCGAGGTCCAGGGAGAGTCCTCAGGTGTGTTGCGGAACCACATAAGCCAAGCCGCCGCCCAGATAATTCCCAACCCGCCAAGTACCACGAAAGAGATTCTCCAGCCGAAACCGCCTACAGCCCAGGAGACGATCGTCAGTCCGAAGGCCGCGCCCAGCCGGGACCCACTAAATAGGATGCCTTGAGCCATTCCCGTCTCGCGAACCGGCAGCCAGGATCGAATGACGCGCGCCGATATAGGAAACGCACCCGCCTCGGCCGCACCGAAGAAAAACCATACGCCCACGAACATGGCTGGATTCCGGATGATAATCGTCAGCCCCGTGAACAGTGACCAGAGACCAACCACAGACGCCATCGGCAGCCGCGATCCGAACCGGTCAGCAAGCAAGCCGGCAGGAATCTGGAAGAATGCATAGCCTAATGCAAAAGCGCCAAAGATTAATCCAAATGTGATGTCGGTAAATCCAAGCTCGTGCGACATGTCGACTTTTGCCGCGGAAACTGCGACACGATCGACAATCGTCAACATGGATAGTGAGAAGAGAACAGCGAGAACAAGGAAGCGTTGATGGCTCTTCATCACACGCGGGACAGTAGGATCTAGTTGCTCGGAAATAGCCATGCCTCCAGGTCCTTCCAGGAGAAGACGCTATCAGAGCCGGGGCGATGGCCTGGTGCGCTTTCTGCTGTTCGCAGGGCGCTTGCGGTCCTTTGAATATGTTCTGCACTGAACGCTCGCGACTCGTGCCGCAATGGAAAGCTGTCGCTTGTTAGCCACCCATCATATCCGCTCGCAGAAAGCCCTTGGAGAAACTCGAGCAAGTGCCAGGGATGATAGGAGCCCGGAAGGAGATCCCAATCCCAACCCCCCGCAGCATCGCACAGGTGGACATAAAGCGGCACACCACTTTCGAGCACCTGCGCGAGCGAGGCCGCAGGCGAGAGCCCATCCAGCGAGGAGTGTCCAACGTTGAACGTAATCCCCGCTCCTTGCTGACCGATGTCGTGCAAGAGCTGCAAAACTATATCGGACGAGGAAAGAAGACCATGCACACGCGGATCCGAGGGTTTGTGTTCAAGGTACAGAGGCACATTCGGGCCCTCTTCAATCGCTGTCTGAAGCGTCTCTACAGTGCGTCTCCAGGCGCCGGCATGATTCTGCTGCAGCGCATAGTCCACTCCATCGGCAAGCGGTGCGCATGTTACTCGCTCCGCGCCAGCACGCAGCGCAAACTCCTTGGCTTTGATAATCTGATCGACCGCCATCCCTCTGATTTCGGGGTCGCAAACGCTAAGTGCGCCTTTCTGAAATTCGGGACGACCCTTCAGGTTCACGTTGATGGCGGCTGGCACAAGTCCAGTCTCGGCCAGGGCTTCGAGGACCTCTGAAGGCTCATGACACTCATCAGGGAAAATGATCTCAGCGCCCTCAACTCCGGGAATCAGCGCTGCTCTCCGCAGCTTCTCGCGAATGGAGAGCGGCTCACCCATCTGGGTGAACCGATCTCGCACCGTCCCGAGAAATGCGACGATGAGTGCCTGCTTCACTGGGTCTCTGCGGTCTCAAGCGTCGGGGCGGAGGCTCCGGAACTCATAAAGGTACTGTCGTATTTTTCGCTTGAACCACGGGCGCCCACGAAGAAAAAGGGCTCCATAAGCTTCATGATGGGCAGAAACTCCTGCCGATCCAAATGATGCCGGATTGCTCCCCGGTCCACTACATCAAGCCAGTTCCAGATCTTGTCCGTGATTCGCACATTGAAAGCAAATGTCTCGATCGCATCCTGGCGTACCGGCGAAGTGTCAGAGGTGATCCAGCCATCGTAGCCAAGTTCCTTCAGATGATAGAGGAATTCGACATAGAGCCACAGGTTGCAGGTGCCGGCCATCAGGTCCCAGTCCCATTTGCCGTTGTTATCGTTGATGTGGACGTAATACGGGACGCCACTCAAGGCAATCAGCGAAAGCGCTTCAGCGGGATTCTCCCCACCGTAGATGGAGTGCCCGATGTCGAGCGTAATACCCACGTTGGAACGTCCCACAGCATTGCACAACAGAAGCGCCTTTGCCGCCGAGTCCAGCGTGCAGTGCACACGCGTTTCGGAGGGCTTGTACTCCATATAGAGCGGCATCTCCGGAACGTATTCCGCAGCTTCCCGAACGCAATCGACCATCGAGTTCCAGGCCTTGCGATAGTCAGTGTGGAACGGGTAATCATAGCCATCGCTTAGCGGGCAGCACGTGACTTTGTCGGCGCCAACGCTCACCGCGTAGTCCTTCGCGGCCTTTATCATGCCCACTGCCTTGCGGCGAATCGCCGGATCAGGGGAACACAGCGATCCGTACGCGAATGCGGGATCGCCCTTGATATTGACATTAATCGCGGAGATTTGAAGGTTCAGCCGCTTGAGATGCGCCAGCATAATCTCGGCCGTGTCTACCTCATATGGATGGACGACTTCCGCTCCAGTCACACCTGGTATCTGCGCCATTCGCTCGAGCTTCTGTTGGATGGACAGTGGCTCCTGATACTCGCAAAATCGATCGCGAAGCTTGCCGAGAAAAGAGGTAATAATTGCGTGCTTCATTGGGTGTCTACCTTTCAATAGAAAACGGAATTTCGAGGATGGAGCAAGTCTCAGTAAATCGCGGACCTCGCATGTCATAGGCTACGACGCGCAAGGTATGGGGGCCGGTGGAGATGTCCATAGCGTCCCACCATTCCTGCCCGCCCAGGAAATATGGAGCGTTGAGCCGGTAGCTATAGGGTTTGTCGTCAATGAAGAACTCAACGCGCTTGATGGGCCAGCGCGGATCGTTGTCGGTTACGATCGCCTCGATCCAGTTGCGCCCCTTGAGCACCTGTCCCGGCTCCAGACCGAACACCGTAATCTTGGGCAGGGTGCCGTCTTCGTATTTTGGCCGTGCTGGCACTGGAGATCCCGTCAAGCGCGCCACCTGCTCAAAGAATACCCACTTCACGTTAGAGCCAATCTTCCAGTCAACTGGCAGATCCTGGAAGCCGTCGCGATAGTTGCCGAGGCCATCATCGTAGTAGCCCCAGCCCACGTGTTCCTGCACTGCCGCCTGCAAATTGAATGTGCTTACTCCGTCCTCGTTGATCAGAAAAGGCCGGTCATAACCCGCCCAGCGTTTCATAGCCTGAATCGATTCGTGCGCTGATTCGGGCGTTTGCCCGTTCGTGTGGAACATTACATAATCCACCGCGCGCATTGCCAAGTCCCCTCGGCTCCCGCGACGCATCGGACCCTGAACCCAGCTCATTGAAACCGGGATCTGGTGCTCGACCGTCTTCTGTGCCAGTAGAACCGCATCGAGAATCCCATCGGGCTGCATGATGGGATGTTTATAGGATTGTGGATTGGTTTCGTTGGCGATCTCAATCAGAATGTTGCGGTGCGGAAGGTTCTTCAAGAAGAGGGAGGCCTGCCGAACGGCCTCCTTGGCGTACCGGTCTTCCGGATCTGCCTGGATGCGCTCATTCGATCCCTGATAGAAGAATCCGACGATGACGACCATGCCCTGCTTGTCTGCTTCTTCAATCACTCGCTGAAGGCGAGCGGCATATGCAGGCTTGAGGTTGCCTTGCGGATCGAAGCCGCTGTTCAAATGCGGTTGCAGCGCATCTTTCTCTCCATAGTTCCCATCCGGAGGTCCGCCGCCCTGCAAGTTCACAGTGAAAGCGAGGATACCGGCGTGCCTCCACTCCGGAAGAGCCGCAAGAAATTCACGGAGGTTCCGTTCCGGGTCCCAGGGCCCGTCAGGATAGTCCCAGAACACCGGGCCCATCGTATTTGAGGCGTATGGATGGGCGCGTGAGCCGCCATTCGGATAATTCGCATCATCAAAGATCGCCTGCACGGCGCGAACATTCAGGAGCGTTCCCTGCAAGCTTTGATCGGCCGAGGGAAATCCGCTGGCGGCCGTGTAGGTCGGATTGCCGTTGATTGTGAACTGCGAACCGTGAATTCCCACCACGGTCTGCCCATGGGCACAAGCCAATGAAACGAAAATGCAAAGCAGCGACGCGCTCTTTAGACTCATAAGGTTCATACCGGTGCGTCAATCAAGGCGAGCGATTGGCACGTCACGAATAGTAGACGCGGAAACTGATCAGAGTCTAGGGGTATCCAATCGAAGATTCGGACAATTCTGCCCCGCGCAGGTCGCCTCAATAACGCACCTAGGACGCTGCCCGCGCTCGAAACTTCGTAGGCGACACGCCGAACTGCTTGTGAAAGACACGCCCGAAGTAGCTTTGATCGGAAAACCCGGCCGCTGCCGCTATTTGGCAGATACTCTGCTCCGGGCTCCGCAACATTTCGGCGGCAAGATTGAGGCGCACGTGTGTGAGGTAAGAAACGAAGGTCATCCCGGTGGATACTTTGAAGAACCTCATAAACCGGGAAACGCTCATCGCAGCCATCTCCGCTCCCTTCTTTACAGGGATTTGCTCCGCGTGATTTGCCTGGATGTACTGGAGCAGTTTGGCAAGACGGCGCACTCGATACTGCTGATTGAGATACTCCGAGTAGTCGGTAACCGCATTGGAAAAATGCCGCGACAGGACGTAGAGAAGCTCGAGAAACGACACATAGCAACCAGGCTGGTCGCGGCCCTCCTTAAAGTAGGCATCGAGCAGTTGCATGATCGCTCTATGCATTTGACCGGCTGCCTGATCCGTATTGCGCACAATCAGTACCCCGGTCGAGTGCGAATAAAAGGGAACCAGCAGCGCGAAGGCGTACGGTGGCGAACCGGGGCTGTAGACGAGTTCCGGCAGGAAGCTGATGGAAATTGCCCGGCATCGCCTGCCGTAGATCTCTCGCAATCCGTGATGCTTCATGTTGTCGACGATAAGAATGTCCCCCTGGCGAAAGTGGACAATCTCGTTGCCCATGAGGAAATCACCTTCACCCTGGACCGCGACGAAGATCTCTAATCTTTCGTGCCAGTTAAACCGGGGCCTGCCTGGATCACATTGAAACGAGAACGGCCGGATAGAGAGCGGAAACGCCGGCTCCAATTCAAGAAGATACCGCCCATCTTGGTCGACGAGGTGATCAATCGCGAAGTTTTCAAAGCGAATTCTCTTCGGAATTGAAAGCATCGACCTACCCATAGCGCAAGCATGCGCATCTTCGACTCTTTTAGCCTAAACACCTATCGTATATTGCGTTCAACGTAGTGGCTGTTCCCGGCGGTGTCAAGCAGATAGGGCAGGAGATGGTTGTCTCATAACATGCAAGGGACTTAAGTGGATTGTTGGTACCATGGAATGCTCACAAGCGACGATTGTAGGACAGCAGGAAGGTGAGTACTATCCCTTTCCAGCTGCAGCATTCTCCCATGCGCAGGTGCCAAGTTCGATGATAGCCTGTTCCATCGGTTGCAATCTATGTGAATTCCGGCAGAATGGTGCGAGGATCGAGCCGCTTGCCGAGTGACAGACGCGGAGACTCGATCAAGAGGCCATGCGCAGCTTGGAAGTTGGCAGTCGGGCCTCGAAAACGCCAGGCGAGGGCGGGGACCGAAATGGTTGTCATGGCTGCGAGCAGCGATTTCGGCGCTTGGGGTTGACGCCGGTATCGCTTCAGTACTGAGGGTGAGTTGCCCGCATCTCGCTATATCGGCCACCTGTTTATAGCCTTTCAAGTGCAACACTCCGTATCACTTGCCCTATGCATCGCGCAAAGCCAAAGCTTTGGCTGCCAACCGCCCCGCGGCAGAATAATCCGAATCTTCAATCAGATTCGTCTAGCCATTGGTCCGTTTCCGCAACTACCTTCATCCCTTGTCAAACGCTTTTCTAGATTGACGCTGTTCTATGAGCGTCATGGAACACGCCCGAGGTCGCCGGTGATAGTTGGAATCGGCGAGGCTGTCTGCCAGAGACGAGGCCACGCCTTCGCAGAGAGAGGCTCGACAAAAATCCAAGCGGGTTAAGTGCGCGGACTTCGCACACTTCCCGCGAGAACACAAAAAGCTGAATTCCTTACAGGGAGGACATACGCATGTTTATGAAGGTTGTATCCCGTTTCTTGCTCTTGCTGCTATTCTCGGGCATCGTTTCGTTTGCACAGGGCCCGTCAGGCTCAATCGCAGGCACCGTTACCGATCCAAGCGGCGCGGTCTTACCCAATTCATCCGTGAGTTTAGTAAATCTTGCCACGGGTGTTGCCCGCAATGTCCATACGGATCAGGTCGGCCTCTACACATTCGCGGCACTTCCGCCAGGTGAGTACAACATTACTGTTGAGCGGACCGGATTTCAGACCGAGGTGCGGTCAAATATCACTTTACAAGTGCAGCAGTCCGCTCGTGTCGACTTTGCACTCCTGGTTGGACAAGCTTCTCAAACGGTCAACGTAGCCGCTGATGCGGCCATGCTTTCCCAGGAAGACTCCACCATCGGCCAAGTAGTTGAGAATAAGCGAATCGTTGAATTGCCATTGAACGGCCGCAGCTATTTGCAGTTGGCGGTTCTTTCGGCCGGCGCCACCAATTCTTCTCCGCCCTCTCAGTCCAGCAGTTTTCAGGGCGGCGCTCGCGGGGCCACCAGCCTTACCATCAATGGTCAGCGCAACGACTTCAATCACTACACTCTTGACGGTATCGAGAATACTGATCCCAACTTCAACAGTTATATTCTGCAGCCCTCAATTGACGCCCTGCAGGAGTTCAAGATCCAGGCTGCCACCTATCCAGCCGATTACGGCTGGGCCGTGAGTCAGATCAATGTTGACACCAAGTCTGGCTCCAATGATTTCCACGGGAGCGCATTCGACTTCCTTCGGAATTCATGGTTTGACGCCAAGAACTACTTCGATAGCAAAACGGCTCCTATTCCTGAATTCCGCCGCAATCAGTTTGGCGGAACAGTAGGAGGGCCAGTTTTGCGGAAGCGCCTCTTCTTCTTCGGAAACTATGAGGCCCTTCGGGATAGCAAGGGGCAAACCAGAATCGCCACTGTGCCTTCGGGTACTGTCATGGGTGGCAACTTCGTCGGCCGGAATACAATCTATGACCCTGCTACTCGCGTGGCTGGCCCCGGTGGAACAATTACTGCGACCCCATTCCCCGGTAATATTGTTCCGTCAACCCGCTTCCATCCGACTTCCGTTGCGGCTCTGCAGTACTACAGCCTGCCGAATCTTCCCGGAACGACAAATAATCACATCAACAATGAAGCGCTCGTGAATTCAAGCGATCAGACGATGGCTCGCGTGGACTACCAGATGTCCACAAACCTGTCGTGGTTCGGCCGCTGGAATTACGATAAGGATTCACAGTATACCCCCGGCAGTTTCATACACGAGGGTGGCCTGGTCAGCACGCGGCCCGACCAGGTGGCCGCTGGCGGCATTCAGATCATTGGATCGCATCTCATCAACGAGGAGCGCTTTGGCTGGAGCCGTTTCGTGAACAACCTCACTGGCTACAACGCCTTCAAAAACGATATCAATACAAAGATTTTGAAGATCCCTAGTCTCAATCCTACAAGTAATCCGGCCTTCTGGGGCATTCCCAGCATGTCCATTGCAGGATATTCCGGCTTCGGAGAGCCGACGACCGTCTATCTTACCCATAACAACATCTGGGAATTCCACGATAACGTCAGTTGGACTCATGGCAAACACTTCATGACCTTTGGCGGAGTGTATGAAGCCATCCACTACAACCAGACCGGCAATCAATTTGCTCTTGGCGCTTTCTCCATGGACGGTTCTGCAACCGGCAATCCCGCAGTGGCTGGGAATAAGGGAGATCCCGTTGCCGACTTCCTGCTTGGATACCTTTCATTCAACCAGACCGGGTTTCAGCCGGCGGCTGCTCAGCTTGTAGGTTCTTACAACGCAGCATTCATAAACGATACTTTCCATATCACACACAACCTGACGCTTACTTATGGACTCCGGTTTGAATACCTGCGGCCATTTAAGGATCTGACCGATGCTTCCTCCAACCTGACAGACATCAACACCAATCCTCCGATTCTTGTCCGCGCGTCCAACAAGGGAGCAAATCTCGATCCGTACCTGGGGCTGGCGATCCGGCTTCAAAATATCTCTCTCGTTCGCGACGGCAGCATGGGGCCTTCGCTCGTGAATCCCGACCGCAACAACTTCGCGCCTCGTCTCGGCCTCTCGTGGTCGCCTGATCAAAAGACCGTCATCCGCGCCGGCATCGGGACGTTTTACGATATGTTGGATATGGGCAACTCTATCTATGACATGTCACGGACGCTGGCAGGACTCATCAACGCTTCTCAGGATCCCGCCCTCGACTTGACGTTCAGCAACCCCACAGGTAGTACCGCGGGCAGCAGCGGCACTACGATCAACGTTTCCATTCCCACCATCCTTGCGAATGACCCGAACATCAGAACGACCTACATCAACCAATGGACACTGGATATTCAGCGTTCCCTCTCAAGGAACACGGTACTGGATATCGCATATGTTGGCAGCCAGGGCCATAGGCTGAAGCGGGAAGCCGCCCTCAATATGCCAACGACTCTGGGTGCAAGTTCTGTCCAATCGAGACGCCCCTGGCAGTACATTGGCCTGGTACAGTATCCGCAAAGCAGTGGCAATTCCAACTACAATGGCCTCCAAGCTAAGATACAGAAGCAATTGAGCGGCGGCATGACCTTGCTCAGCGCATACACTTTCTCCAAATCAATCGATAACACCAGCGGCGTGCGGCCAGGAAACGGGACCTCGGGCAATTCGCTTTTTCCTAACAATCCCTTCAATCTTGGAAAAGGGGAGCGCGGGGTTTCCAACTACGATGTTCGCCACCGCTGGATAACTTCCGGGCTTATTGAATCGCCTTTCGGAAAGGGCAAGCGATTCAACTCCAACCGCTTGGTCAATGCGTTGTTTGGCTCCTGGCAGCTCGGCGGCATCCTGGCTGTTCAAACCGGGAGTCCGGCGACAGCCATGGATGGCAGCGACGTGACCAATATCGGGAACGGCGCAACCCCGCGCCCAAATGCTACGGGTACCAGCACAAAGATATCCAACCCGACGGCGTTAAAGTGGTTCAATACATCGGCTTTCGTCATCAACGCACCGTACACATATGGAACTGCCAGCCGAAATACCATCAACGGCCCTGGCTTGGTTCAGTTAGATACGTCGCTGATGAAGTCCATCGTGTTCGCCGATCGCGTTGCCACACAGCTTCGTTGGGATGTATTCAATGCTGCCAACCACCCAATCTTCGGATTGCCTAATGCTACTCTCAACAGCGCCAGTTACGGTCAGATCTCCAATACCGCGGTTGACAGTCGCGAGATGCAGGTTTCATTGCGAGTCGTCTTCTAGACTCGTTGGCCAAAGTATTTGAACTGGAAACACTCCACGCCGCCTTCCGGTTGCGATGCAATGCGGAAGGCGGCAATTTGGCTTATCTTGCAGCTTCGAAGAGGATGATTGTCTCGCACTTTAGACCTGTACCAACCTTCAAGCTTAGAAACTCGGATCCAATCTGAAAATAGAGAGCCCTTCTTTGTTTTCCTCCACTGTGCCACAACCCACACCTTTTGACACGGCCGAATCATTGAGATCCGGCCGTTGATTTGGTGAGGTTTACTGGGTGGGTTTTCCGACTCGTTTTGTCACGGCGTGTGAGGGATCTTTTCGGGCAGATTTCTTCAATTGCTCGGGTGCTTGTGCGGGGGACGGTTGCTTTCGCAGCACACGTTGCACGGTAGCTCTAGAGACTCGAAGGCCTTTGGCGATCTGCCGTATGCTGTGTCCCTGGCAATGTTCGCGGTGGATTGCTTCATAGTCCAGTTGTAGTGGCTGGAATCGAATGTGTTGGCCTTCGGGCACCAGCGAATTCGAACTGAGAACCGACAATTATCAGATCTAATCGCTCAAGACGTGGGCGTTCCCCAGTTTCCATATTCAATTCGAAGCGCAAATCGCGCTCAATGAGCGCATTGGTCTGTTCTCGTCAACCCAGGATCATGCCCAGGCAAATCGGCGAACACTGGCCGACATATCGGTACTTACCACGTCCTCAGTGATTGCTTTGACGACTTTGTGTTCGTCAAGATTCACTCACGCCTGAATGTGCGCGCTGAAGGATGGGGAACTTCGTCCCCCTCGGATTCGTTCCGCCGGAGAAGAAAACCTCAATCCTGTTCATTATCGAAAAGCCCTGACCGGAAACGAACACCCGCCGCTCTCGAATCCGCCTTGCCCCGTCCGCGCATGTTGTTGAAAACAAAATCTGTTCCTTTCATTGCATTTATTGGAACCCCACGTGCTAGTCCATGACTGGAACCACCCATGTAGGGCCCGCGTACCTCGTTGTGGTCCGTGTGACCCTCGTACGGAAAGAGGGCGGCGATGAAGTTTCTGAAGCAAGATTTGACGTACGCGGTAAGGCAGTTCCTTAGAACCCCGGGATTTACCATCGTGGCGGTCATCACTCTGGCCCTCGGCATCGGTGCCAACTCCGCGTTCTTTGGAGTGATCAATGCAGCGCTTCTGCAACCGTTGCCCTATCCACAGGAAAACCAGCTCGTGAACCTGAGCGAGCGCAACACATCTTCCGGCGGCTCAATGCCGGTTTCTTATTCTGACTTTGTTGACTGGAAGCGCCAACAGACCTGTTTCTCTGCTCTTACGATCTACCGCACCGCCGCTTCAGTGAACCTGAAAATCAACGGAAGCGTGCAACGCTTGTCAACCGTCATGGTTGATGACGACTTCCTCAAAGTGCTTGGCTATCAGCCGATGCTTGGACGGGATCTGCGTGCTGAGGACGACCTGCCAAACGCCGCGCCAACCATCCTCGTTCCGTACTCCACCTGGGTAATGCAATTCAATTCGGACAAGGAAGTGGTGGGCCGCGCAGTGGACGTGGACGGAAGATCCGCAACCGTCGTCGGGGTTTTGCCGCAGGCATTTCATTTCTTCTCGGGGGCGGAACTGGTGATGCCATTGGGCCCCTATGTGGCGCAGCTCTATATGGAACCGCGGCACAATCACAACAACGCTAGGG
>DASRLI010000472.1:0-7648 GCA_035648535.1 Occallatibacter sp. | reverse complement strand
GCCGCTTGAAGCCTAAAAATCCAGTGGTTCCCTTGATCGTGTGCACGGAACGGAATATGTCGCCCAGCAGGGCGGCATCGTGCGGCCGTGCCTCAAGATCCGTCAGGCACCGCTCCATGCGATCCAACCCTTCCTGACTCTCGATCAGGAACTCCCTTGTCAATTCATCCATTGCGTCCACTCATCCGGCCGGCCGGGATGCAAGCTCCCTGCGCAGCGAGCACTTAAGGCCTTTATCGGAAAGAAGCAGCCCAACTTGAGAAACAGGGGCACCAGGAAGCGGATCAGGGGTTAAGTCGCTTTGCACCGGGTGCATCCTTGATATACAGAAGCAGCAGAAATGCTTTAGCCTCAAGTCTCAGTCCCGATGGAGATCGGAAGCACAATGACCTTGAAGAACACGCCGGAACTCGAAACGCTGATGGAACAGGCGCGCGAGGCTGCTCAAAATTCTTATTCGCCTTATTCGGGTTTCCGGGTGGGTGCGGCATTGCGGTTGACCAACGGCGAAGTTGTGACTGGAGCCAACGTGGAAAACATCAGCTTCGGACTGACGATTTGCGCAGAACGTTCGGCGCTGGTGAGCGCTGTTTCCCGATTCGGGCCAGAGATTCGGATTGAGGCGGTTGCCGTGGCCAACCTGAACGACAAGGCCAGCCCGCCTTGCGGCGCCTGCCGCCAGATGCTGGCTGAGTTCATATTGCCCGACGCGCCGGTGTTGTTCCCAGCCGCGGACGGAATTCGCACGATGGCGTTTTCCGGCCTGCTGCCGATGGCCTTCGAAATGAAGCTCAAGTAAGGCGGCGCCGCACGGCTACTTCGCATAAAAGCGATAGCGGATGGTCCAGTGAGCTGTTTCGCCAGGAGCGATCTTGAGGTGAATGTACGCCTCTGGACAGATGGTTGTGCGGATCGACCAGAAGTTGATCCGGGAGATTGGCTGATCGCCGGTTTGCTCGACTCCTACGCCGGTCTTACTGTTTTCAACAATGAAATCGTAGCTGGACGCATCGCTCGAGTAGCCGGTGATAAAGCTTGAAGCGCTCTGCCCGGTCTGCAGCTCGCGGTCATACACAATCTTCTTGCCATCTACCCTTGCGCCGTTGCCCAGGTCTTTTTCCGCCTTGGCCTCAAATGGAAAGCGCACCTCCATGTCCGGACCCGTGGCAGCTCCATCGAGCACGTAGAAGTCGTGATCGTAAACCTGGGTGTCGATGGTTTCTGTCCCCGTGTTCTTCAGCTCATGCCGGAGGATCAGAACGGGGGCGCGCTTGTCGAGTTCCAGAGTCTTCTTGTAGACGTAGGCGATGCCGATCGGCGACTTGAGGTCTTGTTCGAATGAGACGCTGGTCCGCCCGGCGTGAGTGGTCCACCTGCCTGCATCGATCAGCGGATAGGTGGTAGCGAATTTGAAGGGCGCATCGTCGACCCTGCGCAGCACGCCAACGCCTATCTTGACGAATGGGTCACCGGGCTTGGCGCTTTCGTAATTCAAAGCGCTGTCGCCATTGGCTGAACGGAACTCTTCGACGGGGCCGGTGATGGCATCGTGCAGCTGCGGATCGTAGTGCGGAAACCAGACACCGAAGTAGTTGTGGCCTTTGTAAGCAAGGCAGCCGACCACGCCCGACCAGTCGAAGCGCGAACCACGATAGTATCCGTTCTTCGCATCGGGGAGGTAGAGGACGGCATTCACGGAGCCGTTCGAGATGGCGGCTGTTGGAAAGCTCTTTTGCTCAATTGACGGGCAGCCAGGTGAAGCTGAGTTGGGCGTGGCGCCATTCTGTGCGGCCCACGCTGCGCAGGCAGGCAGAACCAGAAAAGATGCTGCAAGAAAGGCGAAAAGATGTGTGCGTGCTGCCTTCAGTTCACTCATTGAATCCAGCTTCCTTTGTTGCGAATCGATCTTAGAACAACCCGCTAGAATCGATTTCGCATTCGATTTGAAACGAAATACTGCTGCGGCTTCGGATTCTTCCACAATGAAACTCCGCGGTCAATGCCGCTGCGTGGTTTTTCGACTGTGACGGCGATCTTTCGAGGAACAGGCTCGCTTGCGATAATCTCAACTGTCACCAAAATGAGGTTCTGACCGTCATGTCTACTTCGACTCTCCTCCCTCTTCACACCGTGGATTTGATACGAAAGAAACGTGACGGCGGCACGCTGGACGCGCGCGAGCTAGGCTTTCTAGCTGCAGGAGCGGCATCGGGATCGATTCCGCTGGAGCAGCTTTCCGCGTGGTTGATGGCGGCCTGGCTGCGCGGGTTGTCGCTCGAGGAGACGCGCGCGCTGACGCTGGCCATGCGCGATTCGGGCGAGAAGTTTTCGCCTGCGCGGCTGGGCAAGCAGGCCGTGGACAAGCACTCGACCGGCGGCGTGGGCGACAAGACCAGCTTCCTGATCGCACCTTTGGCGGCGGCCTGCGGCGTGGCGGTACCTATGATTAGCGGACGCGCACTGGGCCACACCGGCGGGACGCTCGACAAATTGGAGTCGATCCCCGGTTTCCGGACCGCGCTCTCGCTGGAAGGATTTGAGAATGTTCTGGCCCTATGCGGCGTTTCGATCGTGAGCCAGACCCCGCGACTGGTGCCGGCCGATCGCGTGCTCTATGCCCTGCGCGACCGCACCGCGACGGTCGAAAGCCCTGGGCTGATCTGCGCATCGATTCTGAGCAAGAAACTGGCCGCCGGACTGGACGCGCTGGTGCTGGATGTCAAGACGGGCTCGGGGGCCTTCATGCGCAAGCAGGAGGATTCGGAGTATCTAGCGGCCCTGATGGTGGCGACGGCCGAGGCAGCTGGAACCCGCACCGTGGCTTTGCTGACCGATATGGGCCAGCCTCTGGGCTCGACAGCAGGCAACTGGATAGAGGTGGCCGAGTCTGTGGAACTGCTGCGCGGCAAGCGGCCCGCCGAGGGCCCCGAAAGCAATAACGACCTGCGTGAGCTTTCGCTGATTCTGGCCGGCTGGATGATTCACCTCGGCGGCCAGGCGGCGACGCCAGCGGACGGGTATGCGCGTGCAGAAACGGCGCTGTCCAACGGCTCTGCTTTGCGCATCTTTCTGAAGATGATCGAAGCTCAGGGCGGCGACGTTTCGGTCTTTGATGATCTGGCTGGTTTTCACAAGCCGGGAGCGACCGCGGTGGTCGAAGCATGGGAGAGCGGGTATGTGTCCCAGATGGATACGACCGCGCTGGGCTGGGCGGTGCAGAGAACGGGCGCGGGGCGCGAGTTGGCCGGCGAACCCGTCGATCCGCACGCCGGCATCGTGTTCCACGCGCGACGTGGCGCGCAGGTGCAGAGAGGGCAACCGTTTGCTACCGTCTACGCGACCAACGCGAAGTTGCTAGCGGAGCCGATCGAAATCTTGAAGCGGGCCATTCAGTTCACTGAGAATCCTCCCGAACCGGTTGACCTGGTGGGCCGCATCTTTACCCGCGAATCGGCGGAGGAATATCTGCACAATGCTGTAAGGTAATCGAAGAACACGGAGGGACTGCTTTGGTTCGATTTACGGGAGTGCTGGGCATCCTGGCTGTGCTGCTGGCAGCGTGGCTGGGCTCGACCGATCGCAGACACATCCGCTGGCGGACCGTTGCCTGGGGCCTCGGCCTGCAGGTCACTTTCGCGTTTCTGGTGCTGCGCTTCGACTACGGCCAGCGCGCAATGACGTGGGCCGGCGGCGTAGTCAACAATATGCTATCTGCCACCTTTGCCGGAACGAGGGTCTTGTTCGGCCAACTCGGGCTTCCCAACTCCGGGGCGTTCGGCAACCTGCTTCCTCCCAACTCTGGCTCCATCTTCGCCTTCCAGGTACTGCCGACAATCATCTTCATCTCTGCATTTTTCGCCCTGCTCTATCACATTGGCGTAATGCAGATCATCATTCGCGGCATGGCGTGGGTGATGCTGAAGACGATGCGCATCTCCGGCGCGGAGAGCATGAACGTGGCGGCCAGTATCTTCATGGGTCAGACAGAAGCACCGCTCACAATCCGGCCCTTCCTTTCAAAGGCCACGCGCAGCGAACTGATGGTGATCATGACCAGCGGCATGGCGCACGTGTCTGGTGGAATCATGGCAATGTACATTTCGCAGGGCGTGGAGGCGCGGCATCTGCTTTCGGCCGTGATCATGACCTCGCCGGGCACGATTCTAATTGCCAAGATGCTGGTGCCGGAGACTGAAGTGCCCGCCACCGAGGGCAAGGTCGTGATCCCCAAGGACGAGTTGCATGCCGATGAGAACCTGATTGGCGCGATTGCGCGCGGCACCATCGACGGTGGCAAGCTGGCAATGAATGTAGCCATCATGCTGATCAGCTTTCTGGCGCTGGTGGCACTGCTGGACAGCATTCTTGGATGGGTCCATGGCGGCGTGCCCTGGGTTCCAGGCTCGCTGGGTCAGATCCTCGGCTACGTGTTTGCGCCGGTGGCTTGGCTGATTGGCGTTCCATGGCATGACTGCATGGCAATCGGCAATCTGCTGGGAACACGAATGGCATTGAACGAGGTGATCGCTTACATTTCTCTGGGTGCGCAGCGGGCAACATTGATGCCGCGTTCGTTCACCATTGCCACGTTCGCGCTGTGCGGGTTTGCGAACCTCGGATCGATCGGCATGCAGATCGGCGGGATTGGTGCTCTGGTTCCGGAACGGCGCAACGACCTGGCAAAGTTAGGTGTACGCGCCATGCTGGCAGGAACGATGGCGAACCTGATCTCGGCTTCGATTGCCGGGATGTTTCTGGGGTGATTGAGAGCTATGGGGCGTGGATGGGCTGGCGCGCTGGCGGTGCTGCTGTTGAGTGGTGCGGCGGTTACAAGCCGAGCGCAGCATCCGGTTCATCGCTCGTATCTCGGATTTGACCGCAACGATTATCCCGGTGATGCGGCGCTCCCGGCGCTGCGCAAGTCGTTCAGCTACGCGAGCTACTGGCTGAACAATCCGCCGGGGGAGCAGCAAAACAGTTGGACCGGCAAGCGCGCGCTGCTCAAGCAGAACGGTTTCGGGTTTCTGGCTCTGTTCAACGGTCGGCTGTATGCGGAGCTGAAAGGCGCAGATGCGGCCGCTTTGGGTGCTGCAGATGGGAAGGTCGCTGTAGTCGCGGCGGCACGCGAAGGTTTTCCGGCGAACGTGCTCATTTTCCTGGACCAGGAAGAAGGCGGACGCTTGCTGCCGGAACAGGCCGCTTATCTTATTGCATGGGCTGATGCGGTACGGGCAAATGGGGCGCGCGCTGGAGTTTATTGTTCCGGCATCGATGTGCCAGAGGGAAGCGGGACCATCAGTACGGCGCGGGACATTGTTGACCGGGAGAACGCACTGGCAAACGGCCAGTCCGAAAGTAAAAGTGCGGAGCGTCGCTTGAGGCTCTGGATTGCAAATGACCAATGTCCGCCTTCGCCGGGATGCACGATTGCGAACCCGCCGTTGGGCGCGGGGCTTTCTCGGGAAGTCGCCGGCTCCGCGGTGGTCTGGCAATATGCGCAGTCTCCGAGGCGGCCGCAGTTCAGCGCGGGCTGCCCTGCGAACCAGGCACCGGACGGCAAATGTTATGCGCCGGGACTCGCGCACAGTGTCGACACGTTTGTGGACCTAAACTCGGCGGATTCAGTGGACCCGTCCGAGGCTCAATGAGCGGGGGCGTCGTCCGCTTGGCGCTGCCTGCGATCAGTGAAAGCACAAAGCCAACCAGCACGGTTATGCGCGCAAACGCCGGACACGATAGTAAAGCGTGAGAGCGGTCACCGTGCCGCAGGTAAGAAGACTGGCTGCCATACCGAAGGTGAGTGAAAGATCCTGCTGGTAGAGGCCGTGGACAATGCCGATGGCTTGCAGGATGCTGAAGCCGCCGAAGGTGATCAACGAAATGCCTTCATCGGTCTTCTTGCGCCAGACAGCCACAATTTGCGGCACGAAGAGCAGCGCGTTGCATCCCAGGCCCAATCCAAAGATGATGGCGACAATCTCCTTCATGCGGTCTGCCCTTCCCTGCGAAATCTCACCGCGTTGCGCGCCTTTGCTTTGGAGGCCACTTCTTCGCGGCTCCGCGGCGGCGCGTTGGTTTCCAGCGTGTTCAGCAGGCGTGCCGAAACTGCGGCAATCTCATCCACCGCCGATTGAACCGCTGGCTCGTTTGCTTTTGACGGCTTTTTAAAGCCGCTGACTTTGCGCACGAACTGAAGCGAGGCGGCGCGAATCTCTTCGTCCGTTACAGGAGGGTCGAAGTTGAAAAGTATTTTGATGTTGCGGCACATCGCAATGGACCTCCGCAGCTATTCTCGCGCATTTACGGCAAAAGTTCTAAGAGCAACGTCATGGCCGCTGATGCGTCGTGCGTCACAGGTCGAGCCATTCCCGCTTTGTTATCCTGTTGCGTGCAATACGAAAGCCTGATCTACCCTGCTTACGATGAGCCTCTTCTTACGGCGTACGACGGCCAATTTGAATCCGTCTATGTGATCCTTCACCCGTTTGTCAGCGTGCCGAATGCCCTTTCCTGGAAGAGGACGAAACAGTATCCGAGTGACGAGCAGATCGTGAGTGCCGGTGCAAATTGCACGTGGGCATACGTAGCCACCCAAACCGGACTGGCCACCTGCGCAAGACTGAACCAGGCGCTGCTGACGTCCATCGGATCGATCGACGAAGACTTGCGCGATTACGCGGCGCGCGATGCCCTCAAGAACTTTCTGGAATCCGGATCCGTGTGGATGCCGGGAGAAGGCCGATTCGAACCACTGCTGCAAGGGGATTTCCTGAATGTGTTCGAGGCTGCGGGACGAGGGGAGCTGATTTTTGTGCCCGAATTTCCGAATGTCGATCCGGTGCAACGGCTCAATGTACCAAGGCTCAGAAGCCGCGAGGAGACCTTTCCGGGTCGTGGCACTTTGACCGCGCTGGATTCGTCCTTCCTGTTGACGGTGGACTGGGACAGTTTCTTCACGCTGTTCTATGGCCCGCGTGTGTTTGTGACCGAAGTGGTTCGCAGGCACAATCTGGAAGGCTTCTTCGCAACTCCGACCACCGAGCACTCCTGGTTCAATTACTCATACGGATGTTCGGCGGTCACTATCTATCCGGACAGCTGGGTGGTCGGGTGAAAAAGTCTGCTTCCCGTCCCTCTAGAGCGGTTTCGATTCACGTGTTGCCATCTGAAGATCATGCGAGGTGGCATTTTCTTGAGGAACATGCCACTTGGAGTCTACGTTTCTGTAAAGTCTCCCACCGTCGTTGCCGACCCACGGGGGATGAAACGGGTGTCTCTGCTGTAGTAGAGTGTTGTTGCGTCAACGGCACCGAGGTCGTTCATTGCTTTGGTGCGCGTGAGCCCGTTGTAAAGTCGGACCCGGAACCCTTGAGCACCCCGGATTGTGCCACGGGCTGCGTCTTAGCCCCGGAGCACGCTTGTCAGATTTCCTTCAAAGGGGTTCCACGCCGGGGGCGCAGGAGGATGAGCGATGGAAGTTTTGCACGCGCATTGCGCCGGTCTGGACGTACATAAGGACTCGGTGGTGGCCTGTGTTCGTCACATGGTGGACGGCAAGGTAACGACCGGAGTCAAGACCTTCAAGACGACAACCCAGGAACTGATGGCTTTGTCCGATTGGCTTTCGGCTGAAGGCGCGACGCACATC